>CBIHOS010000261.1:0-5618 GCA_966211945.1 uncultured bacterium
GACGCCGAAACGGCCGCGCGCTGGCAGGCGTGGCTGACCCATCCGGCCGCGGCTCACGTCGGTCTCGCGCTGCCGCGCTTCCTGTTGCGATTGCCGTACGGCCAGCGCACCGACCCCATCACGGCCTTCGCCTTCGAAGAACAGCCGCCGACTCCCGTACACGAGGCGTTCCTGTGGGGCAATCCGGCGATGCCCTACGCCGTCGCCGTCGCCCGTGCCCTCGACCCCGAGGGCGCCGATGCCAACGTCCTGGCCATCGACGGCCTGCCGGCCTTCGTCTACACCACCGAGGATGGCCCGACGCTGCAGCCGCCCGCGGAAGTCGCACTCACCGATCGCGCCGTCGAGGCGATCCAGGCCCGCGGCCTCCTGCCGCTCATCAGCGCCCGGGACCGCGTCGCCGTGCAACTCGTGGAGCCGTACGCGGTGACGCAGGGCGCCACCGAACCGCACGCCTGACGTCAGCCGCGTGCGCGAGTGGCCGGCGGATCGTTCAACCGTTAGAGCGAGGAACGCATGGCGGCAAAGTACATCCTGGCGGTCCTCGCGGTTGCCTTCCTTGTCGCAGCAGCGGGGAAGTCGACGCACCACGGCCACCGGCACCCGCAGGTCCGCACGTGGGCGCTGATTGCCGCGATCTTCGCCATCGTCAGCGCGTGGCTCTTCAGCCGCGGCTGATTCATTCGAGGGGCAGCATGGGAAACGGAAATCCGCCAGGCCCGTGGAACGGGCCGAGTTCGCTCGCCGTCGACGACGGCACGATGCCCCGCATCGGGGCGCCGCCGCCTGGGCCGATCGGCCTGGATGCGAAGAACGAAGGCGCCAAGACACCGCCGCCGCCGTCGATCACCGACCGCGTCGTCGCCTATGCGCGTGAACGTCTGAACAGCGTGCACGGCAATGGCGAGTGCTTCACGCTCGCCGACGACGCGCTCAAGAACTCGGGCGCGAAGAGCGCCGCCGACTATGGGGCGGTGGCGCCGGACGTGGACTACGTCTGGGGCAAGGCGGTCACCCGGACCGATCTGAAGCCCGGCGACGTCATCCAGATGAAGAACTACCGGGTCGACATCGAGCAGACGACGACCAACGCGGATGGCTCGCAGGACATCATCGACATCTTCGAGGAACGGCCGCATCACACCGCAATCGTCGAGTCGATCGGCACGGACGGCCGCGTGACGGTGCTCGAACAGAACCACCCGATCGGGACGTCGGTCACCCGCAACGTGTTCCACCTGACCAACGCGACCTACAGCTCGGGGAGCACGCAGTCGAAGGTGAAGGTGAAGGCCACGCTGTGGTACTACCGGCCGCAGCCGCGCTGAACGTCGATGGTCGAGCAGCCCCGCCCCGGGGAACCTCGTGGCCGACGTCGCGTCCGGCCGCGTGAGCGCATACCGCGATCCAGCAGATTCGGACGTCGAGATGGCCAGAACCAGGATGCGCAAGCCAGCAGTGCCGATGGCGCCGGCCTTGATGCGGACCGACCAGATCTACGTCGACACCTCGCGGGCGCCGTGGATGGCGGTGGCCAACGCCGAACTCGGCCGAAGGATCCGCGAGTGGAAGGGCGACGGCAACTTCGCGATGCTGCTGTACGAAGCCGTCGTGCAGGTGCAGAAGCTGGGGCTGCCCGCCGGACCGGATCTGGCCCAGGAACTCCAGCGGGCGTTGCGCGACGAGATGAAGCGGCGCAATGCCCGCATCGTCGGCTATCTCGAGACGGTGAAGACCGACCCGCGCCGCGATCCCAGGCAGCTGGGACGCTCCACGACGCTGCCGCCGGTCTACGAGAAGAACGGCAAGTGGGACGTGACCGCCTGGTGCGCGGCCTTCGTGAACTGGTGCCTGCTGCGGTCCGGAGCGCCGAGGCTCGGGCTGGCGACCGCCGACGCGTGGCTTCGTTTCGGCACGCCGCTGCCCACGCCGGTCTATGGCTGCGTGACGGTGATCCCGCCAGCCAGGGCCACCGGCAGCACGACCGGGCACGTGGCGTTCTACGTGAAGACCGAGGGCGAGCACATCGTGCTGCTGGGAGGCAACCAGGGCGACAGCGTCAGCACGATGTACGAGCAGGACGATCGCGTGCTCGGCTACCGCTGGCCGACGGCCTTCAACCACTTCCTGACGGCACAGCCGGAAGTCATCGCCTGACGGCGTCGGCTCGCGAGACTCGCGCTAGAGGAGTCCCGGCGCGTGCTGGCGCGCCACTTCGAAGAGCCGGTCCTTGAACGGTTCGCGCAGGGTGCGCAATTCGTCGACGTTGATCACTTCCTCGAAGGCATCGACACCGGTCAGCGCCGCGCTCTCGAGAATGACGTCGTCGTCCGGCAGCGACGTGCCGATGGCGACGCCGATCCGCGTGATCGGCAGGGCGCCGCTCGCCGGCACGGTCGTGACCGTGAGCGGGAACTGCAACGCCTCGAACACCTGCGGCAATCCGGGCGAGTTGCCGATCACGGCCCGCATCAGGACGTAGCTCAGGAGATGCTGCTGCAGGTCGAGGCTGGCCCGCTGCCGGCCGTTCAGCAGATCGGGAAGCCGCGCCGGCCCGAACCCCGAGTAGCTGAGGACCCAGGAGAGCGGGCTGCGGACCATGATCGTGCGCGCCGTGGCGCCGGTGCCGATCACGTGCGGGTAGTCGACCGGGGTGATGTCGACGCCGATGCCGCTGAAGTTGAACGGCGGCGTCAGTTCGGTGGGCAGCAGGAACGGGCGCGCCGCGGCGACCTGTGCGTACAGCGCCTGCACGTCCTTGTACGCCTTCTCGGCGCGCGGTGCCGCTTCCTTGGCGCCGCCGTGCACGTAGTCGCCGAGCACCAGCTTGGGGCGCAGGAGCGGGGAGAGCACCGTCAGGTACTCGACCATCTGCGCACGGACCGTCTCGGCGATGGCCCGCGTCAGTTTCCTGAGCACCAGCAGCGACTGGATGCTGTCGCGTCCATCCATGAGAGGTCGCGTCCCTTCAGAAATAGCGGCACTGGTGCCGGATGAGCGGGGCCAGCGTACTGGCGGCCCCTGGCGTTGTCAACGCGCGCAGGCCGCCGGCCGATTGGGCAAGGGAGTGCTGACGCGACCCCGCGCGGGGGCACCGGGCCTCACTTCGCCGCCGTGCCGCCGCGGTGGAAGAACTCGACGAAGCGGGGCGAGAACCAGGCGGCATCCGGCGCGAAGTCGGGCGCGATCGCCTTGCACCGGCCGATCTCGGCGGCGGCCTGAGCGACCTGCGATTGATCGCGTTCGCCGGAGCGCACCCACAGCGCGTGATGGGTGGCGGCCCGCAGCATGTGCGCGTGCGCCTGCGCGGTCTGGTTCGGCGCCTGACCGTCGTCCAGGCTGTCGAGCGCCTCGCGGTATTCGCCCTTGAAGTACTGCCCGGCGCCGCGCTGGAGCCATTCGGGCACGCCGCGATCGGCGAGCGTCAGGTCGCCGAAGGCCCGGGTCAGGTCTTCGAGTTCGAGACGGACCTGGTCGGCGATGCGCATGGCGCCGTCGACCTCGGCGGTCTTGCCGTCGCGCTGTGCGGCGCCCAGCCGGCGTCGCGCCGACTCGAACTTCTTGCGCGCCACGTCACGGCGGCCGGCGACGTCGACGTTGCCCAGCACGCGCTTGGAGGCCACGAGCACGTCGAGTGACGTGAACTGCCCGTCGACGACCTGGAACAGCTCGCGGGCACGGGCGAGGGCACCGGCCATCGCCTGCCTGGTCATGGCCGCCGCCGCCTCGCCCACGGCGCGCTGCACGCCGCGGAGCTGCTCGAGTCCTTCGTTGGCCAGGGTGCGCGCACCGGTGATGGCGGCCTCCGACGGCGACCGCGCTCCGAGCTGATCGTTGGCTCGGGCCAGCGCCTTCACGCCGTCGGCCCTGCTCGCCGCCAGCGCCGGTGTCAGGTGCTTTTCGAGCCCGCCGATTTCCGCGTCCAGGCGCCGGCCCTCCTGGATGACGGTTCGGACGTCGGCCGCGACACCCGTGAGCCGCTCGCGGCCCTGGACGGCGTTGCGCACGTCGCTTTCGAGCGCCGTGAGCACCACCGCGGCGCGTTCGGTGGCTTGCGCCGCCTCGACGAACTCCCGCTCCAGTCGCGTGCGCTCGGCCGCGGTCAGGTGGGTGCGCGCGCGTTTGTCCTCGGCCCGCGCCTTGTCGTACTGCTCGCCGAAGGACGGATTGGCGCGCCACAGTTCGGCGTGCTGCTCGCCGAGGGCCCGGATCCGCTGGAAGCGGGCCGCGAGTTCCGTGAGCTGCTGCGTGGAGCGCGCCGCGAGCGGGTCGTACCTGGCCGCCAGCAGGACGCCCTTGGCCTCGCAGGCCGAGAGGCCCTGGCGAAGGATCGCGATGTACTCGCGCTGGGTGCGCACGACCTCCTGGCGGTCCGACGCGGCCCACGCGACGACCGCACCGGCGCAGTCGCCCTGCTTGTAATACGCCTCGCCCAGGAAGAAGTACGGCAGGTACTCCGTGCCGCCGCCGCCGAACACGTTGCGCCCGACCTTGCGCGGCGACTCCTTGCCGTCGGCGCTGATCGCCCGCCGCATCTGCGCGATCACCTCGCCGTGCTGGTTGCGCTTGCGTGCCTCGATGCCGTCCTTGAACGCATCGTCGCCATCCTGTGCGAGGGCTGGATGACAGGTGCCGACCAGCAGCGCGAGCGCCAGTCCGGCCAGACGAAGGCGGCGAGCGATCACGGCTGCTGCCCTCCAGACGCGGCCGCCGCCGCGTCTGCCGTTGGGGCCGCCGCGGCATCGGTTGGCGGCACCGACGGCGTCGTCACCGGGAAGTACTTCTCGAAGTAGGTCTGGCCCGTCACATCCTGGAAGCGCACGACAGGCGCGACCGCGACACCATCGGCGCCGACATCCACCGTGATGCTGCGCTCCGCATTGCCCGGGCCGCGTACCGTGACGTTGTAGTGGCCGGCCGGGACCGACGTGGACAGCGGCGTCGCCGCCGGCGCCGTCAACAGGTTCACGCCGTCGCCATCGGTGATGGCGGTGACGTTCGCCCACGGGAGCGCTTCGACGACGAGCGTGCCGCGCGCGGCTGGACCCGGGGCCAGCGCGCGCCAGAGCAGCAGTGCGCCCACGAGGAGCACGAGGAACACCACCACACCCGCCACCAGAAGCTGTTGGGTACGCGTGAGCGTGCCCGACGACGGGCGCGTCGTGAACCCAGGCGCGGGACGGACGGGCGCGGACGCAGGCGCCTTCGCCCGGGAAGCGGCCCCTCCCGGCATCGACGCCGGGATCGCGGCAGGTACCGGCGCCGGCGTCGGCGCCGGCGGGACCGATGCCGACCGCGCCGGCGACGATCGCTTCTCCGTCTGGGGCGGACTCGGCACTGGCATCCCGGTGACGATCGTCGGCGCATCGTCGTACGTGTCGCCTGGCGACACCGGCGACACCGGCGGCGTCGGCACGGGCGGCAGGTCCGGCGGCAGCAGCGGCGCCTCGGCAACCGGCGGACTGATCACGGGCGGCGGCGTGTGACGGACCTGTGGCGGCGGCGTCGGCCGTGCTCCGGGCATCGGCGTGTGCCGCGCCACCGGCTGTGGCGTGAGCCTCGGCATCGAGGCGACGATGGTGGGAGCGTCCTCGTCGTAGGAGTCGGATGGCGGCGGC
>CBIHOS010000262.1:0-5598 GCA_966211945.1 uncultured bacterium
CGCCGGGTAGAATTGACCGGACGGCGGGAGCCGCGACCACCATGACGTATCAAGTCGAAATCATGCTGCGCGGCAACGAGGCCGTGTACACCGAGACGATTCACCACATCGGCGGCGCCGATCCCGCGGCCTGGACCGTGGACGACGCGAGCACCGTGATGCACGCGACGCTGAAGGCGATCGACCGCGTGCTCAACCCGGGCCGCGACGACGAGGCGGTGACGACGTTTCACGGCATCAACTGGATTGTCAGTCCCTTCGAGACCGGCGTCGTGCTGGCCATGGAGATCCACAGCGCGTCGGCGGTCGCCGGCCCGTTCCCGCTCTCGCCGGCGAAGCTGGAGGCGCTGCTCAACGACGCGGCCAAGGCATCGGCGGCAGGCGGTGGCGGCGTCGTGCACTAGGGCGGTCGCCGCACTGGCGAGGAGCAGCAGGGCGCTGCATCAGCAGGGATGTGCCGCCGGCGCGTCCGATGTCGGGCGGCGCAGGCGCGCGACGCGCAATGTTCGGCAGGCGCTGTGCCGGCATCTCGCCGGTCCGGCGTGTTTTGCCGCGCGAAATGCGGCCGCGGCACGGTATCGATTGAGCCGGGATGGCGAAACTGGCAGACGCACGGGACTTAAAATCCCGGGCTCCGTGAGGAGCGTGTGGGTTCGATCCCCACTCCCGGTACCAATGGAGTCACGGCCTGCGCGATCGCCGGTTGACGCCGGCTCGCCTGTGAGCACGTGGCAGAGTTTGCCTTAGGTTGGCACGCGACATGTCGGCTGAGTTAGGCTGTCAGTCGATGGAGCCCTGGTCGTGAAAGACGCCGAATCGGACGATCCATTGTGGGTCGTCGTGTACACGAGCGCCGCGGCGCGAGAGATGGACCCTGACGAGCTGAGGACGATGCTCGCAGGGGCGCGACGGCGCAATCGCGCGCGAGGCGTGACCGGCGTCCTCGTCTACCACGACCGCATGTTCATGCAGGCGATGGAGGGTCCGCGCAGCGTGGTGCAGGCCCTCCTGTCGACCATCAGCCTCGACGAGCGTCATCGGGGCCTCCTCGTGATGCTGAACGAAGCCGCCTCGGCCCGGCGCTTCACGGACCACGCCATGGCGTTCCGGAACATCACGGGCGACCCGCTGCCCGAAGGCTTCAGCGACCTGCTGCATCGCGAGCGGGACGCCGCCCCCTTCGGCGACAGCCGCGATCGTGTGCACCGCCTGCTGACGATCTTCGCTGACACGATACGCCGCCGGTAACAGCCTGGAAGCCCGCGGGGCGCCCGCCACGCGCACCAGTCGGATGGCCGCCGGCGGCAACGGCGACGCGTCGTGCACCTCTCCTTGCATCACTGATATGGTGACGGGCAGCCGGTCGAAATCAGTCGATCGATCCAGTCTGGAGGAGGACGACATGTCTGTCGCCAAGGTATCGGAGATCAGCGCCACGTCGACGAAGGGCTTCGAGGATGCGATTCAGGTGGGCATCGCCCGGGCATCCAAGACGCTGCGCAATGTCCGCGGGGCCTGGGTCAAGGAGCAGCACGTGCGCTGTGACGGCGGCAAGGTCGTGGAGTACCAGGTCAACATGATGGTCACCTTCGTGCTCGACGACTAGAACCGGCGCCGGCGAACCGACCCGGCCGGCCACGGCTGGTCGGCGTCGCTCGCCGCCACATGTCGCGCGCCGCGCCTCGGTGCGGGGCGCGGAGCCGTCCATGCACCTGCAACACGCGTCGGCGGAGACAGCTGCCATGAACCGTGCGCCTGCGGGCAGTGTTCGAGTCGGATACGTCGCGACGGCAGTCGCGGCCGTCGTGCTCCTCGCGAGACCGGCGCCGGCCCAGCCGGCATCGGCGCGGTCGCTCTTCATGAAGGCCCACTTCAGCGAAGCGATCGTGATGCACGATGCGGTGGCACGCGGCGTTCTTGCCGCCGCGCAGGCGCAGGCCCAGCGCCTGGCGGAGCACCGGCCCGACGTCCCGTTCCCGACCGGCGCGCAGGCGTTCTTCGGTCTCATGACGATCGAGGCCGGCAAGGTGCGGCAGGCGAAGACGATCGAGCGCGCTGCGAGCGAGACGGCGACGCTGCTGTCGCGCTGTGGTCAGTGCCACGAGGCGATGCACGTGCAGAGCGCGATTCCGGTGACGCCTGCACCGGCGGTCGGCGGCGTCGTCGGCCAGATGCTGGCGCATCAGCGTGCGGCGGACTGGCTGCTGGCGGGGCTCATCGGGCCGTCGACGTCCGCGTGGAACGAAGGGGCGCGGGCGTTCGCGCAACTGCGACTCGACCCTCCGGCGATGCCGACGCGGCAACTGGCGAAACGGGCCCGTGTCGCCAACGCCCGGGCGCAGTCGTTGAGTGCAACTGCCGCCAAGGCGGTGGGGCGTGCGGAACGGGCGCAGGCGTACGGACGGATCCTCGCGAGTTGTGCCCGCTGCCATCAGCAGAATCCCGGGGTGTGGGGACCGCAGCGCTGATCTGGCGCGCGGGTGACGCCTTGGGGCCCGGAGGACGATCGGCGCGCGGACACATCGAATCTGGCTGGGCTCCTGATCGCTGCGCTGGGTGGTGCGGCCGTCGGCCTGGAACGGTCAGCCGCGCCATCAGGCGTGAGGTGGGGCCTCGGCTTCGACCCGGCGGGGGGCCGTCACGTTCGTGCGGCGTGAACTCCGGCGCAGCAGCCGCTCCATGCGCGCGATGATCTGCAGCAGATGCGACACCGTGAGGACGCCCACGAGGCGGCCGCGATCGAGCACCGGGACGCACCCGTCGACGTGAGGCCCGAACAATCGCGCCGCGCTGCCCACCGGCGACTCCGGCGTCGTCACGACACGGCCGCGCCGCACGAAATCGCCGAGCACGCGTCCACAGCGATTCAAGTCGCCGCCCGCGCCTCCCAGCTGCTCGCGCGTGACCAGGCCGATGATGCCCGACCGGTCACTCACCACGAACGTACGGATGTCCTGATCCTGCATCTGCGTCCACGCGGTTGCGGCAGGCGTACGTGCGTCGGCCGCGGCCACGTTCGTGTCCATGATGTCTCCCACGCGCATGCCATCCTCCAGTCGCTCTGTGTCTGGTGACTTCACTCGCCGATCGCGCGCATGGCAGCCCACGCGTGGGCTCGTGGTCACGACGTTCACGCGGCGTGCGTGACGTTCCCTCTCCTGCCGGTCGAACCGCCTGCGCCACCGGGCGAGATGTGGCGCGTCGCGGCGGTCGATCGGCGTCACGCGCCCGACGGCGCCTGGCCCGCCTGCGCCGTCTCGACGTCGCCTTCTGCCAGGTCGTACCGGCCGCGGATGGCGTCGGCCATCTCCGCGATCGTGTCCTCGCGCGCGGTGGTCCGGTGGCCGCGTTCGAGCCCGCGCAGCTCGGCGGCGAGGGCGCGATCGCCGAAGACGTCGGCAATCCATCGTGAGAAGTCGCCCCGCACGATGTAGCCGTCCAGCGTCGTTGGTGACGCCTGCTCGAGCCGTGACACGAAATCGCGGAGTGTGTGCGCCCGGTGCAGGGGCTGGCCGTTGGCATTGAAGACGAAGGCGCGATGGACGCTGACCGGGACGTCGACGTACTTCGCCCGGTGCCGGACGTGAGGCGTCAGGCGTGGCCCGATCGTGAACGGGCGCAACGCGCCGCCCGCTTCATCGGTCGTCGGCAGCGCCACGGCCTGACCGAGCTTCAGGCGTCCGAGGATCGACCAGGCTGGCGAGTCGGTCTCGGGAGTCTCCGCGTACTGTTGCCGCAGCACGTCGACTTCGGCCGGATTGGTTTCGCACGTCGCGATCACCACGTCGGTGGTGGCCAGCAGGGCCCGGGGCAGCCTGGATGCGCAGTACGTGACGACCGTGTACCCATTGCTGTCGAGATCCAGGAGTGCGGGCACGTCCGTGTCGCGCAGGTAGTAGTGCGCTTCGTCGAGCAGGATGCGGTGGGGAAGGCCGGTTCGTTGCCGGAGCACGTTCAACGCCGGCAGCGCGGCGCGCACGTACCGGACCTTCTCGTCGAGAGGGAGGCGCGAGAGGTCGATCACCACGCTGCGATCCGGATACCGCAGCGCGCGCAGCAGCTCCCGCGGCGTGGGAGGCGCATCGTCTCGTCCCAGAACGGTCACGCCAGGCAGTCCCTCGAGCGAGCTGTAGTCGCCTTCCGGATCGATCGCACACACGCAGTAGCCCTGGAGGATCAATTGCTCGCAGAGAAGACCTGCGACCCAGGACTTGCCGGACCTGGAATCGCCAGTGATGAGGACGTTGCGGCCGCGGACCGCCAGCGAGAACTCACGGCCGTCCTCGAGATGGCCGAGCAGCAGTCGTCGACGGCCACGAGGCGCGACGGGAAGGGTGCCGGTGGGGGCAAGGGCTCGAAGGTACGCTCCCACGGCGGCCGGTCCATCGCCGTCGAGCACCATGTCTGCTGCCGCCTGCAGCGCCAGGCTGCCCCACGCCACTGCCGCACCGATCTCCGCTGCCCGCAGCAGTTCGTGATCGTTCTCGGCGTCGCCAATCGCAAGCGTGTTGCGAGCCGAGAGGCGCAGCGTGTCGAGCGCCGTCTCCAGTCCGGTCGCCTTGCTGACGCCCTGCGGCAGCACCATGACACGCCCGTGGTTGAAGACCAGCACGAGCGGCAACTCGAGAGATCGGATGATGTCGAGCAGACGCGGGGCATCGTTGGCGTCGGCGTCGACGAGGCATCGACCGGCAGCCACGCGCAGGCCGCGCCGATGGAGTTCGGCCAGGAACGTCTCGGGCACGAGCGGAGCCAGCGCGTCGGTCCGTGCGCTCGCGGGGAAGTGCAGGACGGCTCCGTTCTCGGCGACGACGGCGTCCACGAAATGGAGATCGCCAGCTACCCGGCGCAGATCGTGGAGAATCCTGCCGGTGACGAGAAGCACGACGATCCCGCACCGGCGGGCGAGCGCGATGGCGTCGCGGACCGATGGGTCCAGCACGTCGCCGCGAGCGACGGTGCCGTCGTAGTCCAGGGCGATGACGGACAGTTTCATGGTTGCCAGTCAGGTGCCGTAGCGACCCGGGCCGCCGCCGGTCTTCACGGTGAACCCGAGTCCGGCGATGGCGCGACCGATCTCGCGGGCACGCTGATAGTACCGGTGGCTTTCGCCAAGGCGCGCGGAACCGAACACGGTCACGCACGGCCCGACGAACTGCAGCACTCTGAATCTCTCGATGATGAGTGGCGGCATGGGCGTCCTGCTCTTCCAACGGAGCAATCGCCATGCCTGTCGACAGCGATGGAACGCGTCAGACGCGCGTGAGTTCCCGGAACGCGGGTCGCCCTGATGTGGGGGATTCTCCTCACGACAGCCGAAGATTCCCCCTTTCGAGCGAGTGCGGTGGCGCGGCTTCGATCAGGCCATCTGCGGCTGGCCGACGTACTCGGCAAACGCGGCCTCCACGACCTGCACGTTCGCCACGCCGCGCCGCCGCATCCACCAGCCGAGGCCGATGAGCGGAATGCCGATGAACGCCGTGAGAATGAGGATCGTCATCAGGCCGCCGAGCACCATCAGGTAGATGCCGGCCATTTTCGGAAACTTCGCCGCCGACATGATCTCGGCCTTCTGCGTGTGCAGGATGTCGGGATCGC
>CBIHOS010000263.1:0-5556 GCA_966211945.1 uncultured bacterium
CCTGCCGATTGGCCGGGGGGGCCTGCCATGCATCTGAACGATCTCCTCACCCACGCCGTGCGCTCGGGCGCATCCGACATCCACATCAAGGTCGGCAGCTTTCCGATGATGCGGGTCGACGGCACGCTGATGGTGGCCGACGAGAGCCGCCGCCTCGAACGCGACGACACCGAGACGATGGCGGCGACCGTGCTCAACGTCGAGCAGCGCAAGTACTTCGTCGCGCACCAGGAGATCGACACGGCCTACAGCATCCCCGGCATCGGCCGGTTCCGCTGCAACGTGTTCACCCAGCGCGGCACCATCTCGCTGGTCATCCGCGTCATCTCGACGAAGGTTCCGAGCGTGGACGCGCTCGAACTGCCCGACGTGCTCAAGCGGATTGCCGAGGAGGAGCGCGGCCTGGTGCTGGTCACCGGCACGACAGGTTCGGGCAAGAGCACGACGCTGGCCGCGATGATCGACCACATCAACCAGCACCGGTCGTCGCACATCGTCACCGTCGAGGATCCGATCGAGTACCTGCACCGCGACCAGCACTCGATCGTCAACCAGCGTGAGATCAACGTCGACACCAAGTCGTTCGCCCACGCGCTGCGCTCGGCCCTGCGTCAGGATCCCGACGTGATCCTGGTCGGCGAGATGCGCGACCTCGAAACGGTGGAGACGGCGCTGCTCGCCGCCGAGACCGGCCATCTGGTCTTCTCCACGCTGCACACGCTCGATGCTCCCGAAAGCATCAACCGCATCGTCGCCGTGTTCCCGCCGCACCAGCAGCGGCAGGTCCGGCTGCAGTTGGCCAGCGTGCTCCGCGCCGTCGTCTCGCAGCGGTTGCTGCCCCGCGTCGGCGGCGCCGGGCGTGTGGCGGCCGTGGAAGTGATGATCAGCACGCCGTTCATCCGTGACGCGGTGGCCGACAAGGACAAGACGCACCTGATTCACGGGGCGATCGCCGCCGGCACCTCGCAGTACGGCATGCAGACGTTCGACCAGCACCTGTTCCTGATGTACTCGCGCGGGATCATCACCTACGACGACGCGCTTCGGTATGCCTCGAACAAGGACGAGTTCAAACTGAAGGTGCAGGGCGTGTCGACGACGTCCGACATGGCGCGCGACGAGATGCTGCGGGCCGCGACCAGCGGCGTGCGCGCCGGCGGCGCACCCGAGATCACCCGCTTCGGCACGTAGGCGACGAACCGGCCTTCCTGCCCTGCGCCAACCGCGAGCCCAGTCCTCTGGGCTGCTCCGGTGTGCCTGCGGCTCGACTCCCACGCGGTCCGCGGCCATCGTCGCCGTGGGTTCGGCGGCGCGAACTGCGGTTTCCCCTGATCCGCCGGCTGGCTCGACGAGCGGGCAGCCGGCGTTTGGCGTTCTAATGTCGTATGCCGCGAGACACGACGCCGCCCGACCCGTACACCTACGGGCTTGCAGCGCTGTCGCGTCGTGAACTGACCGAGCGGCAGCTTCGAATGCGGCTGGCGCGGCGTGGGTGCGAGGCCGCCGCCGTCGACGCCGCCATCGATCGGCTGCGGCGTGAGCAGCTCCTCGACGATCGTCGCGCCGCCCGCGCCTACGCACGCACCGAAGCGCGCGTGAAGCATCGCGGGCCCTTGCGCATCCGGCGATCGCTCGAGGCGATGGGCATCGATCGCTCGGAGGCGCTGCAGGCCGTCGATGAGGGGTTCGAGGACCGGCCGGTCGACGAGGCGCTCGAAGCCGCCCTCGATCGCCGCGTGCGTGGCCCCATCGCGGACGACCGGCATGCGCAGCGGCTGATCGGCTACCTGGTGCGCCAGGGTTTCGATCTCGGCGCGTCGGCCGCCGCCGTGCGGCGCCGGCGGCGGGGCGACCCGGAGTAGCAACAGCCTTACTTGTCCGCGAACACGAACTTCCGGAACGCTGCCGGCACGTGGAAGCTCGAGGCCCCGGTCGGCGACCAGGCGCGATTGACGGCGCCCTCGTTCGGGCGCGCCGGCCCGTTCGGCCGCTCGATCCGGAAGACGTTGAAGCCCCAGGCCTCGCCGGCCCTGGGCGGCAGCGCGACCTTGGCGGGCACCGGCAGGGAGCGGAAGCCGGCCCACGGCGCGAACGCCGTGGCGACCCACCGGCGCGGCGTGCCGCTGGCCGTCTTCTCGTGGCGCACCTGCGTCTTCAGGCCATCGTGGTTCCAGGTCAGGTCCGAGGTCACGGTCGGGTGCGGCGCGACCATCCGCACGTCGCACACGACGTTGGCCGGACTGATCTCGAGTTCCCAGTAGTCCTTCCCCGACCACGCCGGGTCGAGGAAGATCTCGACGACCTCTTCGTTCCAGATCTTGTCGTCGCGATTGGTCATCGTGTTCCAGGGCGCCGGGTCGTCGGCGTCCCACCGCAGATACAGACCGTCGGTCGCCCAGAGCGCACGAAAGCGCGTCGCGAAGGGCTCCGGACCCCACGTGATCACCTCGGCCTTCTCCCAGGCCGGGTCCTCGGCCGCGAGCAGCGCGGCCTGCGCCGCGCCAGCGGGCCGCACGGTGTAGGTCGTGTCGGCCGGCAGCGGCGCCTGGGCGGCGCGCTGGGCGGCGCCCGGCTGAGCCACAAGCATCACCAGGCCGGCAAGGGCGAGGGCACGAACGGTCGGGAGAGTCGGCATGCGCGGAGTATGCCATCCACGAACCGCTACTGGCACACCGCGGTGCAAAAGTTGAAAGGGCAAGAAGTTCGAAAGGGCGAGAAGGACCGCCGTCTGGCCCTCTGGCCCTTTTCGCCCTTTTCACCCTTTTGCATCGGCCCGAGTCGCCCGACGGTAAAATGGGCGGCTATGCGTTCGCGCGAGATCCGCCGTGGGTTCCTGGAGTTCTTCGAGGCGCGGGGCCACAAGCCCGTGTCGAGTGCGTCACTCGTCCCGGGCGACGACCCGACCTTGTTGTTCACCAACGCCGGGATGAACCAGTTCAAGGACGTGTTCCTCGGCACGGAGCGCCGCGAGTACCGTCGAGCCACGACCGCCCAGAAGTGCATGCGCGTGAGCGGCAAGCACAACGACCTCGACAACGTCGGGCCCTCGCCGCGCCACCACACGTTCTTCGAGATGCTGGGCAACTTCTCGTTCGGCGACTACTTCAAGGCCGAGGCGATCCCGTTTGCCTGGGAACTGCTGACCGAGGTCTGGAAGCTGCCGCAGGATCGCCTGTACGCGACCATCTTCATGGGCGACGCCGCGGTGCCGCGCGACGATGACGCGTACGCGCTGTGGCGGACGTACCTGCCGGCCGAGCGCATCGGCGAGCTGGGCGCAGAGGACAACTTCTGGCAGATGGGCGACACCGGCCCCTGCGGCCGCTGCTCCGAGATCTACTTCGTGAAAGACGACGGTTCCATGATGGAGATCTGGAACAACGTCTTCATGGAGTTCGACCGGCAGCCGGGCGGCGTGCTCGTGCCGCTGCCGGCCCCGTCGATCGACACCGGCATGGGCCTCGAACGCGTGACCGCGGTGCTCCAGGGCGTCGAGAGCAACTACGACACCGACCTGTTCCAGCCGCTGCTCCAGGACGTGGCCAGGATGTGCGGCCAGCCGTACACGGGCACCGATCCGGCCAGCACGTCGATGCGCGTGATCGGCGACCACATGCGCGCCTGCACGTTCCTCATCGCCGACGGGGTGATCCCGAGCAACGAATGGCGCGGCTACGTGCTGCGCAAGATCATGCGGCGGGCGATGCGGCACGGCAAGAAGCTCGGCATCACGCAGCCGTTCATGCACGAACTCGCCGACCGCGTCGTGGCGGAGATGGGCGACGCCTATCCGGAGTTGAAGGCGAACCGCGACAGCGTGGTCCGAGTGATCCGCTCGGAGGAAGAGCGCTTCGACGCGGTCCTCACCGGTGGCCTCGGGCGGCTGGAGCAGGTGCTCGATCGCGCCGCCGCGTCGGACCACAAGGTCGTTCCCGGCGATGACGTCTTCCGCCTCTACGACTCGCTCGGCCTGCCGCTCGACTTCATCGAGGACCTGGCGAGCGAGCGCCAGCTGACGGTGGACCGCCCCGGCTACGACGCCGCCATGGAGGCACAGCGCGAGCGCGCCCGGGCCGGCAGCCACTTCGAGATGGCGCGGGCACAGGGCTTCACCGTGGTCGATCCCGCCACGCAGGCGACGCTCGACACGCTCGGCGATCGCTTCGACGGCTACGACACCACCGAACTCCGCGACGCGCGCATCGTCGCGCTGTTCGACGCCGAACGCGCCCAGGTGACGACGCTGCCGGCTGGCGCCGCCGGCTTCGTCGTGCTCGAGCGCACGCCGTTCTACGTCGAGAGCGGCGGGCAGGTGTCGGATACCGGCGTCCTGGCCGGTGGCGGCCTCTCGGCGACGGTGACCGGGATGTCGCGCCTGAGTGCCGGCGGACCGCGGGTCCACCATGTCGCCGTCACCGAAGGCGCATTGAGGGCCGACGCGCCGGTGACCGCACGCGTCGACGTCGGGCGGCGTGCGGCGATCCGCCGCAATCACACCGCCACGCACCTCCTGCACGCGGCGCTGCGCCAGACGCTCGGCACGCACGTCAAGCAGGCCGGCTCCCTCGTCGGGCCCGATCGGCTGCGGTTCGACTTCGTCCACACGGGAACGATCAGCCCGGCCGACCTCGACGCGATCGAGCGCATCGTCAACACGCACGTGATGAAGAACACCGGCGTGCAGACGACGCTGCGCAGGACCGACGAGGCGATGGCGCTCGGCGCGATGGCGCTGTTCGGCGAGAAGTACGGCGACACCGTGCGCGTGGTCGACATCCCGGGCTTCAGCCTCGAACTGTGCGGCGGCACGCACTGCCGCGCCACCGGCGACATCGGGCTGTTCGCGATCGTCGCCGAGGGCGGCGTCGCCGCCGGCGTCAGGCGCGTCGAGGCGGTGACCGGCGACGGCGCGATCGCGCTGCTGCAGGACGAACGGCGCCACCTGCAGGCCGTGTCCGGCGAACTGCACGTCGCGCCGGCGGACGCGGCGGAGGCCGTCAGCCGGCTGCAGAGCGAGATCAAGCGCCTGACCCGCGCGCTGCAGGCGGCGCGCGTCAAGGCGGCGCTCGGCGGCGGCGCCCCGACTGCGGCGCAGGACACCCACGACGTCGCCGGCCTGAAGGTCGTGACGCGGCGCGTGGACGGGGTCGATCGGGCGGCGCTCCGCGAACTGGCCGACCAGATCAAGAGCTCGATCGGCTCGGGCGTCATCGTCCTCGCGGCCGAGACCGAGGGGAAGGTCACCTTCGTGGTCTCGGTGACGGCCGACGTCACGAGCCGCGTCAAGGCGGGCGATCTGGTCAAGCGGCTCGGCCCGATCGTCGGCGGTGGCGGCGGCGGGCGGCCCGACTTCGCCGAAGCCGGCGGCAAGCAGCCCGAGCGCATCGCCGACCTGCTGGCGGCGGCGCCAGCGGCCGTCGGCGAGCTCGCCCAGGGACAGCCGGCCCGCTGACACGATCGTCAGTGCGGCGACGAGCTGCGTTTGTGCGCGTGGCGGATTCTGCGAGCCAGCGCCGCGGCGGCGCGGTATTTCCGGCCAGCCCATCCGGGATCGAG
>CBIHOS010000264.1:0-5486 GCA_966211945.1 uncultured bacterium
ACGGGTTCGTGCGGTTGGACCGCCTGTCGCCGTACCTGGTGACCGTCGCCCGCCGGCCACGTCGGGCCGGTCGTGGTGCGACCAGAACCGTCCCCATGCTGCCAGTCCGACCGACTCACACGCGATGAAGGCGTGGCGACGAGGCGTGGAGGCATGGTCGGCCGAGGCGGAGACGTCCAACTCTCGAGGGAATAGAAGCCCAGGGCTACATGAAGGGGCTTGGGCGGGAAGGGCGACCGCGCGAGCGATCGCCCTCGGGCTGTGGTCGACGGTCAGGACGCCTGGCGTGCCGGCTCACGCAGCCAGTCGAGGAACCGAATCTGGCCCAGCCTGGCGCCTTCCGACGGCACGAGCGTGCGCTCACCCAGCAGGGCGCCGAAGTACCGGGCCTGCGGATCGCTCACGACCACTCGCGGATCGTGACGGGCGCTGAGTCCGAGCCGAATGGCGTCGTCCAGGCGAAACTGTTCGGGACCTGCCACTTCCACCACGCCGTTGAGCGGCGCGCCGACGGCGACTCTCCCGACCGCTCTGGCCACATCGTCGGCCGCCATCGGCTGGACCAGGACAGGCGCGAGCCGCACCGTATTGCCGTCCGTGGCAGCCGCGGCGATGCCCTTGACGAACTCGAAGAACTGCGTGGCATGCACGATCGAGTACGGCAGGCCGGATGTCGCGATCATCTGCTCCTGCGCGATCTTGGCGCGGAAGTACCCACTCTCGGCGAGCCGCTCGGTCCCCACCACCGAAAGCGAGACATAGTGCTGCACGCCGGCAGTGGCCGCCGCCCGAAGCAGGTTGACGGTCGCGGTCGTGAAGAAGTCCATCACCGCCGTGTCCTCGAACGATGGTGAGTTCGACACGTCGACCACGACGTGTGCGCCCTGCAGCACGTCGGTCAACCCTTCGCCGGTCAGGATGTCGACGCCGGTGTCCGGCGCCGCCGCGACGGCCTGGTGGCCATGCTCGGGGAGCGTGACGACGAGTTTCGAGCCGATGAGACCGGTCCCGCCGATGATGACGAGTTTCATGATCAAGGTTCCTTTCCTGCCCGCGCGTGCGCCGCTGCAAGGCGTCTGTCGGCATGACCGTGTGGTGAGCCGACCTGTGACAGCAGTCAGGTGGGCCGCGGGAGATTGGCGGCGAACGTTCTTTCCAAATGCGTCACGTCGCCACTTCTGGACGCCATGACGAACGCGTCGCGCCAACGGCGGTGCTCGGTGAGCCCGGCGGCCGCGCGGCGCCCTCCCGAGACGCGAATTCTCGCCCGCGTGACCAGTTGCCGGGCGTTTGCCTCCTGGACCTGCAGAACTCGGGCAATCTCACGGTAAGAACAGCTGAAGGCTTCGCGCAGGACGTACGCCGTGCGTTCGACCGGCGACAGCGTTTCGACCAGGATCAGCACCGCGGCGTTCAAGGCTTCGTCCTGCTCGCGCTGCGCGACCGGATCGGCTCCGGTGTCGGCAGGCTCGGGATGCGAGGCGCTCGCCGGCGTCTCGTGGCGGTGGCGGGCGGACCGGACCACGTTGATCGCGAGGCGCGACGTGGCTGTGACGAGGAAGGCGGCCGGGCTGCGGACCGCGCGTCGATCCGTCGTCTGCCAGCGAAGCCAGACATCCTGCACGATGTCCTCGGCCCCGGCGGCGTCGCCGACGATCCGATAGGCGACGCTGAACAGTCGCGGCCGCACGGCCATGAAGTGCGACAACCCGGCGTCGTCGTGCCACGCAAGTGGCTGTTCTGGTGCCGGGGACGCGTGAGTGATTGCAATCGTATTGGCATTGGCGTGCAAGGCAGTGTCTCCTTCTGTCGAACCTGCGCGACAGAATGAGGCGGGCGCGGCGCACGCGAATCACCCTCACAGGGCAGATCCAGATCACCCTGCTACCTGCGACCGCTCCTGCCGGCGACGAAGATCGCCCGGCGTCCGAACCGACGCGCGTCGACCGAGAACGCGCCTGGTCCAAGCAGCGCGATGGCGAGCGCTGCCGCCAGGCTGACGAGTGCCGCAGTGGGGTCGACGCGTACCAGCAGGGCGCATTCCGGCAGGCCGAGGAGCGCGGCGGCATGGACAAGACCGATCGCGGCGGCGAACAGTCGCGAGCAGAAGCCGATCGACAGGCCCACGCCACAAGTGAGCAGCGCGGTGCCTATCAGAGCCGCGAGAGGGTCGATACGCGCCGCCGACAACGACATCCATGCCTGCGGTCCGACTGTCGATCCGACAGTCACGCGCAGCAACAGGAGGGCAAGCCCCGCCCAGTGGCCTGGATAGTTGAGAACGTGCCCGCTCCTTGAGACGGGCCTGGCACACGGGCCAGGCACCATCTGAGCCTAGCGGTCGCGCTGCGCGCTGGCGTCACCCGCCCGGGCGGTTTCGCCATCCCCCGTCCGGGTGATGGCGCCTTCCACGTGCGGCGACAAAGATTCTGGCGCGGCGGTCACAGTTGCATGATTCCGCGCCGAACGGCGATCGCGACGGCTTCGGTGCGATCCCGGGCGCCAAGCTTGTCGACGATGTGCTTGAGATGCGTCTTGACCGTGTCTTCGGAGATTCCGAGCAGCCTCGCAATCTCGCGATTGCGGCACCCCTCCGCCACGTGGATCAGCACCGCACGCTCCCGCGGCGTCAAGGATTCATCGGCGAGATGCTCGGCCAGCAGCGCCGCGACCTCGGGCGGTACACGCTTCTTGCCGGCATGCACCTGACCGATGATGTCGACAAGTTCCTTCGGCGGCATGCTCTTCAGGACGTATGCCCTTGCGCCGGCGGCAAACGCACGCTGAATGTCCACGTCGCCTTCGAAGGTCGTCAGCGCGATGATCCGCGCATCGGGGAACTCGGATCGGATGGCGATGGTCGTATCGACGCCGCTCATGTCCGGCAGTCGCAGATCCATCAACGTCACGTCTGGCCGGTGCGTCCGGAACTGCTCGATGCCTTCCTGGCCGGTCGCCGCCTGCGCGACCACGGCCATGCCTGGCTGCTTGCCCATTACGGTGACCAGTCCCGCGCGCACCAGGGGTTGGTCGTCCACCGTCAGGATGCGAATGCCGCAATCGTCAGCCATGGTCGTGCTCCTTGGAGAATGCGAAGGCAACCGACGCCGGCAGCACGAGCTCCACTTCGGTCCCCGCGCCGGGCCGGCTCGCCAGCGTGATCTGGCCGCCGATGCGTTGCGCCCGCTCGCGCATCCCGGGCAGGCCCCAGTGCCCATCGCGGCCGGTGTGCAGAATGTCAGGGTCGATGCCGCACCCGTCATCGCTCACGTGGAGACGCAGCCGCTGCCGGCCGTACTCGATTTCGACGACGATGCGGTTCGCCTTTGCATGCCTGAAGGCGTTGACCAGCGCCTCGCGGCCGATGCGGTACACCTCGTCCCGGATCAGCGGATGAATGTCGCGGACCTGTCCTTCGACGGTCACCTCGAAATCGGCGTCGCTGCGCGAGGCGTACTCCTGCTGCACGAAGCAGAAGGCCTGGTCGAGGTCGTCTGAGCTCGGGGTGCGCAGGCCGCGCACCGCGACCCGGCCTTCGTCACTGACTCGACTCATCTGCAGGAGCAGCCCTTCGAGCTCCGCGCGGTTGGGCGTGTCGGCCGGCAGATCGTCGATTGCGGAATGCAGCTGCATCGAAACGCTCAGGACGCCCTGGAGCAGCGTATCGTGCAACTCCTGCGCGATTCGTGTCCGCTCCTGCAGGCGTTCTTCGAAGCGCACGTGCAGGTGACGCGTCAGCTGCCGCGTCCGCACGCGATACGCGGCAAGGATCACGGCACCGAAGACCCCGGCGGCGAGTACGCGGAACCAGGTCGTCTGCCACATGGCTGGTTCCACCACGAAAGACACGGCCGTCGTCGCTTCCCGCCATCGTCCATCGCCGGCGGTGCTCATCAGGCGCAGGCGGTATGGTCCCGGCGCCAGGCGCGTGTAGATGGCATCGCGTGCGGTCGTCGCCGGGCTCCAGTCCCGATCGATGCCGTCGAGCCGGTAGCGAAGGCGCACGTGTTGGGGAAAGGACAGGCTGACTCCCGCGAGTTCGAAGACCACGCGCTCGCGGTTTGGTGGGATACGCAGCGGGCTGGCGCCGAACGGATCGAGCGGGACGCCATCGACGAGAATCGCGCGGACACCAGCAATCGCCGGCATCCGAGACGGCAGGCGGGCCGGATCGGCCACCGCAAGGCCCCGGGTGGTGGAGAGCCAGATGCGGCCGTCCGGGCCCACGACGAGCGAACGTTCGCGCCTCGTCGTCTCGAGGCTGCGCAGCCCATCGGCCTCGTCGAACTCGCGGATGCTCCCGTCGCGCGCGATACCGCCCTGCAGACGATCGAGAGGGACCTGCAGGATGCGAGTGGATGTCGCCACCCACAGCGCCCCGCGAGCGTCCTCGGCCAGCCCGACGATCTGATCACGCAGGACGTTGGGCAGAGGATGGATCTCGGCCCGGCCCTCGACGATCCGCATGAGGCCTGCGGTCGTGCCGGCCCACAACGCGTCGGCGCGGCTTCCGAGCACGACGTTGATCGCTCCGGGCGGCAAGCCGTCCGCGGCGTCGTGGGTGCGCCAGCGGCCGCCCGCGTACGCGCTGAGTCCGCGTGGCGTGGCGAGCCACACCGTTCCATCGACCGTCTGCGCGATCGAACTGATGATGTTGGAGGCGAGCCCGTCGGCGACGGTGTAGGTGGTCACTCCCACACCGCTGACACGGCTCACGCCAGCGCCCTG
Organism: uncultured bacterium; assembly: GCA_966211945.1. Classification (GTDB taxonomy): domain Bacteria; phylum Acidobacteriota; class Vicinamibacteria; order Vicinamibacterales; family Vicinamibacteraceae; genus Luteitalea. The sequence continues at coordinate 4,729 of CBIHOS010000264.1, forward strand.
CGTTCCCGCCCAGACCGTCCCGTCGCGACTCCGGCACAACGCGACGATGCTGCCGGCGGCGAGACCGTCACGGACCGTGAGTTGCGTGGTCCGGACCGTGTCCCCCTCCATGCGAAGGCGAGTCAGTCCTCCTTGCCTCCGCCCAACCCAGACGTCATCGCCACCGCCGGCAATCGTATAGACGATGTCCCGATCGAGGCCCGCGGCGGTGACGCGCTGGATGCGTCCCTGCCGCAGCCAGTACAGTCCACCCTCGACAGGGGCGAACCATGTCCGGCCGACGGTGTCGACGTAAACCGGGCCCGTGTGATCACCGGGCAACCCCTCGCCCCTGGCGAAGGCCGTGAATCCGCCCTCGCGCAAGCGTGCGATGCCCGTGGCGCCGCCGATCCAGAGGCTGCCCTCGCGGTCTTCGAAGATGGCGGTCACCGCGCCCCGCACGCGTCCCGCGTCGCGATCGAACACGACCTCCCCGTCGGGACCGACCCGCACGAGTCCCTGTGTGGTGCCGAGCCACAGGTTCCCGTCGCGGTCCTGCAGCATGCAGCGCACGCCAACCGAGTCGAGGACGCGCGGTCCGCTCTCGGTCGTGGCCGTTCGCCCGTTCCAGCGGCGCAGGCCTCGGCGCGTCGCGATCCACACGCCGTCGGGGCGCTGGCTGACGGCCGCGATCGTGTCGCGCGCCAGGTCGCTCGGGCCCGGCGTCAGACGGCCGTGAACGAGGGAGAACAGCCCGCTACCTTCGGTCCCCACCCACA
>CBIHOS010000265.1:0-5473 GCA_966211945.1 uncultured bacterium
GGCAGCTGTCCTCGCCGGCGGGGGCTGCCGGCAGCGTGCGCGCGTTCAAGGGCATTCCGTATGCGGCGCCGCCGGTGGGCGCCGGCCGCTGGCGCGCGCCGGGGCCCGTCGTGCCATGGGACGGCGTGCGTGCGGCCGACCGTTTCGGCGCCAGTTGCGTGCAGGCCCAGCCCGGCTCGCGGCTGCCGTGGACCGAGGAGTTCATGACCCAGGGGCCGGTCTCCGAGGACTGCCTGTTCCTGAACGTGTGGACGGCGGCGGCCTCGACCGATCGGCTGCCCGTGATGGTCTACATCTACGGCGGCGGCTTCAACGAAGGATCGAGTTCGGTCGCGGTGTACGACGGTGCGCCGCTCGCCGCGCGCGGCATCGTCGTGGTCACGCTGAACTACCGGACGGGACCGCTCGGCTTCCTCGTGCATCCGGCGCTCAGCGCGGAGTCGGCGCACAAGGTGTCGGGCAACTACGGCCTGCTGGATCAGATCGCGGCGTTGCAGTGGGTGCAGCGCAACATCGCGGCGTTCGGCGGGGACCCGGCGGCGGTCACCGTGTTCGGGCAGTCGGCCGGCGCGATCTCGGTGGCCGACCTGATGCGGTCGCCGCTCGCGGGCGGCTTGTTCGCGCGGGCGATCGCACAGAGCGGTCCGGGCCTGCTCGGCCGCGGCGTGCTGAACCGCGGGATGACGCTGCCGCAGCGCGAAGACGCCGGTGTGGCGTTCGGCGCGGCACGCGGCGCGACGACGGCAGAGGCGCTGCGGGCGTTGCCGGCCACCGACTTCATCGCGCCGGCGCTGGCGGCGCGCGGCGCAGTGCCGCCGAACGGGCCGGTGCGCGATGGTCATGTGATTCCTCTCGAACCGCCGCCGGGCGGTCGAGGCCTGGCGCTGCCCGAAGTGCCCGTGATGGTCGGCTTCACCGCCGACGACATCGACGTGGCCGGCTTCGGGCCGGCGCTGGACATCAGTGCGGCGGCCTACGAGGCCGATGCACGCAAGGTCTACGGCGCCGATGCCGACGCGTATCTCGCGCTGTACCCCGCGAAGACCGACGCCGACGCACCGGCGATGCGCAAGGCGGCCGGCCGCGACCGCGCGCGCGTGACCATGGACGCGTGGGCCTCGACGCAGCGCTCGACGAGCCCCCGCGTCTACACCTACTACTTCGATCGCGTGCTGCCGTGGCCTGCACACCCCGAGTTCGGCGCCTTCCACACGTCGGAAGTGCCGTACATCTTCGGCACGCTGTCGCGGCTGGTGCGCCCCTGGGAGCCGGTCGACCGCAGCGTGTCGGACGCGATGGGCGCCTACTGGACCAACTTCGCCAAGCGTGGCGACCCGAACGGCCGCGGCCTGGCCGGCTGGCCGGCGCACGACGACACGCACGTGACGATGCGGCTGGGTGAGCGGATGGGCCCGATGCCGGTCGCCGAGGCGCCGCGCCGCGCGTTCTTCGAGCGTTGGATCGCCAGATAGGCCGAACCAAGGTAGGGGGCCTCCCCGAGGCGCCCTGACGTCCGGACGGGTCGATGTGTGGATGTCGCCGGGCGACGTGGGCTCCACGAACACGAACGCCCGGACAGCCAGAGGCTGCCCGGGCGCGGTGTGAAGGATCGTCGCAGGTCTAGAACGTGAAGCGCGTGACCAGCTGCAGCGTGCGCGGCGGCGCCACGCCGTTGATCGAACCGAAGCCGTTGGGACGGACCAGGGCCCCCGACGCGTCGTACGGCAGGTTGGTGATCGTCTTGTCGGTCAGGCTCGCGAAGTTCGCCGTCGAATTGATGCCGGTGAACTGCGTGTGGTTCAGCGCGTTGAACATGTCGAGGCGGAACTCGAAGCGCATGTTCTTGGGCAGCGCGAACGTCTTGGACAACGACAGGTCGAGGTTGTTGATCGGCGGCAGGTTCATGATGAACCGGGCCGACTCGGCGCCATCGCTGCCGGGCTGCGGCGGCGCGAAGCACGACGCGTTGAACTGCGAGTACGGGTCTCCACCCCAGCCCGAGCCCGGGTCGCAGGTCAGCACGATGCGTGCGTTCGGGTTGCCATCGGTGCCGGTCAGGTTGGCCGCGCCGATGCCCGGGATGTTGAAGCCCACCGTGTACGGACGTCCCGTCGTCCAGCGGTAGACACCCGAGATCTGCCAGTTGTTGGTCAGCAGCCCGAGGAACGGCGACTGGCTCACTTCCGGCGTCTGGTACACGAAGTTGGTCACGAAGTTGTGCGGACGATCGTAGTCCGTGTACGAGTAGTCGAGGCGCCGGGTCTCGGCCTCGCTCAGGTTCGGCACGCCGGCCGCGCCATCGGTGCTGTTGATGGCGAGCGCCTTGCTCCACACATAGAAGAACGAGAACATGAAGCCGTTGTCATAACGGCGGTTCACGCCCGTCTGCAGCGAGTGGTAGTTGCCGTAGCCGCTGTAGTCCCACATGCGGATGCCGCCGTAGCCCGGATAGGGCCGCAGCAGGTCGGTCGGGAGCGCCGTGGAGCCGGGCACCGCGCCCGGGGCGCGAGTCGGGTCCTGGTTCTGCGGCAGGAAGGTGGCGCCGATCGCCGGGGCGTTGATCTGCGTCTGGCGGAGCAGGTGGGTCGACGTCGACCCGACGTACGCCAGGTCGAACATGAAGTTGCGGAACAGCTTGCGCTGCACGCCGAGGTTCCACTGCGTGGTCTTCGGCGGCTCGAAACCGTAGACCGTCGGGTTCATCGCCAGCGTCGGATTCGGGTCGCCACTTGCGGCCGTCAGTTCCTGCAACCGGCCCCACTGCAGCGTCGAGTTCAGCACGCCCGGGGCGTTGGCAATCATGTCGAACACCATGTTGCCCTGCGGCCGGTCGTAGAAGATGCCCCAGCCGCCGCGCAGAATCGTCACCGCTTCACCGGTGAAGTCGTACACGAAGCCGACGCGCGGCGAGACACGGATCGCCGTGCCGTCCTGCAACTCGGGGTTGATGCCCTCGCCAGCCTGGAACGCGCCGTTGAAGCGATCGGATCCCGGCGTCAGTCGGCCGATGAACCGCGCGTCCACCGTGTTGCCCAGCGACGGGCTGGCACCGGCTGCGAGCAGCGCCGGGTCGATGCCCCGACGGTTGTTGCCCGAGCACGGCGAGGCGCCGATGCACACCGGTGTGTACAGGCGCGCCGCGGCCGACGCGTTGAACTCGTCGGGCAGGAAGTTCGACGCCTGTTCGGTGTGATCCCACTGCGGCGTGAGGTGATAGATCCGCACGCCGTAGTCCAGCGTGAGGTTCCTGCCGGCGCGCCAGTTGTCCTGCACGTAGTACTCGAAGTTCGTGTACCGCCACTCGGGGATCGCGAACTTGTTGGCCTGGGTGTAGGTGTTGAACACGCCGGTCGCCGCGTTGGCGTAGCCGTAACCCGTGTCGAACGGGTTGTTGGCATCGTCGGCGAAGTTGATGCGGCCGTTGAAGCTGGCGAAGAGGCTCTGCGGCTTGTAGCTGTTCTGGTAGTAGATTCCCGCCTTGGAGGTGTGCGAGCCCCACGTCTTGGTGAGGTTGGCCAGCACGTCGTGGGTGATGTTCTCGTTGGTGAACGGGCCACGATCGGTCTGGTACTGCCCGGCGTTGTTGGTACGGCCGCCGCGGAACTGGAACTCTGGCACGTAGTCGCCCTGCGGCGCGTCCGGGAAGAGATACGGCAGCCCGGTTGTGCCGGCGTTGGCGTTGTAGAGCGACTGCTGCTGCAAGTCGTAGTTCAGGGAGTTCGCGGCGCGGCCCCAGCTCATCTCGAGCGAGGTCGTGTCGTTGAGGATGCCGGTCGCCGACAGCATGTAGTTGGAGCCGGGGTTCTTGAACAGCGTGGGAGTCGGCAACTGGTCGCTGCCGTTGCCGGCCCAGGTCGTCCCGTACGCCTGCAACTGGTCGAACCGGGTCTTCATGTAGCGGCCGGTCACGCGCCACTTGTCGGTGACGGCGTAGTCCATGCGCAGCATGTCCTCGCGGCGCGGGTTGCTGTTGGGATCCTGGCTCGTGAAGTTGAGGCCGGCGCCGGCACCCGACAGGTTGGCCTGTGGGTAGATGTTGAGGATGGCGAGACCCGGCTGATACAGGCGATTGGCCGGGATGCGGCCGATCACGCCGCCGTCCTGGAAGCAGCCGCGGGTGTCGGCGGCGCTGCAGGGCAGGCCGGTCGTCGAGTCACGGACGTAGGGGAACAAGTTGCCGCTGGCATCGAGACTTTGCGAGAAGTCGCCCTGGCGCTCGAGTGCGGTCGGCACGCGGGTCTGCCGCTCGGCGGCCGGCTCGGTGCGATCCTGGTGCTCCTGGCTGTAGAAGAAGAACAGCCGCTTCTTTTCCTTGTTGAAGCCCGGAAAGAAGACCGGACCGCCAACGGTGAAGCCTTTGTCGTTCCGCGAGGTCTTCTGCTTGGGAATCTCGGGGATGACGCGCTTGTTGGTCCAGCTGTTGGCGTTCCAGTCGGAACGACGGCCGTACCAATAGCCCGATCCGTGGAACTGTTGCGAGCCGCTCTTGGTCACCACCTGAATTTGTGCGCCACTGGCGCGGCCGTACTCGGCGGCGTACGAGTTGGTCAGCACCTTGAACTCCGACACCGAATCGATGTTGGTGGTGGCCATGTTGCCGCCGTTGTTGCCGGTGTCGATGTTGGCGACGCCGTCGATGGTGACGTTGTTGGAACTGGGACGCATGCCGTTGACGGTCAGGCCGGCGGCGTCGCCGATCTCACTGCCCGACGTGCCCTGCGGCAGGGCGCCCGGCACCAGCGCCGCGAAGTTGAACACCTGCCGGCCGTTGTTGGCGATGTTGGTGAGCGCGGTGTTCTCGAGCGCGAACGATCGCTCGCCGTTGGTCGTCTGCAGCTCGCTGACGCGGCTCGAGACCGTGACTTCCTCGGTCATCGCCCCGACTTCCATCTGGGTCGGTGGGAGCGACAAGCGGTCGTTGGCGTTGACGACCAGGTTTGTCTGCTCGAGCGTCTTGAAGCCTTGCAGCTCCGCTCGCAGCGTGTAGCTGTCGGGACGGACGATGGCAAAGACGAACCGCCCTTGCTCGTCGGTGGTGGCCGTCAGCGCGGTGCCCTGGGTGCGGCTGGTCAACGTGACCACGACACCCGGCAGCGCGCCGGCTTGCGAGTCCTGGACGCTGCCGGACACGGTGGCGCTGGTCGTCTGCGCCCACGTACCCAGTGCGGTCCCCAGGACCAGAAGACCCGCGAGCAGCGTGCGCGCGAGCCCTTGGAACGTTCGTTCGAAGGACATGCAACCTCCCTCGCACCCCTGGGGTGCCGAGTTCGACTCAAATTGGGACTAACGGCGAGGAGTTAGCCATGGTTCGGCCGGTGGAGTCAAGTGGCAACACGAAAATGGCCGGGGCAGCGTCGAGTGGTCGGACAACTCGGGCTCGGAACTTCGAACTTCGAACGCCGAACGCCGAACGCCGAAGCCGAACGCCGAACGCCGAACGTCGAACGTCGAACGCCGAACGCCGAACGCCGAA
>CBIHOS010000266.1:0-5450 GCA_966211945.1 uncultured bacterium
CGTCTTCCGTGGGTAGGGGCCGTTCCCCGCTTGTCCGCCGTAGCAGGTGCGAAGGGGGAAACGGCCCATGAAACGGCGCCGGCCGATCAGGCCGGCGTCCATTACGACAACGGCCACCGCGTCACGGCAACCGAATGCGCTGCGACTGGAACACCGGGTCGTCGGCGCCGTGCTTTCTCACCACCGCCAGCAGCGTCACATCGTCGTCGAACTGGCCCTGCGTCCACGCGGCGATCGACGACAGGACGTCGTCGCGCAGGGCGCCGGCGCTCGCATGCGTGCGTCCGACGATGTCGGCAAGGCGGGTGAGGCCATAGTCCTCGCCGTCGGGGCTGCGGCCTTCGGTCACGCCGTCGGTGTAGAGCAGCAGGCGCGCGTCGCCGTGCAGCCGCACGCAGCGATCGCGATAGGGGTGCGTCCGCAGCAGGCCGAGACCCGGATCGCCGAGCACCAGTTCCTCGGTGGCGCCCTCGGCGACGAGCAGCGGCGGATTGTGGCCGGCGTTGGCGTAGCGGAACTCGCCCGTCGACAGCCGCAGCACGCCGTAGAAGAACGTCACGAACCGGCCCTTGCGCAGGTTCGACGCGAGCGTCTCGTTGACGCGCGTACACAGCTGGGCGGGGCTCACGTCCGGCCCGGCGAGCGCCTTGACCGTGGCCTGCAGGTTGGCCATCACGAGCGATGCCGCCAGCCCCTTGCCGGCGACGTCGGCCACGCACATCGCGACGGCATCGTCGGACAGCCACCACGCGTCGTAGTAGTCGCCGCCGACGGTCAGCGCCGGGTGCCAGGCGCCGGCGATCGAGAACAGCTCCGGCTGCGGCAGCTGCTGCGGCAGCAGCGCGCGCTGGTTGTCGAAGGCCTCGCGCAGCGAGGCGTCGTGGCGCCGGGTCTCGATGTCGGCGAGTGCCATCGACGTCTGCGCCGCCAGCGACGCCAGCAGCTCGATGTCCCGCTCCTGCCAGCCGTCGTCGGAGCGCTTCCTGCCGAGCCCCAGCACCACCGGCAGCGCGTCGCCGTGGCGGACGGGCAGCAGCAGTTCGATGCCGAGGGCGTCCCACGTCGTCGCTTCGTCTGCGTCGAGCGGCAGCTCGGCGAGCGGCGTCGGGCCGTGCAGATCGGCGGCCCGGCTCGAGAGGAACGGCAGCGCCTCGACCGCCGGCCGCGCCGTCGGGTCCGGCGAATGGGCCGCCATGAACTCCGCGTGGTCCTCGCGCCGCCGGAACACGTAGGTCGGCGCATGCGGGATGGCTTCCTGCAGCGCGAGCACGAGGCGGCGATCGAGATCGTCGCGACGCGACACGGTGCGCAGCGCCTGCCCGTGGCGGGCGAGGACGCCAACGGGATCGGGCGCGCGCTGGTGGAAGTGCTTGTCCACGCGGCGCTGCACGAGACGCCGCAGCGGCTCGACCAGCGACACCGCGACCAGCGTGATGACGATGGTCGCGACCCGCGCGGTCTCGGCCGCCTCGCCGATGCCGGCCGCCACCAGCAGCACGAGTGCGAAGGTGCCGACGTACACGCTGGCCGTCGTCAGCAGGTAGAAGAACGTCAGCCGGATGATGACGCGGATGTCCATCAGCCCGTAGCGCAGCACCGCGGCGGCAAAGGCCAGCGGGATGACCGAGTAGGCCACCCAGGTCGAGGCCTCGAACACCGGGTAGAGCCACGCCGGCGGCGCATTGCTGGTCGTGAACGACAGCGTGAACGACACGATCGACAGCAGCACCGCGATGCCGAGCGCCCACGTGATGCTGAGGAGCGGCCAGCGAATCTGGCGCCGTTCCTCCTCGGAGCTGAGTCGCCACGATCGCCACATCGCGACGGCCGACGCCACCGGGTAGGCGATGCCGATGCAGAGGCTGAAGAGCCCGATGGCCACCACCATCAGCAGGCCGCCGATTAGCCCCGCCATCGGCCGTGAGCGCAGGCTGACCACCACGAACACCGCGAGCACGACGGCCGTGTACGACAGCGCCAGGACGGCCACGGGAACGGCTGGCGCGTTGCGGACGCGCGTGCGCCAGGCGTGGCCGCGCAGCCGCGTCCACCACAGGAGGAGGGCGGCCCCGGCCGCGGCGACGACGAGCGCGACGTTCACCCAGACCCGCAGCGGCGACGCGACGTGGCGCGACAGCAGCAGGAGGGCGACTGGCGACGCGACCCAGGCGACCAGGGCTGGCACGAGGTAGGTCCATCGCAGCAGCCGCGCGAGCGGCTCGGGCTTCAGCCGCGGCTGTGGGAACAGGGCCAGGAAGTGCAGCAGCGTCGGGCTGACGACGAGCGCGCACAGATAGGTGATGAGCACACCGGCCGGGTTGACGCGGATGTACGCATCGGGCATCGGGATGACGCTCTCGGGCGGCTGGCCGGCGCCGGGCACGGCGAAGTTCAGCATCGACAGCCCGAACGTGTTCGAGAACAGCATGAACAGCAGGGCCCGCGGATCGTGCGGGCGCCACTGGTAGACGAGCGCCGGGATGCCGAGGAACAGCGCGAACACGAGCGCGACGCGCGCGCCGACGCCGAGCCACTGCCGCCGCAGGTGCAGCCGTGCGCCGGCCGTCAGCTGGCGTGTCAGGCGCTGGCCATCGCGTTCGATCTCGTAGCGCACGACGTCGCCGGGCTTCAGCTTGTCGTGCCGCGCCGTGAGTGCGGGGATGTCGTCGGGTGCGAGGTCGTCGATGCGGGTGACGCGGTCGCCGGTGCGCAGGCCGGCCACCCACGCCGGTCCGCCGGCGTGGACCATGCGCACGGTGACCGGCGCGCCGGTGGGGACGCGGGTGAAGATCGACACGCCGGTGCGCGCCGTCTGGAGTCCGAGCGAGGGCTGGGTCCGGGCGCGCAGCAGGGCGACGACCACGTACAGGCAGACGACGGCGAGGCCGACGAGCACGAGCGTGCCGAGGAGGCGACGATGCCGGAGCATCGCCGCGGTGACCGCGTCGTGGGTCGGCCCGGCCGTCGCGGCCACCGGAGCGGTCATGGCGGAGATTGTACGGTGAGGTAGGGCGCGTTCCCCGAACGCGCCTGGATGGCGACGACTGCCGACTGGCCCACCGGCCGACTGCCGACGCGACTGCCGTTCCAAACGGTTAGAATCGCGCATCTTGCGACGCGCGCGTGCTGGAGCCGGCTTCGGTCTCGTCGATCTGATCTTCGTCGGGCTGCTGGCCGCGACGGCCGGGGCGCTGGCGTCGCACTTCGCGCCGCCCCCGCCACCCCGGGACGTCGCCGCCCTGCGGGCCCGCTACGGTCCGGAGCGCCATTCGCAGTTCTACGAGGAATGGATCATCCGGGACTTCTTCCAGGACAAGCGCGGCGGCGTGTTCGTGGACGTGGGGGCCAACCACCACGAGCGCTTCAACAACACGTACTACCTCGAGGCGCGACTGGGCTGGTCAGGGCTCGCGGTCGAGCCGCTGCGCGAGTTCGAGGCCGGCTACCTGCAGCATCGTCCGCGGACGCGGTTCAAGCCGTTCTTCGTGTCGGATCGGTCGCACGCCACGGCCCGCCTCAACGTGCTGCCGAACCAGCCGCTGGTCTCGTCCGAAACGAAGTCGTTCACGCAGCAGTGGGGCGCCGGCACCACCGAGCTGACCGTGCCGACGAGCACGCTCGACGATCTGCTCGACGCCGAGGGCATCGAGGCGATCGACCTGCTGTCGATGGACATCGAGCTGGCGGAGCCGAAGGCGCTGGCGGGCTTCTCGATCGAGCGCTTCAAGCCGGCGCTGGTGTGCATCGAGGCGCACCCGGAGGTCCGGCAGCATCTGCTGGACTACTTCCACAGACACGGCTACGTCGTCGTGGGCAAGTACCTGGAAGCCGATCGCGTGAACCTGTACTTCATGCCGGCCGGATCGAACGTGCAAGTCAGGCAAACACGGCACTCGCAATGACGCGACCGCGGAAGGGCGCTCATCGCGCAGCGTAGCTCAAGCCATGCTCGTTGAGGTACCGACGGCCGCGTTCCGCGAGTGGCACGTCCTTGGAGATGGTTCTCACTATCGCCGGGTCACACGTTTCCTTGCGCAGTTCCTCGGCGGCGCGGGCGAGCGTTGCCGCCGGCCACGTGCGATGAAGTGAGACTGTACTCGCAACCGTCGCGAACCCGACGCAGACCACGACGGTCACGAATCCGATCCGCAGCGCACGGCCGGGGCGGAGCAGGTCACGGCGCATCATCCACGAGGTGATGCCGATGAGCATCGCCCAGTACAGGTTGGCAATTGTCACGTAGCGGCTCTCCGCCGCCTGTATCGCGCCAAGCCCGGCCCTGCCCCAGGCGGTGATCGCGGCGCTCGCGAGCGCGTATCCTCCGCATGCCAGCCAGAACTGCAGCTGGCGATCCTGCAGCGCGTCGCGATGTGCCACGAGCCTCCGTGCCAGATAGCCGCCGAAGGTCAGGCCGACGAGACCCGAGAGCAGTTTTGTGGCTGCATTCGAGTAGATCAACGGTCCGCCGATGAAGGTCAGCACGTAGACAACGACCTGCAGCGGATGCCTGGCACCGAACAGCAGGTCCGGATGCTGGAGGGGTTTCTGGTAGCCCCAGAGATAGAGGGTGAGACACGCCGACATCAGGGCGAGCCAGCCCGCGAGATGCGACATCCTGGGGCGACCACCGATGAAGAACAGCAGGCTGATCGGCCAGAACAGGACGCCATTGGCGAACGAGAAGGTCGCGATCACCCCAGCCGCCGCCGCCGTAAGCAACGTCCAGGTAGATCGCGCCGGCACCGACAGCACGTAGAAGCCAGCAATCACCGCGAGAACGTTCATCAGCATTGTGATCTGCCAGCCCCACAGCCAGTTCTGGTACTGGCCGATCGAGAAGACGAACACGCCCAACAAGGCGCATTCCGGCGCCTGACGTTCTCTCTCGGACTGTCGCTGTGCCCTGACGAGCGCGCCGCAGAACAACGCATACACGACGCCCGCGGCGGCCAGACTGGAGAGCATCAGGTGCCGCAGATCCCACGACGACAGCTGGACGATCAGCAGCATGTACAGCCGCGGGAACAAGAGGCGGTGCTCGTTGTGCTGACGAAGCAGGAAGGTTGCGTCTAGTGTCCCCGCGTGCCAGCGGCGTATGTCTTCGACGAGAGACCAGTCGTCACCGATCGGCACGTTGTGCCCAAGGCGGAGGATGGCGATCAGCGTGTTCAGTGCAACCAAGACAACGATCGCGGCAGGCAGAGCCTTCTGTACTTTCGATACGCTCGTCAGCATCTCGTGTGCCTGCAACGCCGACGGCGGCGCTCGGGTCGGAAGAGGGCCGTCCTCTGGCATCGAAACCGTGCCGCTTCGATCTCACCCTCGCGCCACGACTGCTGCGGCTCAATATCGGCAGTCACGGCTGACAGTCAGGCACCAACGGAAGGTTCGGGCTATCCAGCGGATGAGGGCTGCTCACGGTGCGTGCCGGATCGACGACGGCGAGCCTC
>CBIHOS010000267.1:0-5442 GCA_966211945.1 uncultured bacterium
TGGTCACGGCCTTCGCGCGCGACGAACGGCTGGTGTCCCAGCAGGTGGTGATCGAGGTGGCCAGGGACTTCGACCTGTTGCCGCACGTCAGCCTGGGCGACGAGGTGTTGGCGGCGGGCCGCGCAGAGCACCACAAGACGGCACCGCGGGCTTCGTCACGACAGGCACCGGAGGGCGCGTCCGGCCGCGCCCTGGCCAAGGCGGATCTCGGCCCACGGCCGGTGGCACCACGACCTGCCGGTAGCGCGCTCGTGACGTCGCGGCCAGGGCCGGCAGCCGTCGAGTCCATCCTGGATCTGCGGCCGGTCACTGCGCTGTCCGGCCCGCGCTACGATCCGGCCCCCGAGGAGCGGCGATCCTTCTGGTCGGCGCTGCAGTTCTGGAAGCGATGACCGACTACATGATCAGGGTGACGATGGTGGGCATGGACGGACGGCCGCAGGCGACCACAGCAAAGGCGCGGGCCCGATGAGTCGTATCGACGAAGCGCTGCGCCGCGCCCGCGGCGAGGAGCTCGAACCGGCCCCAGCGCCGACCGAGACCGACGCACCGTGGGAATTCGCCGAGGGGCGGCCCTTGGCCGCGGCCCGACCGGCCCCACCGCCGCCCGAGGAGGAACTCGCCACGAACCCGACAGCGACGCTCCGGGGCGACGAGCCGTTGTTGCGCTCCGGCCAGGTCACCGGACAGGTGCCTGACAGTGGCCTGTTCGTTTCGCTCGACGGCGACGAGAAGATGGTGGGCGCCGGGCTTCGCCAGGCGGTGGTCGAGGAATACCGGAAGCTTGCGGCCAACCTGCACCAGGCCCAGATCGATCACGGCCTGCAGGTCCTGCTCGTGGCGAGCGCGGTACCTGGCGAAGGCAAGTCGCTCACGGCGGCCAATGTCGCGCTGACGCTCACCACGTCGTACAGCCGCCGTGTGCTGCTGATCGACGCCGACCTGCGGCGGCCCTCGATGCACGCGCTGTTCCGTGCGCCGGTCACGTCCGGGCTCAGCGAGGGGCTCGACGCGGCCACTGCCGCGCGCGTCTCGGCCATCCAGCTCTCGCCGCTGCTGGCGCTGCTGCCGGCCGGCCGGCCGGTGGCCAACCCGGTGCCCCTCTTGACGTCCGATCGGATGATGGAGCTGATTCGAGACGCACGGCAGCACTTCGATTGGGTCGTGATCGACACGCCGCCTGTCGGCCTGCTCACCGACGCCAACCTCCTCACGAAGGAAGTCGACGCCGCGCTGCTCGTCATCCACGCCAACCGCACGCCCTACGCACTGGTGCAGAAGGCCATCCAGGCGCTCGGCAAGCCCAAGATCTTCGGCGTCGTGATGAACCGCCTGGAGAGCCAGGTGACGTTGAGCAGCGGCTCGTCCTATTCCGGCTACGGCACCTACTACAAGGATTACCTGCAGGGCGGCAAGTAGTCGTGCCCATTCTCCCCACGGCACTCACGTGGCGCCCGGCGCTGCTGATTGCCTTCGAGAGCGTGCTGATCGTCTCGGCGCTGCTGGCCGCGGCTCGCCTGTGGCTCGGCGAGAGCGCCTGGACGCCCGAGGCGCTCGCCTCCACCTGGCCCAAGGCGGTCATCGTGGCGGTCGTGTGCCAGCTCTCGCTCTACTACGCCGAGCTCTACGACCTGCGGGTGGTCGCCGACCGGCGTGAGCTGATCGTCCGCGTGCTGCAGGCGCTGGGCGCGGCCTCGCTGATTCTCGCGGTCACCTACTACGTGCTGCCGGCGCTGATCATCGGCCGCGGTGTGTTCCTCGTGGCCTCGCTGCTGGTGGTCTTCACGGTGGCCGGCTGGCGCTTCGCGTTCGAATGGCTCTCGCTCGCCATCGGCCCGGCCGAGTGCCTGCTCGTGGTCGGCACCAGCACCGCCGCGATCGAGCTGGCGCGCGAGCTGAAGGCGCGGCGGAACGAACTCGGCGCCGACATTGTCGGCTTCGCCGCGGATCACGAAACCGCCGACGTCGACGGCTTCCCCATTCTGGGCACTGTCGAACAGATCCCGCGCATCGTCCGCGAGCACAAGGTCGACCGCGTCGTGGTGAGCCTCGTCGACGCGCGCGGCAAGCTGCCGATGGAGCGCCTCCTGGACATGAAGCTGGATGGCGTGCAGTTCGACCATCTGGCGACCGTCTACGAGCAGTACACGGGCAAGATCGCGGTCGAGAACCTGCGCCCGAGTTATCTGATCTTCAACGAAGGCTTCAAGGCGTCGGGCTTCCAGTTGATCTTCAAGCGGATGTTCGATATCGCCCTGGCGATCGCCGGCCTGCTGGTCGCGTGGCCGCTGATGCTGCTCGTGGCGCTGGCCGTGCGGCTCACCTCGGCCGGGCCGGCGATGTACCACCAGGTCCGCGTCGGGCAGAATGGCCGGAACTTCACCGTCCACAAGTTCCGGTCGATGCGGCAGGATGCCGAGGCGGCGTCGGGCGCGGTGTGGGCGCAGAAGAACGACCCGCGCATCACGCCGATCGGGACGTTCCTCCGGAAGACGCGGCTGGACGAGATCCCCCAACTCTGGAACGTGCTGGTCGGGGACATGAGCTTCGTCGGGCCTCGGCCGGAACGACCGGAGTTCGTCCAGCAGCTCGCCGAGCACATTCCCTACTACCGGCAGCGGCACGTCGTGAAGCCGGGCGTGACCGGCTGGGCGCAGGTGATGTACTCGTACGGCGCATCGGTCGAGGACGCCGTCGAGAAGCTGCAGTACGACCTCTTCTACATCAAGCACCTGACCGTTGCGTTCGTGCTGTTCAAGACGGTGCAGACCGTCCTGCTCCGCCGCGGCACGTAGCCATGGCGCCCTCGCCCATCGTCAACGCGCTCACGATCGACGTGGAGGACTACTTCCACGCCTCGGCGCTCGCCAGCGTCGCGCCGCGGAGCACGTGGGATTCGCTCGAGTCCCGGGTCTCACGCAACACGCGCGTGCTGCTCGACATGCTCGACGAAGCCGGCGTCAAGAGCACGTGCTTCGTGCTCGGCTGGGTGGCGCGCCACGACCCAGGCCTGGTCAAGGAGATCGCCGCCCGCGGACACGAGGTGTCGTCGCACGGCTTCTGGCACCAGTTGGTGTACGACCAGACGCCGCCGGAGTTCAGGACAGATGTTCGCGAGTCCCGAGCGCTGCTCCAGGATCTGACCGGGCAGCCCGTGCTCGGCTATCGCGCACCCAGCTTCTCCATCGTCGAGCGTTCACTGTGGGCGCTCGATGTCCTGGTGGAGGAAGGCTACTCGTACGACGCGAGCATCTTCCCCATCCACCACGATCGGTATGGCATCCCCGATGCTCCGCGCGGCATCCACGTGCGTCAGACCGCGTCTGGGCCGATCACCGAGATGCCGTCATCGACGGTGCGCGTGCTGAAGAACCTGCCGACCGCGGGTGGCGGCTACTTTCGACTGCTCCCGTACGGGTGGACGCACTGGGGGATTCGTCGCGTAAACTCCGAAGGCATGCCGGCCATCTTCTACATGCATCCCTGGGAGATCGATGCCGGTCAGCCGGTGTTGCCGGTGTCTCGACTCACGCGCATCCGGCACTACTACAACCTCGACCGCTGCGCGCACCGGCTCGATCGCCTGCTGCAGAAGTTCCGCTTCGCACCTTTGCGGGACGTCCTCGCCGACACTCCGCTGACGGGACCGGCCGGGAGCGAGTTGCCGTGACGTCCTCGCCACGACGTGCGCCACTCACGCCGCAGTCACTCGGCGCCGACTATCGAACCGTGGCTGCCGACCGGCCGCTGCTCTTCGTGATCGTCGACACCGAGGAGGAGTTCGACTGGCGCGCGCCGTTCAGCCGCGCCAGCACGAGCGTGCACGCCATGGCGCACGTCGGTCGCGGCCAGACGATTTTCGACCGCTACCGGCTCCGCCCGACGTACGTCATCGACTACTGCATCGCGACGCAGCCCGAGGGATACGCGCCGCTGGCGGCGTTTGCCGCCGACAACCGGTGTCAAATCGGCGCACACCTCCATCCATGGAATACCCCGCCGTTCGACGAGCCGGTCGACGGCCATCACAGCTACGGCTGCAACCTCGAGCCGGAACTCGAGGCCCGCAAGCTAACGACGTTGCACGACGCCATCACGTCGCACGTGAAGGTGACGCCGACCATCTTCAAGGCCGGCCGGTACGGCGTCGGTCTACGCACCATGGACTGGCTGGCGTCGCACGGCTACGACGTTGACGCCAGCATCAATCCGACGCTGCCTCCATCCGCCGACGACGGTCCGGATTTTCGGGCGTTCGACTCGCGGCCGTTCCTGTGCGCTGACGGCCGACTGATGGAGTTGCCGCTCACGCACGGCTACGCGGGCTGGGCCGGCGCACTGAAGGCACCGCTGCAGGCCGCCGCCACGACGCCGTGGGGCGAGCGGATCAAGGCGCCGGGGATTCTCGCGCGCCTCGGCGTGACAAACCGGATCATGTTGTCGCCCGAGGTCTCGACGTTGTCGGAGCTGCAGGCGTTGACACGCACGCTGCTCGCCGACGGCCTCCGCACGTTCTCGCTCACGTTCCACAGCCCATCGCTCGACGTCGGTCACACGCCGTACGTGCGAACCAGCGCCCACCTGCAAGCGTTTCTGGACACCATCGACGCGTACTGCGCATTCTTCTTCGGGGAGCTGAACGGGCTCCCATCGACTCCGGCCGACTTCCGCGCGAAGTTCGCCGCAGGACAGGCACAGCATCCATGAAGGTTCTCGGCATCTCGCCTCTCGACAAGGACTCCACCGTCACGCTGGTCGAAGACGGCCGCATCGTCTACGCCGCTGGTGAAGAGCGTTTCACACGCGTCAAGTTGCAGGACGGCTTCCCGTGGCAGTCTCTCCAGAACGGCTTGGATGTGACCGGGTGGTCGACCGAGGACATCGAACAGGTCGCCTATGCGTTCCTGCCCTGGGACGAGGAAACGCGATTGTTCAGCAGCAGCCTCGACGACGAGAAGCGCTGGCTCGAGCAGGCAGAATCGGCCGACACCCAGAAGCAGATCCGTGACGCACTCGGCCGCGTTCCGCAGCGGGCGCAGTCGATCCCTGGGCTGGGCGACCCGAACGAGCGTATGGAGAAGGGCCTGGTGAAGAGCCTGGCCTATCGGGTACTTGCCAGCGAGAGCCTCGTGTCGCGCAACGTTGCCAAGCGCGGCTCGGACCAGTGGGGTCAGGGCGCCAGCAACTATCACAAGAAGTGGCACGAGGAGCTCGAAAACGGCCTCAGCGACATCGGCCTGCTGCCGAAGCTGCGCCGCTACGAGCACCATGAGACGCACGCCGCCAACGCGTACTTCACGAGCGGCTTCGACGAGGCGGTCATCATCACCCTCGACGGCTACGGCTCCGGCCTCGCCGGCAGCGCCAGCCTCGGCCGCAACGGCACGATCACGCGGCTGCACGGCGTGAAGTATCCGCACTCGCTCGGGACGTTCTACGAAT
>CBIHOS010000268.1:0-5406 GCA_966211945.1 uncultured bacterium
CGCGTCAGCAATATTCCCGCTGAATCCTCGCGCCGAGGCGGCACAGCAGCTCCCACGGAATCGTGCCGATCGTCGCGGCGACCTCGCGGGCGTCGATGCGCTCGTCGCCCTGCCGGCCGAGCAGCACCACCTCGTCGCCCGGCGAGACGTCCAGGCCGGTGACGTCGACGGTGATCATGTCCATCGACACGCGGCCGACGATCGGCACGCGGCGGCCGCGCACGAGCACCACGCCGCGGTTGCCGAGCCGCCAGTCGAGCCCGTCGGCGTACCCGGCCGGCACCACCGCGATGGTCCGCGGCCCCGCCGCTGCGCTCGTCTGCCCGTAACCTATCGCTTCCCCATCACGGACGCCCTTGACCGCGACGATGCGGCTGTGGAGCGAGAGGACGGGCTCGAGCGCCAGCGTCGTGGCCAGTGGCGGCGGCACCACGCCGTACAGCAGCAGACCCGGCCGCACGGCGTCGAACCACACGCGCTCGTCGCGCAGCGTCGCCGCGCTGTTGGCGGCGTGCGCATGCGTCGTCGGCAGGCCGAGTTCGGCGGCGACGTCCCTCGCCTGCGCGAAGTGCTGCTGCTGCAGCGCGAAGTGCTCGCGCTCCGGTTCGTCGGCGGTCGCAAAGTGCGTGTAGAGCGAATCCACCCGCAGCGACGGCGACGCGAGGATCGCCGGCAGCGTCCGCCGCAGGTTGTCGTGGCGCAGACCGAGGCGATTCATCCCGGTGTCCACCTTCACGTGGCAGCCGAGCACCGTGTCGCGGGCCGCCGCCGCGTCGGCCAGCGCGCGCCCGGCCCACGGCGACGAGATCGTCGGCGTCAACCGGTGCGTGAAGATGCCGTCGAGATCGGAGACGCCGAGCGCACCGAACACGAGGATCGGCGCCGCGACACCGCCCTCGCGCAGGACGATCCCTTCGTCCACATCGGCGCAGGCGAGCATGGCGATGCCGGCGCGCTCGAGCGTCCGCGCCACGGCCACGGCGCCATGACCGTAGGCATTGGCCTTGACGACGCCGATGATGCCGGGCGCCGGGCGTCCGGAGATCAGCGCGCCCTCCTCGAGCAGGCCGCGGATGGCGTCGACGTTGCGGGTCAAAGCGTCCAGATCGACGCGGGCCACCGTGTGCCGCACGTCAGTAGTCGCTGGAACCGCGCTCGAGATTCTCGAAGCGCGTGTTCTCGTTGATGAACACCAGCTTCGCCGTCCCGACCGGGCCGTTGCGCTGCTTGGCGATGATGATTTCCGCGATGTTGGTGTCCTCGGCCTCCGGCTCCTTGTAGCGGTCCTCGCGGTAGATGAACATCACGACGTCGGCGTCCTGTTCGAGGGCGCCGGACTCGCGGAGGTCCGACAGCATCGGCCGGTGATCGGCCCGCGCGTCGGGCGCGCGACTGAGCTGCGACAGGAGCAGGACGGGCACGCCGAGCTCCTTGGCGAGCGCCTTGAGCGATCGCGAGATGCTGGTCAACTCCTGCTGGCGGTTCTCGAAGCGGCCCCGCCCCTGCATCAGCTGCACGTAGTCGATCACCAGCATGTGCAGGTCGTGCTCGGCCTTCAGGCGCCGCGCCTTGGCCCTCATCTCGAGCACGCCGATCGAGGCGGTGTCGTCGATGAAGACCTTGCCCATCGACAGCCGCTCGGCCGCCTGTGCGATCGCCGGCAGGTCGCGCTCGAGCAGCATGCCCTGCCGCAGGCGCTGCGCGTCGACCCGGGCCTCCGAGGTCAGCATGCGCATGAACAGCTGCTCCTTCGACATCTCGAGGCTGAAGATGCCGACGGTCTTGCCATACTGCAGCGCCGCAGTCTGCGCGATGTTGAGCACGAAGCTGGTCTTGCCCATCGACGGCCGCGCCGCGATGATCACCAGATCGGTCGGCTGCATTCCCGACGTCATGTGATCGAGGTCGTAGAAACCGGTCGGCACGCCGGTGACCGCGCTCTTGAACTGCTGCAGTTTCTCGACGGTGTCGAGCGCCGAGTCCACCAGGTCGGCCAGCGAGGTGAAGCCGGTGCCGATGCGCGCGTCGGCGATGCTGAAGATGCTGCGTTCGGCCTCGTCGAGGATCTCGCTCGCATCGCGGTCGGCGTCGTAGGCCTCGGCGGCAATCTTGCTGGCCTCCGAGATCAGCCGGCGCAGCGTCGCCTTCTCCTTGACGATCTGCGCGTAGTACTCGACGTTGGTCGAGCGCGGTACGCCGTCGATCAGCCGCGAGATGTACGCCGGGCCGCCGACCTTCTCGAGCGCGTCGGCGCGCGACAGCGACTCGGCGAGCGTCACCAGATCGATCGCCGCGCCCTTCTCACTGAGCTGGATCATGTGCTCCAGCAGCAACTGATGGGCGTCGCGATAGAAGTCGTCCGGCGCGAGGACCTCGACCGCCGCGTTGATGGCGTCGTTGCGCAGCAGGATCGCCCCGAGCACGGATTTCTCCGCGTCGAGATTGTGGGGCAGCGTACGGTCGTTCATGGGGCCGGGGAGAGGAGTGTAGCGACAAACGAAGAGCCCGTCACCGTTGACAGTGACGGGCTTTCGTTGTTCGTCGAGAGGCGGTTGGCAGGTTGGTAGGGGCACGTCCCCGACGTGCCCTGTCAGGGCGGCTCGGGGAGCCGCCCCTACCTGCCGTGCTGCGGCTTCAGGCCGTAGGCCGTCAGGCCTGCGCGGGCGCCTCGGCGGCGGCTCCGCCGCCTTCGACGCCGACATGCACCTTCACCTGCGCGGTCACGTCACGGTGCAGGCGCACCGGGACGCTGTACTCGCCGATCGCCTTGATCGGTTCGCCGAGCTGGATCTTGCGGCGATCCACCTCGAAGCCCTGCGCCGCGAGCGCCTCGGCGATGTCGGCCGAGGTCACCGAGCCGAACAGCTGCTGGTTCTCGCCCGCCCGCCGGGTCAAGGTGATTTCGGTCTGGGCAAAGCGCGTCGCGAGGGCCTGGGCCACCGCACGCTCCTCGGTCGCCCGCTGGGCCGCCACCTTCTTCTCGTGCTCGATCTGCTTCTTGTTGCCGGACGTGACCGCCAGGGCGAGCTTGCGCGGCAACAGGTAGTTGCGCGCGTAGCCCGGGGCCACGTTCACCACGTCGCCCCGCTCACCGAGGTGCTCGACGTGTTCCTTGAGGATCACTTCGATCATCGTCTCGCTCCTAGTCGGTGGCGTAGGGGAGCAGCGCCAGGAAGCGCGCCCGCTTGATGGCGACCTGCAGCTTGCGCTGGTACTTGGCGCTCGTGCCGGTCAGGCGGCGCGGCTGGATCTTGCCGCGCTCGGGAACGAACTGCGCCAGCAGGCGCGAGTCCTTGTAGTCGATGTAATCGATCTTCTCCGTACGGAACTTGCAGACGCGCTTGCGGCGAAAGCCACCGCGCCGTCCACCGCCGCCACCGCTGCGCTCACCGCGCGGTCCGCCGCTCCGGCCACCACGACCGCCGCGGTCATCCTGCTGCATGGGGTTGTCTGTGCTCATGCTAGACCTCCGCGTCGTCCTGGTTGTCGAGTGCGGCCTGCTTGGCCATCAGTTCCTCGGGCGTCGGCTCGGGCGGCAGCCCGCGGGCGACGCGGCGGCGACGGGTCTCGTCGTCGCGACGCGCCTTGGCGCGCGCGGCCTTCTCGAGTTCCTCGTCGACCCGCACGATGAGGTGACGGATCACCAGGTCGTTGACCTTCAGGCGGCGATCGAGCTCCTTGACGAGCTCACCGGCGCTGCTGAAGAGGACGACAACGTAGTGCCCTTCCTTGTGGCGCCCGATCTGGTACGCGAGGCGCCGGCGGCCCCACACGTCGGTCTTGTCGACGGTGCCATTGGCCTTGGTGACGATGCCGTCGACGAGCGACTGCAGCTCGGTGAGCTGCTCCTCGGTCGCGTCGGGCGATGCGATGTAGACGAGTTCGTACTGCTTCTGTGCTGCCATTCGGCCTCCTTCTGGCCTGAACGGCCACCTCAGGTCGGTCATCTCACTCCGATGACCGCTCCGCCTGGGGTGGCAAGGAGGTGGAGTCGCGCCGGCCCGCGGGCGGCGCGTTGAAGACCTGCATGGTCTTCTCGATGCCGTCGCGCGCAAAGCACTCGACGGCGGCGGCGGCCTTGACGACCGCCTCGTCGACGATCGGCCGGAGATCCGGCCCAATCGGCGACAGGACGTGATCGGCGAGATCGCGCCGCGGATCCCCGCGACCGACCCCGATGCGCAGCCGGGCGAACTGCTGCGTGCCGAGCACGCCGATGATCGACTTCAGGCCGTTGTGGCCCCCGGCCGATCCCTCCGACCTCACCCGCAGCTGTCCGGCGGGCAGGGCCACCTCGTCGAGGACCACCAACAGATCCTCGACGGGAATCTTGAAGAACCGCAGCAGCGTGCCGACAGCGCCGCCACTGAGGTTCATGAACGTGAGCGGCTTGACGAGCAGCCACCCGCCGTCGACACCGCGTACGCGCGCCATGTAGGCATCGGCCGGCGCCGACTCGAAGGTCGCGCCGTGCCGCGCCGCCAGCGCGTCGATCGTCATGAAGCCGACGTTGTGGAGCGTGTCCCGGTACTTCGGGCCGGGATTGCCGAGCCCCACGATCAGCTTCACGACGGCACTCCAGAATTTCAGAATCCCAAGAATTTCAGAATTTCACTACCACCGCCGCACTTCGACGCGCTCCTCGAGGTGGTGCAATTCTGAAATTCTGCAATTCTGAAATTCTCGCTCACTTGTCCTTCGCGTCCGGCTTGCCCTTCTTGGCGATCTCGGGCTCGGCCACTGCCGGCGTCGCCGTCGTGTCCTCGGCCACGGTCCGAGCCGCGACGACGTGCACGAGCAGCATGTCGGCGCCACTGATCGGCGTCCATGTCTGCCCCTCGGCCACATCGCGCACATGCACGCTATCGCCAATCATCATGTTGGAGACATCGATGTCGATGTGCTCCGGAATCTCGGTCGGCAGGGTCTCGACTTCCACCTCGCGGTGCACGAAGTCGAGGACGCCGCCCTGGATCTTGATGCCGCGCGGCTCGCCGTGCAGGCGGACGGCCACCTTGACCTGCACCTTCTTGTTGACGTCGACCCGGTAGAAGTCGGCGTGCAACAGCTGGTGGGTCACCGGCTGCAGCAGGAAGTCCTTGACGATCACCTTGGTCGTGGCGCCGCCGAGCGTCAGGTCGATGAGCGTGTTGAGGCCCGCTTCCGAGTGCAGGAGCCGCGACAGCTCCTTCGGGCTGACGGTCACGGCCTGGGACGGCTGGCCGCCGCCGTAGACCACGGCGGGAATCTGGCCGGTCACGCGCAGCCGGCGCGCTTCGTTCTTGCCGCGCGACTCGCGCGCGACCGCTTCGAGGGTCGTATCCATCTCTTGCTCCTACTCTCAGACCGGCCATGCCGGTCCTACCATTGGTGAACGGTCAATCTCCGAAGTTCAGAAGTTCAGAA
>CBIHOS010000269.1:0-5393 GCA_966211945.1 uncultured bacterium
TCGAGCTGTTCGAGCACGAGTGACAGGTCCTCGGGCAGCGGCGCCTCGAACTCCATGCGGCGGCGCTCGGTCGGGTGCGTGAACACGAGCCGCTCGGCGTGCAGGAACGGCCGCTGCAGCGACGACAACGCCTTGAGGTGCGGCGCGATGCGCCGCGGGATGCCGCCGTACGTCGCGTCGCCGCAGATCGCGTGGCCAATCGAGCTGAGGTGCACGCGGATCTGATGGGTGCGGCCGGTGTGGATGGCCACCCGGATCAGCGACACGCCGGGCAGGTGCAGCGCCCACGTGATCCGCGTGACCGCGGCCCGCGCCCGCCGCGCCCGGGTCGTCATCTTCTGGCGATCGCGCGTGTCGCGGCCGATCGGCGCCTCGATGCGGCGCCCGCTGTGGACCAGGCCCCAGACCAGCGCCACGTACTCCTTCTCGATCTCGCGGTCGTGGAACTGCCGCGCCAATTCCTGGTGCGCTGCATCGCTCTTGGCCACGACCATCGCGCCCGACGTGCCCTTGTCGAGCCGGTGCACGATCCCCGGCCGCATCGTGCCGCCCACGCCGCTCAGATCCTTGATGTGATGGAGCAGCGCGTTCACGAGCGTGCCGGTCGCGTGTCCGGCCGCCGGGTGCACCACCATCCCGGCCGCCTTGTTGACGACGACGAGGTGTTCGTCCTCGAAGAGGATGTCGAGCGGAATGTCCTCGGGCGTGGCTTCGGACGCCACCGGCTCGGGCAGATCGATGACCAGCGCCGTGCCCATCGGGAGTACCTCGCTCGCCTTGCCGAGCCGGCGGCCAGGCTCGCCGCTCGAGGCGTCGGCCAGATGCACCTGGCCGTCCTTGATGAGGCGCTGGACCTGCGATCGCGAGACGCCCGACAGCAGGGCGGCGAGGGCCTGATCGGCCCGCTGGCCGGCTTCGTCCTCGCCGATCGACACCGACACCCGGCTGGTGGCGACCGCGGCCTGATCGAGGTCGGCGTCGTCGATTGCGACGTCCTCGTCTTCGTCGTGCTCCTGCATGGCCATTCAGGCTCCCGCCGTGCGCGGCCGCGACGATGGCGCCGCGACCGGGGCCGCGTCTGTGCTCCGGCGCGACAGCCAGTACAGCATCGCGATGCTGATCGGCACGATGAGCAGCGAGATGAACTGCGACGTCGAGATGCTGCCCACGACCATGCCGCGCGGGTCGCCGCGGAAGAACTCGATGACGAACCGCGACAGGCCGTACACGAGCATGTAGCCCCAGAAGGTGCGGCCCGGGAAGGCTCGTCCCTTGCGCTCGAAGGCGAGCAGCAACCCGAGGATGATCAGTTCGGCGCCGGCCTCGTAGAGCTGCGTCGGGTGCAGCGGCACGCCGAGCGGCGTGCCGACGTTCTCGGCGGCGAGCGGATTTGTGAACGTCACTGCCCAAGGCACGTCGGTCTCGTGACCGTAGCAGCAGCCGGCCAGAAAGCAGCCGAGGCGGCCGACCACGTGACCGAAGGCGATGCCGGGTGCGATGACATCGGCGATCCGCCACGTCGGCAGCCGGTGGCGGCGCACGTACCAGAGCCCGACGATCACCGCGAGAATGAGGCCGCCGTAGAAGACGCCGCCCGAACGTGCCAGCGCCAGCAGGTCGGATGGGTTGCGCAGGAAGTGATCGGCATCGACAAGCACCAGCAGCAGCTTGGCGCCGATGAGTGCGCTCACGATGATGTAGATGCCGAGATCCATCACCCGCGCCGGGTCGATGCCCCGCCGCTTGGCGCGCACCAGCGCGAATTGCAGGCCGCCCAGGTAGGCGGCGGCGAGCAGCACGCCGTACGAGTAGACGGTGAGCGGCCCGAGGTCAAACAGTTTCGGGAACATGGCGCCTCGAGAAGAGCGTGTCGGCGATGAACAGGACGGCGCCGATGTTGATGGCCGCGTCGGCGACGTTGAAGGCCCAGAAGTGCCAGGTGCCGAACACGACGTCCACGAAGTCGACGACGAACCCGAGCAGCACGCGGTCGATCAGGTTGCCGAGCGCGCCGGCGACGATCAACGCGAAGCCGAACCGCGCCGCCCAGGCGTCGCCCGCGAACTTGCGCGCGTACCAGACGATGCCCGCCAGTGCGCCCATCGCGAGCAGCGCGACGAGCACCGACTTGTACGCGAAGTCGTGCGCGTTGAGCATCCCGAACGCGGCCCCGGTGTTGCGGACGTACGTGAAGTTCAGCAGGCCCGGGATCACCACCACCGTGTCGTGCAGCGGGATGTTGCGCAGGACGAGCAGCTTGGTGATCTGGTCGACGACGACGATCAGCGCCGTGACCCAGAGCTCTGGACGACGGGCCCAGCCTGGGTGCGCACCGCCGCCGCTCTCGACGGATGGCCGGGCTGGGACAGCCGGCCCTACCGGCGCGATGGACGGCCCTGCCGGCGTCACGGACGGCCCTGCCGGTGCCGTCGGCGGCACTGCCGAATGGCCGGCCCCACCGGGAACGCCGCTCGTCATGCGGCGCGTCCCCCGAGCCCGAGCGCGTCGGCACAGCGGTCGCACAGGCCCTCGGTCTCGGGGGCGGCACTCACTTCCGGCACGTAGCGCCAGCAGCGCTGGCACTTCGCGCCGTTCGACCGGGTCACGGTGACGACCAGCGAGTCGGCCGGTTGTGCCGCATCGGCGTCCACCACGGTGGCCTTGCTGACGATGCAGAACGCGGCCAGGTCGTCAGCCGACCAGCCGGCGAGGGCGTCAGCGAAACGGCCGGTGCCGGCGATGGTCAGCTCGGCTTCGAGCGACGTGCCGATCGTCTTGGCCTGCCGCTGCGCCTCGAGACTGGCGTTCACGAGGTCGCGCAGCTCGAGCCGTGTGGCGTAGCGCGCGACAAGCGCCTCGTCCCGCCACGCCTCGACATCGTCGGGGAACAGCGCGATGTGGACCGACGCCTCACGGGTGCCGGCGGCGCCCTCGTCGCGGCTGCGAAGGACAGCCGGCAGCACCTTCCAGAGTTCGTCGGCGGTCACCGGGAGGATCGGCGCGAGCAGCCGCGCCAGACCGTCGGCCATGTGGTACATCGCCGTCTGCGCCGAGCGGCGGGCGGCCGAGGCAGCGCCGAACGTGTAGAGCCGATCCTTCGAGACGTCGAAGTAGAACGCGCTGAGGTCCACGACGATCAGCCGGTTGAGCGCGTGGAAGATCGTCTGGAAGTCGAACCGGTCGTACGCCTCGCGCATCGTCGACGCGGCCTCGGCGTAGCGTGCCAGGGCGTAGCGATCGACCTCGGGCAACTCGGCGTACGGCACGAGGTCGGTCGCCGGGTCGAAGTCGTAGAGATTGGCGGCCAGGTAGCGCAGCGTGTTGCGGATCTTCCGGTACGCCTCGACGGTGCGCGCCAGGATCTGCTTGCCGAGGCGCACTTCCTCCGTGTAGTCGACCATCGCGACCCACAGCCGGAGCACTTCGGCGCCGCTCTGCTCGATCACCTGCTGCGGCACGACGTTGTTGCCGCGCGACTTGGACATCTTGCGGCCGTCTTCGTCGACGACGAAGCCGTGGGTGATCACGGCCTTGTACGGCGCGAGGCCGCGCGTGCCGAGCGCGACGAGCAGTGAGCTGTGGAACCAGCCGCGATACTGGTCGCTGCCCTCGAGGTACATGTCGGCTGGCCAGGTCAGCTCGGGACGCACCGCAAGCACGGCCTCGTGGCTGGTACCGGAGTCGAACCACACGTCGAGAATGTCGCGCTCACGCTCGAACGCGGTACCGCCGCAGGTTGGGCAGGTCAGCCCCTCGGGCAGGAACTCCTCGATCGGCCGCTCGTACCACGCGTCGGCGCCGTGCGCGAGGAAGACCTCGGCGGCGCGCGTCGTGAGTGCCGGCGAGAGCAGCGACTCGTGGCAGCCCGTGCACGACACGGCGGGTATCGGCACGCCCCAGGCCCGCTGCCGCGAGATGCACCAGTCGGGCCGATGGGCGAGCATGTTGTGGATGCGTTCCTCGCCCCACGCCGGCAGCCACTCGACCTGTGTCACCGCGTCGAGCGCCTGTTGCCTGAGGCCGTTGGCCTCCATCGCGATGAACCACTGGGGCGTGGCGAGGAAGATCAGCGGCTTGTGGCAGCGCCAGCAGTGCGGGTAGCTGTGCTCGTGCTTCTCGGCGAACCACAGCGCGCCGCGTTCGCGCAGCGCCTCGACGACCTTCGGGTTGGCGTCCCACACCTTCAGCCCGGCAAACAGCTCGACGCCGTCGAGGAACTCGCCGCCCGGACCGATCGGGGCATAGGTCTCCAGCCCGTACCGCTGGCCGGTGTTGAAGTCGTCGGCGCCGTGGCCGGGGGCGGTGTGGACCGCGCCGGTGCCCTGCTCGAGCGTCACGTAGTCGGCCAGGACGCCGAGTGATTCGCGGGCGTACAGCGGGTGCACGAACCGGATGCGGTCGAACACCTCGCCCTTCATCCGCGCCACCGGCTCGCCCGGCACGCGGCCGATCTTGCCGAACGTCGCGTCAGCCAACGCTTCCGCGACGATGACGAGGCGGCCGTCGGCGTCGTAGGCGGCGTAGTCGAAGCCCGGTTGGAAGGCGATCGCGAGGTTGGACGGGATTGTCCACGGCGTCGTCGTCCAGATCAGCACCGACACCTCGCGGCCCGCCAGCCCGGGCACACGGGCGGCCAGCGTCGCCGCGTCCTGCGGATCGAGCCTGAACTCGACGTAGATCGACGGCGAGGCGTGGTTCTCGTACTCCACCTCGGCCTCGGCGAGCGCCGTGCGGTCGTTGGTGCACCAATAGACCGGCTTCTTGCCCTTGTAGACGAGCCCGTCCTCGACGCACTTGCCGAGCGCCCTGACGATGGCCGCCTGGAACTCGAACTGCATCGTCAGGTAGGGCCGCTCCCAGTCGCCGAACACGCCCAGGCGCTTGAAGTCGGCGCACTGCTCGCGGACGTGGCGCTCGGCGTAAGCGCGGCAGGCGCGGCGGATGTCGGCCACGCTCATCTCGCGCTTCTTCGAGCCGAGCTCCTTGTCGACCTGCAGTTCGATCGGCAGGCCGTGGCAGTCCCAGCCCGGCACGTACGGCGCGTCGAACCCGGCCATCGAGCGGGACTTCACCACGAAGTCCTTCAGGATCTTGTTCAGCGCGTGGCCGATGTGGATCTGCCCGTTGGCGTACGGCGGCCCGTCGTGCAGCACGTACTTGGGCCGGCCGGCGCGCGCCCGCGCAATCGCCCCGTACAGGTCCATCGCCTCCCAGCGCGCAATCGCGGCGGGCTCGGCGACCTGCAGGTTCGCCTTCATCGGGAAGTCGGTGCGAGGCAGGTTGACGGAGTTCTTCCAGTCGGCCATGAACCCTCAATTGTAGGCTACAGGCGCGTCGGCGATACCCGATACCCGATACCCGATACCCGATACCCGATACCCGATACCCGATAC
>CBIHOS010000270.1:0-5368 GCA_966211945.1 uncultured bacterium
TCAGCGTTCACTGCCCGCTCCCTGACCGTCCACCCGAGCACGCGATCGGCGTTCGTCTGGTAGATGCGTTTCAGCACGGCGTCCGGCAGATGCAGCCCGTAGACGCGCCACTCGCCGGTCGGCGGGAACGGATGGTCGTAGTACTTGAAGTACTCGTCATCGGTTTCGAGCAGGCGGTAGTACAGGCGGTGGCGCGGCTGATCGACGCGGCCCGGATATCGATCGGTGCCGAACAGGACGCGGTCCTGCCACTTGATGAGGAACGCGCGCGCGGTGTACGGCTGTCGCCCCATCTCCGCCTCGCGGGCCGAGAGATCGACGACGAAGTTGGGAAAGCGCGCGAGGCGACGATCCAGCGCCGCGAGATCCTCGGCGTTGTCGCCGAGATGGGCGCCGATGAACGTCGTGCGCGGGTGCTTCGCGATCATCCGATCGCGCTGCGCGAGCACTTCGTCGCGGGCCGGGAACTGCGGCCCGTGGAAGCTCCAGTCGGGATGCCGCTTCAACTGCAGCCACCGTTCGTTGCGCGCGTCGATCGGCGCGAAGAACGCCGCCGGGTCGGCCGAGTGGATCAGCACGGGCATCCGCAGCCGTCCGCACGCGGCCCAGATCGGATCGAGGCGCGGGTCGTCGATCGGCACGACGCGGCCGGTGGCGTCCTTGATCGTCAGCCCGAGGCTCTTGAAGATCTTCAGCCCCGCCGCGCCGCGCGCGCGGGCGCGCTCGAGCATCGCCACGTGGTCGGCGCCGAAGGTCGGGCTGTCGATCGTGCTGAAGTCGATGTTGGCGAAGATCGCGAGCCGGCCGGGCGCCGCGTCGTGGTACCGCGCCAGCATGCGGTCCAGGGCGGCGCCGAAGCCGCCACTGAGGTTCACCGAGCGCTCGACGCCGAGATCGTCCATCGCCTTCAGCAGGGCGGCGGGCTCGACGCTGGCCGGCCAATGGGCGTGGATGTCGGTGGCCGGGAACTTCGGCCGCGCGACGTCGGTCGCCTTGCCGACCAGCGAGGAGACCGGATCGTACGGCTTGACGACGTCGTCGCCGACGAACAGTGCCTGCCCCATCGGCGGCTCCCGCTCACGCTCCTGCGCGGCCGTCCAGGCCACGACCCCGCCGCCAGCCATGCCCGCGGCCACGAGCAGCAACGCCGTCAACGGGTTTTGAAACGTGTTTCGAAAAGTGCGAGTATCTCGCATGCGCCGAATGCTCCTCACATTCGCGGTGCTGCCCCTGGCAGCATCCACCCTGCTGCTGGCGGCACCGCGACAACCGCGGTCGGTCCAGCACGTCGACGTCTACAAGGTCGCCGGCCGTTACGGCGGCTGGCCCGCCAATCATGGCATCTGGCGGTGGAACAACGAGATCCTCGTCGGTTTCGAAGCCGGCTACTTCAAGGACAACAAGGGCGGCCACTCGATCGACTACACGCGGCCGGCCGAGCACCTGCTGGCCCGCAGCCTCGACGGCGGCGCCACCTGGGCGATCGAGCGGCCCGATGATCTGAAGCCGCCTCCAGGCGAGAAGCAGGCCGGCGTGCCCTCCGAATCGGGCGGCCGCGCGGTGACGCCGAGTCCGGGCGACATCCCGTTCACGCACCCCGACTTCGTGTTCACGGCGCGGATGGCCAGCATCCACGTCGGCCCGTCGCGCTTCTACTACTCGACCGACCGCGGCCGCACCTGGAAGGGCCCGCACGCCCTTCCCGACCTCGGGACCCCCGGCCTCGCCGCGCGCACCGACTACATCGTCGACGGTCCGAAGACGATGACGCTGATGCTGACGGCGGCGAAGGCCAACAACAAGGAAGGGCGCGTGATCGCCGCCCGCACCACCGACGGCGGCAGGACCTGGACGCGCCTCGGCTACGTGCACGACGAGCCGGCCGACAACGACTACGGCATCATGCCGTCGACGGTGCGGTTGTCGCCTACCAGCCTGATCACGAGCGTGCGCTTCCGCCGCTGGATCGAGGCCTATCGCTCCGACGACAACGGCACCACCTGGCAGCATCTGGCCCGCGCCGTCCCCGACACCGGTCGCGGCAACCCGCCGAGCCTGGTGAAGCTGGCCGACGGCCGCCTCGTCATCACGTACGGCTACCGCGCCGAGCCGTACGGGATTCGCGCCCGCGTCAGCAAGGACGAGGGCCGGACGTGGGACGACGAGATCGAGCTGCGCAACGACGGCGGCACCTGGGACCTCGGCTACACGCGCACGGTGCAGCGTCCGGACGGCAAGCTCGTGACCGTGTACTACTACAACGTCGGCGACGCCGAGCGCTTCATCGGCGCAACGATCTGGGAGCCATAGGCGGCTTCGCTGAACGGCCTGCGACACCCGATAGGCATGGGTAAGGACCATTCGACATGATGATGTGGCGCACGATGGTGACCGTGGCAGGCCTGGCGTTGCTGCCGACCTGCGGATTCTCGCAGACACCGGCGGCCAACGGCGCCGCATACGCCCGTGCGATTGCGGCGTCTGAACGGACCTTGCAGGCCTGGCTGCGCGATGCCGATCCCGCCACCGGACTGATGCCCGATCGCACCGACGGCGAGGCCCGGGTCGCGACGCCCCACAACTTCGCCGCCGATCTCTACCCCTACCTGATCCTGACGGCGCGGCTGACCGATCCGGCCGTCTACGACGGCAGGATGCTCGCCATGCTCCGCCACGAGGTCCGGTTCATGACGGCCGACGCGTCGGTGCCAGGCAGCCGCGATCTGCGGACTGGCACACTCGGACCGGCCAGCCTGTTCGGCGCCGGCGAATACGCCAAGGATGGCCTCCTGACGGTGACCGAACTGCTCGGGCGCACGCCCTGGTTCGATCGGATGGCGCAGATGACCGCCGATGCGATGGAGCGCGCGCCGATCGAGTCCAGATGGGGTCGCCTGCCAGCCGAGGACAGCGAGCTCAACGGCGACTTCCTGCAGGTGCTGGTGCGGCTCTACACGATGACGGGCGACCGCCGCTATCTCGCGTGGGCCCGGCGCATCGGCGACGCCTACGTCGAAGAGGTCCTGCCCGGCAACGCCGGCGTACCGTCCACACGGTGGAACTTCACGGACCACACCGGCGAATCGGTCCTCCGCCTGCGCGACCACGGCAACGAACTCATCGTCGGCCTCACCCTGCTGTTCGCCCTCGAGTCCGATCTGTCGTCGGAACGAGCCGCGCGTTACGCACCCGCCGTGCGGACGATGCTCGACCGCGTACTGGCCTCGGCCAACGCCGACGGCATGCTGTTCAACCAGGTCGACGCGCGGACCCTGGCCCCGATCGACCGCGGGCTGTCCGACAACTGGGGCTACGTCTACGGCGCGATGTACACGTTCTACCAGGTCACCGGCGAGCCGACGTACCGCGACGCCGTGCGGCGCGTGCTGACGGCACTGCCGAAGTATCGCGCCCACGTCTGGGAGCCGCGGCCGAAGGACCCGCGCCTGCCGCTCGGCTCGTTCGACGGCTACGCGGATGCGATCGAATCGGCGTTGTATCTCGTGAACCGCGAGCCGGTGCCCGAGGCCCTCGACTGGATCGAAACCGAAACCGCCCGCATGCTCGCGATGCAGCGCCCGGACGGACACCTGGAGGACTGGTACGGCGAGGGCAACTTCAACCGGACGCTGCTGCTCTACGCGCTCATGAAGAGCCAGGGCGTGATGCCGGCCGCCAAGGCGCCGGGACTCGCGATCGGCGCGATGCGCGATGGCCAGACGCTGCGCCTGCACGTCGCCGGCGTCCAGCGCGTCACGCTGCAGTTCGACACGGCGCGCCACCGCCGTGTGCTCAACTTCAGCCGCAACTACGTTCGACTGAACGAATTCCCGGAGTGGTACACGGTGGACCCGACCTGGCTGTATCGCCTCAGCGGCCCGGACGGCACCGCGCGGGTGCGGCTCGGCGCGGAACTGGTGCGCGGCGAACCCTTCACCGCGGGCGCCTGGACGATCGCGCCGGTCGGCCCGCCGCCGTACGGCAGCCGGCGGGTGCCCTGATCGCCGCGTTCACCGAGGCGTCGTCGTTCCCGGCACGGCGGCCTCGGGCCGCCGCAGCGCCGCGGCGCCGTAGAGCCCGCCAAGGCCCATCGTGTCGACCGCGCTGCTCGGCACGATCATCAGCGCGCCCTTCTCCTTCAGCCCCTCGTACAGCATGTTCATGCCGCGCAGGTGCAGGGCCGTGGGATTGGCTTCGTAGACGCGCGAGGCTTGCTCGAACGACTGCGCGACCGCCAGTTCCGCCTCGCCGAGGATGATGCGTGCCTGCTTCTCGCGGGCCGCCTGCGCCTCGCGGGACATCGCGTCCTGCAGTTCGGCCGGGATGACGATGTCGCGCATCTCCACCGACGACACGGTGACGCCCCATGGCGTCGACCGCTCGTCGATCAGGGCCTGCAGTTCCGCCTCGATCTTCTCGCGGCCGCGCAGCAGGTCGCCGAGCGTCGTGCGGCCGATGATGTCGCGCAGCGCGGTCTGCGCCGCCCAGCTGACGGCCTGGGCGTAGTCCTGCACTTCGAGCGCCGCCTTCTGCGCGTCGTGCACGAGCCAGAACAGCACGGCGTCGACGTTGACCGGCACCGTGTCGAGCGTCAGCGTCTGCTCGGCCGCGAACGTCGTCGTCACCGTCCGCTGATCGATCCAGGCCGGCACGCGATCGACGAAGGGCACGACCCAGAACAGGCCGGGCCCGCGCAGGCCGATGAACCGGCCGAGCCGGAGGACGACGGCGCGCTCCCA
The DNA here is from genome assembly GCA_966211945.1 of uncultured bacterium. GTDB lineage: Bacteria > Acidobacteriota > Vicinamibacteria > Vicinamibacterales > Vicinamibacteraceae > Luteitalea. Next base: position 4,740 of record CBIHOS010000270.1, read on the forward strand.
CTGCTGCGCCACGCGGGGCGCCTGCATCAGGACCAGTCCGGCGATGAGGCCGGCGATGACAGGGACCGCTGCCCCAGTCATGTAGGTCCCGGCTGCCCCAAGGCCGGCCGCGCCGATGAGGATGACCAGGCCGACGACGTTGGTGCGCGGCAGTGCCGCACTCACGTCGACTGGCGACCGACCGCTTGGCATGCTCGGAAACATCTACGCTCCTCCTGCCTTTCGGGCTTCCAGGCCCTCGAGCAACTCGTCCACGGTGAAGCCCGCGGCCTCGGCGTCGGCCAGCACCCGGGTCACGAACTGCGTGAGCTGGCGACGCCGCTCACGAACCGGTACAGCGCGAGGCGCCCCGGCGGCGACAAACGATCCGACGCCGCGACGCGTCTCGAGTACGCCGGCGCTCTCGAGCGCCGCGTAGACGCGCGCCACCGTGTTGGCGTTGATCGACAGTTCCACCGCCAGCTGCCGCACGGTGGGCAGCTGCGCCCCCGGCTGCAGCCGGCCGGTGGCGATCGCCGCCCGCACGCCACGCTCCAGCTGTGCGTAGAGCGGCGTCGGGTCGGACGCGTCGATGCGCACGATGCTCATTTGTACTAGTACATTAGTACATACGACGCGGCGCGTCAAGG
>CBIHOS010000271.1:0-5349 GCA_966211945.1 uncultured bacterium
TAGGCGTCAGCGAACACACAGGAGACGTGTGCGATGCCTCAGGACACCACCCCCACCACGCTCGGACTGGCGACCGTCATCTACCAGGTGCCCGATCTCGACAGGGCCAAGGCGTTCTATACGCAGGCCTTCGGGCAGGCGCCGTATTTCGATCAGCCCTTCTACGTCGGCTTCGAGATCGGCGGCTACGAACTCGGCCTGCATCCCGACCTGAGCGAGGGCCAGCCCGGTCCGGGCGGCAGCCTCGCCTACTGGCGCGTCGCGGACATCGAGGCCGCGGTACGGCACTTCACCGCGGTCGGCGCCACGGCAGTCGCCGCGCCGAAAGACGTTGGCGACGGCATCAAGGTCGCGAGCGTCGCCGACCCGTTCGGCAACGTGATCGGCCTGATCGAGAATCCGCACTTCAACGTGAAGGGCTGAGTACCCATCAGATCAGCAGAAGGGCCACAAGCAAAAGGGCAAGAAGTGCCAGAAGGGCAAGAAGAGCCGACGCCCATCTTTCCTTTTCGCCCTTTTCGCCCTTTTGGCCCTTTTCGAACTTTTCCCCTTTTGCAGTGTGGTGCCGTGCGATTCAGCGTCTGACGCTGATGACGTCGCCCGCACGGACGCGCCCGGCCTGCACGACGCGGGCGTAGATGCCGCGCAGGTGCAGGTCGCGGCCTTCCGCCGAGTTGACCCACTTCATGGCGTCGACGCCGAATCGCTCGACGAACTTGCCGCAGCCGGTGTGCGGCTGGGTCGTCACCTCGAGGATCGCGTCGCCGACGAGCAGGCGGCTGCCCGGCGGCAGGTGCTCGTCGGTGAGATCGAGGTCGACGAACAGCTGGTCGCCGGCCAGGGGCCAGCGCGTCTCGTCGGGCGCGATCGCGCCGATGGCGCGCGTGCTCATCAGCGTCAGTTGCATGTCGGGGTGTGGCGACAGATCGGCAGATCGCGAGCACTGCCGACTCCGCCATGTGTCGCCGACCAGGCCCGCTGCCGGCTCGAGGATCCCTTCGTCGAGGACATCGCGCGCGCCTACCTGGGGGCGCCGCACGATCAAGTGCAGCCGGCCCTCGTCGCGCGGCGCGCCGCGGATGTCGTCGAGTGCCTCCTGCAGTTGCGCCAGCGTGCGGTGGGTCGGAACTTCGGCGAGAGCCATGCGGACACGTCCTCCTGGCTCAACGATATGTCTCGCGGCCGGTCATCGGCAACGATGTCGTCATGCGAGACTGCGGCGATGGCCAGCGGCGAGCCGGTCCTGGCGGAGGCGGGCGCACCCGCTGACCTGGGGGGCCGCCGGTGTACGCTGCTCAGGTGACCGCGGCCCCCGCACGATCCCACGCGTCGACGACGGTGCGCGCGGCGCGGGTCCGGCACTTCTGGGGCCGCATGCTGTTGCACGGCGCGCTCTCGGCCTGTCTGCTGACCGTGTCGCTCGGCATCGGCATGTGGGGCTATCGCCACTACGAAGGGCTCGGCTGGCGCGACGCGTTCCTGAACGCCGCGATGCTCCTGAGCGGCATGGGCCCTGTCGACATGCAGCTGTCGGAGGCCGGCAAGGTGTTTGCCGGCGTGTTTGCCCTGTACTCCGGGCTGGTCGTGCTCGCGATCGCCGGACTGCTCCTCACCCCCGCCGTGCACCGCGTGATGCACCGCGTCCACTGGGACGACGAACCCTGAGGCCGTGTACACGCTGCGCCTGATGCGGTCGCTGCTGGTCGATTTCGAGCCCGACCACGGCGCTGCCGCCAGCCAGGTCGATCCGGGCACGGCGCTCGGCGACTGGTACGTGGTCGGCGTCATCGTGGGTGCCCGCGATCTGGCGGTGTGCCTCAGTGCGCGCAGCCATCTCACGCTCGTCTTCCCACGGCCATCGTCGGCCGACCTGCCGCAGCACCTCGCGGCGACGCTCGTCGCCGTCCTGCGCGACCTCGGCGTGTCGCAGCCGGCCATCGCCGCCGAACTCGAGGAGATGACCGACGGCGCAATCGCGGCCGCCTCAGACCGGCGGACGCTCGGCGTGCTCACGGCGCGTGTGGCGCTCGTCCGCCGGCTCGTCGCCGAGATCGCTCCCGGCGCCGTCGATGCGCGGCGGCTCCACCGCGTGCTCGCCGACCGCCGAGTGCGTCGTGGGGGCGAGTCGTGCGGCGCGCGGGCGGCGCGGCTGCTGGAGAATCGTGGCGATGACCCGTCCCGTTGACCCGGAACCGCGTCGCTTCTGCCGCGCCATGACCCTGCGCCCGGCATGCGTCTTCTGTGCCTCGAGTACCGGAGCCGCTCCACGCCCGGGCGCGGCGCGCACCATCCTCGGTCATGCCGACGACATCGATGCGGTGCTGGACGCACCGGCCGCCGGTTGTTCGAGGCCTGCGAGCGAGCGGCGGCGGCAGACGGCTTCACGGTCTGCGAGCTGATGGCGACGCTGCCTGGGGTGCCGCTCTACGCCGCGCTTGGCTTCGTTGGCCTGGAGCGCGTGGCAGTGCCGACCCCGGCCGGCGTGACGCTCGACTGTCTGCGCATGCGGCGGCCGCTGACGCGGGGCATGGCGTAAACGTCGGCGGGAGCGCTACCGAACGGCCGTCTCGACGCTGGGAACGTGAGCGGCGTGACCTGCGTCTTCATGAACGCCAGCGTGCCCGCGGCGCCTCGTTCGCCCGGGCGTACTCCCACGGAGTTCTTCATCATGTCCCGCTACCGAAGCGCCCTGCCGCAGCTCGGCGATCGCCTCTTCCTGACCGACGGCGGCCTCGAGACGACCCTGATTTTCCATTTCGGCGTCGAGTTGCCCGACTTCGCGTCGTACCACATGCTGCGCTCGGCCGAGGGTGAGGCGACGCTGCGCGAGTACTTCCGGGAGTACGCGGCGATCGCCCGCCGGTACGAGATGGGGCTGATCCTCGACACGGTCACGTGGCGGGCGAGTGGCGACTGGGTGCAGGGGCGCGGCTTCTCCGACGAGGAGTCGGCTCGCCTGCACGCGCGCTCCGTTGCGCTGCTCGAGGAGCTGCGCGAGGAGTTTGCGCCCGTGCCGACCGTGATCAGCGGCGCGATGGGACCGCGTGGCGACGGCTACGTGCCGGGCGCGATGATGCTGCCCCGTCATGCCGAGGCGTATCACCAGGCGCAGGTGGACGCGCTGGCCGCAGCCGGTGCCGACATGCTCTGCGCGATGACGATCAACTACGTCGAGGAGGCGATCGGCATCGCCTGGGCGGCGCGCCGCGCCGCGATGCCGCTGGCGGTCTCGTTCACGGTCGAGACCGACGGACGGCTGCCGACCGGCCAGTCGCTGGCCACGGCAATCGATCTCGTCGATGGCGCGACCGGCGGCTACCCGATCTACTACATGGTGAACTGCGCGCACCCGACGCATTTCGCCCACCTGCTCGACCCGGCGCAGCCGTGGGTGCGCCGCATCAGGGGCCTGCGCGCCAACGCGTCGTGCATGAGCCATGCGGAGTTGAACGAGTCGGCGGTGCTCGACATCGGCGATCCGGCCGACCTCGGTCGGAGCTACGCCACGCTCAAGCAGCGGCTGCCGCAGCTCACGGTGCTCGGCGGCTGCTGCGGCACCGACAAGCGGCACGTCGAGTCCATCGCGGCGGCCTGTGCCGGCGCGATGGCGTCTTCCTGCTCTCCTTCGCTGCGGTAGACTCCTGCCTCATGGCCCTGCAGATTGGAGATCGCCTGCCCGACGCCACCTTCCGCACGCTGGATGCCGACGGAGTGAGGCCGCTGTCGACACAGGACGTGTTCGCAGGCAGGAAGGTGGTGCTGTTCGGCGTGCCGGCGGCCTTTTCGCCGACGTGCAGCCAGACGCATCTCCCGAGTTTCGTCCGGAACTACGAGGCGATTCGCGATCTCGGCGTCGACACCATCGCCTGCCTGTCCACCAACGACGCGTGGGTGATGGGCGCGTGGGCCAGGGAGACCGGCGCCGACGGCAAGATCCTGATGCTCTCGGACGGCAACGCGGAGTTCACGAAGGCGACCGGCATGGACCTGGACGCCAGTGTCGTCGGCGAAGGGCTGCGCAGCCAGCGCTACGCGGCCATCGTCGAGGACGGCGTGGTCACCGACGTGCGCATCGAGGAGAAGCCGTGGCTGGCCGACCTCACGTGCGCCGAAGCGATATGTAAGTTGAAGTAAACGGTCCGGCGGTCATCGCTTCTTCGCCGCCTTCTTCGCGGCCGCCTTCTTCCTGGCCGTCGGCGTCTTCGTCGCGGTTCGCTTCTTCGGGGCAGCCTTCTTCTTCACCGGCCTTGCCGACGGCAGCGGGTCGTCGTCGGCGATGCGGTCCGAGAGTCGCGCCACCGCCATCGCGTATGCGTGCGCGCAGTTGTAGCTCAGGATCACCTCGTAGTTCCGGTAGACCAGGAACGAACCGGCATCGGTGCGCAGCAGGGACGCCGCCATGTCGGCCTTCGGCAGCGCCTCGCCGTTGGCGGTGCGCACGCCCAGGGCCTGCCAGGCGTCGAGTCCACGCGGCTCGCTCAGGTCCTTCTCGGCGCGGCATCCCGTCGTGCGCAGAGGCGCCGCCGCGTCGAGCGCCTCGATGTCGGCCGGCAGCCGCACCGGGCGGCCCCAGGTCTGCCGTGGTACCCAGCCATTGGTTGCGAGGTAGTTGCCGATCGATCCGAACACGTCTGCCGATGACGTCCAGATGTCGCGTCGTCCGTCGGCGTCGAAATCGACTGCATAGGCGAGGTAGCTGGAGGGCATGAACTGCGGTTGCCCCATCGCCCCGGCCCACGATCCCTCGAGCCGCGGCAGCTCGATGTGGCCGGCATCCAGGATGGTCAGCGCGTCGAACAACTGCGACCGGAACATCGCGCTGCGCCGGTTGTCGTAGGCCAGCGTCGCGAGGGTCGGCATGATCGGGCGCACGCCGCTGAACCTGCCGAAATTGGATTCCAGGCCCCACACGGCGACCATCACGTGCGGCGGGACCGCGTAGGCCGCTTCGACCCTCTTCAGCACGGCCGCGTGCCTGGTGACCATCTGGCGCCCGAGCCGGATGGTCGGCGTGCCGACGCGCCGCCGCAGGTACTCGGCGAGCGTCTCCTTGAACTCGGCCTGCGTGCGGTCGCGATTGAGGATCTGCTCGACCGGCGTGATGTCGCGCAAGGCCGCGGTGACGGTGGGGGCGGAGATGCCGCGCGCCAGCGCTTCCTCGCGCACGCCCTGCAGCCATTCGGGGAACGGCAGCAGCACCGGCGTGGGGGTCGTGTTGCCGGGCACCGTTGGATCGGCGCCCAGGACCTGCGCGCGGCCGGCGACAGGTGTCAGCAGCAGCGCGAGAAGCAGCAGGCGAGCGGCAATCGGCATCGTTCAATGATGCCTGAAAGGACGTGGCGTCGAACG
>CBIHOS010000272.1:0-5285 GCA_966211945.1 uncultured bacterium
CGTTCCGACGTTCGGCGTTCGGCGTTCGGCGTTCGGCGTTCGGCGTTCGGCGTTCCCAGCGCTCAGCCCGCCCCGAGCGCGGACGTCGCGGCATCGGCGATCTCGTGGGCCCACCGCTCGATCTCCTGCTGGTCGCGCCCTTCGAGCATGATGCGCAGCAGCGGCTCGGTGCCCGAATAGCGGACGAGCAGCCGCCCCTCGTCGCCGAGCCGGCGCTGCACGCTGTCGATCGTCGCGGCGATCGCCGGCACGTCGGCCACCGGCACGCGGCGGCCGACCCGCACGTTGACCAGCGTCTGCGGATACGTCGTGAGGTCCGACGCCAGATCGCGCAGCGACCGCCCCGTCTCCGCCATCACGCGAAGCACGCGCAGCGCCGTGACGATGCCGTCGCCCGTGAAGAGGTGCTCGGAGACGATGACGTGGCCCGACTGCTCGCCGCCGAGCGCGTAGCCGTGCTCGCGAATCTCCTCCATCACGTGCTTGTCGCCGACGGCCGTGCGGATCAGGCGGATGCCGTGGCGCTCGAGCGCCCGCTCCAGCCCGAGATTGCTCATCACGGTCGCGACCACCGTGTCCCTGGCCAGGCCGCCAGTGCGCTGCAAGTGGAGCGCGAGGATCAGCATGATCGCGTCGCCGTCCACCACCGCGCCCTGCTCGTCCACCATCAGGCAGCGATCGCCGTCGCCGTCGAAGGCGACGCCGATCGCGAGCTGCTTCTCGCGCACCAACGCCTGCAGCGCCTCGAGATGCGTCGATCCGCAGTGCAGGTTGATGTTGCGCCCGTCCGGATCGTTGCCGATGATGTGCGTGTCGAGCCCCAGGCTGCGGAACAGTTTCGGCGCGACCGTCGTGGTGGCGCCGTTGGCGCAGTCGAGGCCGACGCGCAGCCCGGTGACGTGCCCGGCAAACGGCAGCGCGGCCCGCGCGTGCCGCGCATACGGTTCCACACCTTCGTACGACTCGATCTCCGCCGAGGCGTCGTCGCGGACGACGAAGTGCGGGTCGGCGACCAGCGCCTCGACCTGCTGCTCCAGCCGCTCGTCGAACTTCTGGCCGTGTCCGGAGAAGACCTTGATGCCGTTGTCTTCGTATGGGTTGTGCGACGCCGAGATGACGATGCCGGCGTCGAAGTCCTCGGCCCTGGTGATCACCGCCACGGCCGGCGTCGGCACGACGCCCGCCGACAGGAGATCGCCGCCCATCGCCCGGATGCCGCGCGCGAGCGTCCGCTCGATCCAGAAGCCGGACTCGCGCGTGTCGCGGCCCGTGAGCAGGCGCGCCGGGCCCTGATGCGGCAGCACGCGCACGAGCGCCGCACCCAGGCGGAGGAGTGTGGTCTCGTCGAGCGGCGGCTGGCCAGCCACGCCGCGAACGCCATCGGTTCCGAACAGTTTCATGGGCGACCAACGGACCGCAGGACGTGATTCACCGGATTGTGACCGACACATTTGCTGGTTCGACGCCCTCGACCGCCACGCCTTCGCGGTTGGGCACCTGCACGGGCACCACATGGCGTCCGGCGCCGAGTCCGCCGAGATCGATCTGGGCCACCAGATCACCGGCGCCGAGACCAGCCACCCGTTCGCGGGTTCCGCGGACGGTCACCGACACCTTCGACGGCGTGACCCGCGCGGCCAGTCCGAGCGCCAGGTTCGTGGTCGTGATCGCCACGCCGTCCAGCGTGCTCTGCACTGGCGCCGGCACGACCTCGACGATGACGGTGGCGCGCAGCGGTTCGCGCAGGCGCACGGTCGAGTCCTCGATGCCGACCGTCACCGTGTCCTGCACGCGTCCCTGGGCGCCGTCCACGCTCACCGGCTCGGTCGTCGCCTCGCGCAGCGCGCTGAGGCGGCCGCTCGGTCCCAGGACCTCGACTGTCGCCGGCGACGTCGTGATCCGGCCGACGACGAACCCCGGCGCCGGTTCGCCCTCGATGACCGGCGACACGGGCACGACCTTCTGACCCGCCGTCTCGAACTCCAGCGACACCGCCGGCGGCGTCACCTGGACGACCTGGACGCCGAACGGCACCCGCACTTCGTCGGCCCGGAGGTTGAAGATCCGCGTCCCGCGCCGCGCGTTCGACAGGTCCAGCGCCGCCACCACGTCGCCCTGCACCACCCGCGCGAGATTACCCGACGAACCGCGCAGCCGCACGTCGACGGCGCCCGGCGGGTCGCCGACGATCTCCATCCCGGCCGGCACGTTGCGGTACTCGAGCGGCACCTGGATGTTGCGCTCGACCGTGCTCTGACCAGCCACGGCCAGCCACAACACGAAGGCCACGACCACCGAGATCACCTTGAGCGGCAGGTTCGCGAAGGGTCGGAACGCCATGTCAGGGAAGCCGCCGCGCCCGGCGGGCGCTCTTGCGCTGGAGGATGAGCTGGGTGAGGCGGGCGCGCAGCGTGTCGCCGCTGAAGCCGCGCTGAATCTGCCCCTCGGTCGCCACCGAGATGCGCCCGGTCTCTTCGGACACGACGACGGCGACGGCGTCGTTCTCCTCGGTGAGGCCGATGGCCGCGCGGTGACGGGTGCCGAGGTCGGTCCCGACCGACGGATTGATGGTCAGCGGCAGGAAGCAGGACGCGGCGGCCAGCTTGTTCTCCTGGATGATCACCGCCCCGTCGTGCAGAGGGCCGCTGGTCTGGAACACCGCCACGAGCAGATCGTGGGTGACCATCGCGTCCAGCGGAATGCCGCTCTCGATGTAGTTGCGCAAGCCGATCTGCCGTTCCAGCACGATGAGCGCACCGGTCCGCCGATCGGCCAGCTGTACCGCGGCCGTCACCACCTCCTCGATGGTTTCTTCATCGGTTTCCGACCGCGAGAACGCCCGCACGAAGGGGGTGCGCCCGAAATGCGCCAGCGCGCGCCGGATGTCGTTCTGGAACAGCACGATCGCCGCGAACACCACGTAGCCGAACAGGTTGCGGATGAGCCAGTTGACGGTCTGGAGCGGCGCCGCGAGCGAGAAGAAATAGAGCGCCACGAGCAGCGCCGACCCGAACGCCATCTGCATCGCCCGCGTGCCGCGGATCAGGATGAGCGACTCGTAGATGATGAACGCGACGACCAGGACGTCGACGATGTCCCACCACGACACCGGGGTGCGGCTGATCCACGAGAGAAGGACGTCCATGGCGGCGGGTTGCTGCCGGCCGCGGTCACATCGCGCTGGCGTCGGCGGCGCTCATCATATCTGCCACGCGCACCGCCTGCACGCTCGCAGCGACATCGTGGACCCGCACGATGTGCGCGCCCCGCAGCACCGCAATCGCGGCAGCGGCCAGACTCGCCGGATCTCGGTCGCCGGCCGGCCGTTCGCCGACCGCGGCCTGGAGGAAGGATTTGCGCGACGCACCGACGAGCAGCGGCAGGTCGAACGCCCGGAACCGCGCATCGTCGAGCTGGCGGAGGACGTCCCAGCTGTGCGCGGCGGTCTTGGCGAAGCCGAGGCCGGGATCGATGACGATCGCCTGACGGGCGATGCCGGCGTTCACCGCGGCCTCCACGCTCCAGGCCAGTTCGGACGCCACTTCGCCGACCACGTCGGCGTACGTGGCGTGCCGGTACATGTCCGCGCTGGTGCCGCGCATGTGCATGAGCACGAGCCCGGCGCCGGTGCGCGCTGCCACGGCTGCGAGGCCGGCGTCGGACCGCAGTCCGCTGACGTCGTTGAGGATCGACGCACCGGCCTCGATCGCGGCGTCGGCCACCGGCGCCTTCCTGGTGTCCACGGAAATCGGGACGTCGAGCCGCGCCGCGAGCGCCGAGACCACCGGCAGCACCCGGGCGCGCTCCTCCGCCTCGTCCACGGGTGGCGCGCCGGGGCGCGTCGATTCTCCGCCGACGTCGATCAGGTCCGCGCCGGCGTCGACCATCGCGAGCGCCGCGTCCACCGCTCGCATCGGATCGAGGAATCGCCCGCCGTCCGAGAAGCTGTCCGGTGTGACGTTGAGAATGCCCATCACGAGCGTGCGCCCGCCCAGTTCGAGCGAGCGTCCGTGCGCGAGTTGCAGTGTGTAGGTGCGGCGTGGATGGGCAGGCAAGGCAATTTCAGAATTGCAGAATTTCAAAATTTCATCAGCAACGCCACCGTTCGAGCGCTTCCCGAGGTGATGAGATTCTGCAATTCTGCAATTCTGGAATTGAAAAGGCGCCTCGGGAGAGGCGCCCCTACCTTATTCCTGCGCGAGCGGCTTGTGCGGCACCGAGATCGTCGGGACGATCGACGGCCGCGGACGGCGCTCCTCGGCGACGACTTCAGGCGCCGACGGCCCCGGCGTGCCGACCGGTTCGGGCGCGTCGAGCGGGTGCCCGGCGATGATGCGCCTCACCTGATCGGCGTCGAGCACCTCGCGCACGAGCAGTTCGTCGGCGACGCGCTGCATCGCGTCCTTGTGCTTCTCGATGATGCTGCGGGCCGTGTCGTACCCGGTCATGACGATCGACTGGACTTCCTCGTCGATGCGCATGGCGGTGGATTCCGAGTAGTCGCGGTGCTGGGCGATCTCGCGGCCGAGGAAGATCTGCTCTTCCTTCTTACCGAAGCTGAGCGGCCCGAGGACGCTCATGCCCCACTCGCAGACCATGCGGCGCGCCAGGGCGGTGGCCTGCTCGATGTCGTTGCGCGCGCCGGCCGTCTTCGTGTTGCAGAAGATCTCGTCGGCGATGCGGCCCGCCATCGCCACGGCGATCTGCGAGTCGGCCTCTTCCTTCGAGAAGTCGACCTGCTCGCTCTGCGGCAGGAACGACGTGACGCCGAGCGCCATGCCGCGCGGGATGATGGTGACCTTGTGCAGGGGCACCGCGTTGGGCAGCAGCGCCGCCACCAGCGCGTGACCGGCCTCGTGGTACGCCGTGTGCCGCTTCTCGTCGTCGCTGATGACGCGCGACCGGCGCTCGACGCCCATGATGACCTTGTCCTTGGCCATCTCGAAGTCGTGCATCGTCACGACCTTGCGGTTCTGGCGGGCGGCGATCAGCGCCGACTCGTTGACCAGGTTCGCGAGGTCCGCACCGGCAAAGCGCGGCGTGCCGCGGGCGATGATGTTCAGCTTCACGTCATCGCCCATCGGGATCTTCTTGGTGTGCACCGCGAGGATCTGCTCGCGGCCGCGGACGTCGGGCAGGTCCACCACCACGCGGCGGTCGAAGCGGCCGGGACGCAGCAGCGCCGGGTCGAGCACGTCCGGACGGTTGGTCGCGGCCACGAGGATCACGCCCTCGTTGCTCTCGAAGCCGTCCATCTCGACGAGCAGCTGGTTGAGCGTCTGCTC
>CBIHOS010000273.1:0-5267 GCA_966211945.1 uncultured bacterium
ACCATTTCCCCACCGGCCACAACGTCGGGCCGTTGGCGTCCCGCGTCCACGAACATGGGCCTGGATCGGACGAGCCGAGCGAAGGAGGAAGGTGCGGGAGACCGGGTGCGTCCGGTCTCCCGCGGGTACTGCGGGGGTCTCAGGAGGAGTGTGCTCCTTGCGGAGCGGGGTACCCCCATACATAGCAATCGAAATGCCAGACGGTCGACGTCGCGGCGAGGCGCGAACCCTGGCCGTTCATCCGAGAACCCGCGTCCTGTGGCGCCTGCCGCCTCTGCCGCTCGGGGAAAAGAGCGCCACGTGTAGCAAGTCCATCCATGCGGTAAGGCTGAGCTCGACTGACAGCGCCTACCGGCTCAGCCCCTTGGCCAGCGTCTCTGCCTTGTCGGCCAGATAGGACGCCAGCACGTAGTTGCGCTCGAGCAGCGCCTGCTCCGCCTGCGCCACGAACCGCCGGGCCGTGTCGTGCTGCTGGCGCGCCTGCGTCACCAGCCCCTCGGGCTTCACCCGGCCGAGCAGCGTCGACGCGCGCTCCAGCACATCGCGGGTCCGGCGCTCGGCTTCGGTCTCGTCCATGGTCTGGGGCGTGCGCAGCAGCGGCCCCGCCGGCACCGTCGCCGGCTCCGGCACGGCCGTCGGAGCCGTGGCCTCGGCCGTCGATTCGGTCCGGGCCGCGTCCCCGCCGTTGCGGCCGCCGTCGGTGCGCGCCGCCGGCCTGGAGTTGCGGGCCGGACGCACCGGCGTCGCCCGCTCCTGGGTCGTCGCCTCGGTGGGAGCCACCGGCTCGGGTGGCGTCGAGATCACGCGCGGCGGCGGCGGCGGCACGTTGAGCGCCACCGGCCTCGGCGCCGTCGATGGCCGGCTGCGGGCGCAGCCCGCGCCGCCAATCGCGGTCAGGATCACGACCCCTACCAGGAGCCGGCCGCCCGCTCGTGGGCCCTTCGGCATCATCACCATCGCCATCCTTCGTCAGGCGCGCGGCAGCCGCACGCGGAACGTCGCGCCGTGCCCGGGCGACGACTCGACCTCGATGGTGCCGTCGTGCAGCTGCACGGTGCGATAGACCATCGACAGGCCGAGCCCGCTGCCCTGCTCGCGGGTCGTGAAATAGAGGTCGAAGATTCGACCGAGATGGTCGGGCTGGATGCCCACGCCGGTGTCGATCAGGTCGATCTGCACCTGCTCGGCCTCGACGGCACGCGCCCGCAGCGTGAGCGTGCCGCCCGCCGGCATCGCGTCCAGCGCGTTCAGCGACAGGTTCAGCAACGCCTGGCGCACCATCGCCCGATCCACCTGGATCGCGAGCCCGCCGTGCGCCTCCATTTGGACGGCGATGCCGCCCTGCTCGGCCTGCGGCTGAACGACGTCGACGATGTCCTGGAGCATCGCCGCGACGCCGACCGGCTCCAACTGCAGTTCCTCGGGACGGCTGAAACGCAGAAATCCCTGCACCACATCGTCGAGGCGACGGATCTCCTCGCCGATGATCGAGACGTGGTTCATCAAGGCCTCGGCCGGCAGCGTCACGTCGCCACCGCCGCCGCCACGGCCAGCCGGGACCGCAACGGCGACCGGGGTGCGGCGTCCGAGCTTCTGGCGCAGCAGCTCGAGGTGAATCGTCATCGCGTTCAGCGGATTCTTGACCTCGTGCGCCACGCCGGCCAGCAGCCGGTTGAGCGACGCGAGCTTGCGCGAGTAGCGCAGCATGGTCTGCAGCTGCGACAACGCGCCGACGTTGCGCGCCACCAGCATCACGCCGACGAAGCCCCGCGTCTGATCGGCAATCGGATGCGCCATCAGCTGCTGCTGGCTGCGCGCCTCGCCGTCGGCGCCCGGCAGGTCGGCAATCAGCGGTCCGCGGGACGCGCGCACCTGCAGGGCCTGCTCGACCAGGACGCGGCAGGGATGACCGTCGGCAACCGCGGCGTCGAAGGGACTCCCCGCCTCGAGCGCCGGCAGCAGCGCCTTCATCGCCGGATTGACGAACACCACGTCGCCGTGCGGCCCGACGATGGCCACGGCGTCCTCGAGTTTCTCGACGACCGACTCGGCCCGCCTGGCCTGCTCGACGAGCTGCGACCGCACCGTCGACACCGACTGGCTCAACGCGTTGAAGGAGGTGCCGAGATCCTTGAAGTCCTCCTCCGGCAGGTCGAGGCGGACGTCCTCCTCGCCCTGGCCGAGACGGGCGATGCCGCTCTGCAGGACGTGAATCGGGCGGAGGAAGCGCCGCGCCAGGAGCCACGAGAACGCGATCGCGAGCACGATGGCCGAACCGGCGATCGCGGCAATCCGGCCGGCGGCCACCGTCAGTCCCCGCCAGATCAGCACCGTCGAGACGCCGATGCGGATCGATCCGAAGCGTTCCTCGCCGAGCAGCAGCGGCTGGGTGACCTCGTAGCTGCGCTGCTCCCACACGCCGCGCAGCTGCGAGACGGGGCCGCTCGCGAGCAGCGTCTCGAGCGACCGCTGCGGCGGCACGACCGTGCCTTCGAGGGTTGGCGAGCTGTGCACGAGCGCCACGTCGCGCACGTCGGTGATCGTCGCGTAGGTGACGTTCTCGGCAAACCCCATCGCCGACAGCAGGATGGCGCGCAGGCCGGCGTCGGCCTGCAGGTCGGCGGCCGCCGTCTCGCGGCTGCGGACGAGCGTGAAGGCCCGCTGGTAGGTCAGGTTGGTCAGGAGGCGGCCGCGCAGTTCGCTCTCTTCGAGCAGGGCGCGCGCCTGCGTCGCCAGGTACACCGCGCTCAGGGCGATGACCGTCAGCGCCACGATGCCCGTGACGCCGAGCACCTGCCGGGTCTGGTAACTCAGACGCATGCGGGGGCGCCTATTCGCTGGCCTGATCGCGCCCCTTCATGCGATTCAGCTTGTTGTGCAGCGTCTTCAGGCTGATGCCGAGCAGTTCGGCGGCGCGGGTCTTGTTCTGCCCGGTGTGCGCCAGCGTGATCTCGATCAGCTTCATCTCCGCATCGTCGACGGTCGTGCCTGGCGTGAGCGTGATCTGGTGCTGTTCACCGGCCGAGGCCTGCGGCGTCGAGAGCTCGGGCGGCAGCTGCGCCGCCTCGATGAACTCGCCAGGGGAGAGGATGGTGGCGCGCTCGATGACGTTGCGCAGTTCGCGGATGTTGCCCGGCCAGTGGTACTGCTCGAGCAGGGACAGCGCCTCCTGCGAGACGCCCTTGACTTCCCGGCCGTTGCGGCCGGCGAACTCGGCGATGAACGACTGGACGAGCAGCGGGATGTCCTCGCGCCTGGCCCGCAGCGGCGGCAGTTCGATCGAGAACACGTTCAGCCGGTAGTACAGATCCTCGCGCAGCTTGCCCTTCGCGACCGCGTCGAGCGGATTGACGTTGGTGGCGGCGATGATGCGGACGTCGACGTTCTGCTCGGTGCGGCCGCCGAGGCGGCGGAACGTCCGCTCCTGCAGCACGCGCAGCAGCTTGACCTGCGTCACCGGCACCATCTCGGCGATCTCGTCGAGGAACAGCGTGCCGCGATGGGCCAGCTCGAAGCAGCCGAGGCGGCGCTCCACGGCGCCGGTGAAGGCGCCCTTCTCGTGGCCGAAGATCTCGCTCTCGAGCAGCGTCTCGGGAATCGCTGCGCAGTTGATCGCGATGTAGGGCTGCTGGACCCTGTCGCTCAGCTGATGAATCGTCTGCGCAACCAGTTCCTTACCGGTGCCGGACTCGCCCCAGATCAGGACGGAGGCACCGGTCGGAGCGGCCTGCTCGATCGTGCGATAGAGCTTGCGGATGGCCGGGGTGTTGCCGATGATGCGGCCGAAGCTGCCCTGATCGCGCAGCTGCCGGCGGAGGTTGCGGACCTCGCGGCGGGTCGACTGCCGCTCGACCGCCTTGGCCAGCAGGATCTGCAGCCGATGCGGATCGACCGGCTTGGTGAGGTAGTCGTAGGCGCCGTCGCGGATCGCCTCGACCGCGGTCTCGACGGTGCCCTGGGCCGTGAGGATGACGATGCAGAGGTCGGTGAGCTGATCCTGCAGCGCGCGGAGCAGCCCGAGGCCGTCCATGCGCGGCATCACCAGGTCCGTGAGGACGATGCCGGGGCGGAACGTCGTGATCTTCTGCAGCGCCTCCTCGCCGTCGGAGGCGTCTTCGGCGACGTAGCCCCAGGCCCGGATCAGTTCGGTCAGCCCGACCCGCGCCGCGCGGTCGTCCTCGACGATGAGCACACGCTCGCCGGTGTGCTGATCCGGAGAGGAGTCGGACTGACGAGAAGGTTCGATCGCGCTCGACACAGGAAGCCTTTCAATCACCCGGAAGTGCATCCGGGCGTGACAGCAGCCGACCGGCACAACTCCGGAACTAGGACAGCGTAACATCTACATGGTGAGCGGACCGGACACGATCGACGCGACGGATGAGTTCGTCGACAGGCCGGTGCCGCAGGCGCCTCGACACCTGCGGGCGCAGTCGGTGCTCGAAGTCCTGCTCTGCTCGGGGTTTCCAACCCAGCTGCTGATTGCGGGCGTGCTCGGGCTGCTGATGCGGCCGCACATCCCGTCGGACGGCACCCTGCCGTTCGATTTCATCGTGGCGGTGTCGCTGCTGGACACCGTGGCCCTGATCGGGCTGATCGTCCTGTTCCTGCGCCTGCGCGGCGAACGGCCCGGAGAGGTGCTGCTCGGCCAGGGGCCACTGTGGGGCGAGGTGGTCAGGGGCGTCCTGTGGCTGCCGATGGTCTTCGCGCTCGTGATCGTGCTCGGCACGCTGGTGCAGCACGTCGCGCCCTGGCTGCACAACGTGCCGAAGAACCCGCTGCAGGCGATGCTGACCTCGCCGTGGAGAGTCGCGCTCTTCGCGCTGGTCGCGGTGTGTGCCGGCGGCCTGCGCGAGGAAGTGCAGCGCGCCTTCATCCTGCACCGCTTCGACCAGGATCTCGGCGGCGCGCGGGTCGGCTTGATCCTGTTCAGCGTCGCGTTCGGGCTCGGCCATCTCACCCAGGGCTTCGATGCCGCGCTCATCACAGGCATGCTCGGGCTGCTGTGGGGCTTCATCTACCTGTCGCGCCGCAGCATGGTCGGCCCCGCGGTCTCGCACGCGCTCTTCAACCTGCTCGAAATCGCGCTCTACCAGTACGCCTCGAAGAACGGGCTGCTGCCGACGTAGGGAAGACTCAACGCGTCTCGAACGTCCACTCGCCCACAACCACGCCGAGCACGCGCGGGTCGTTGGGCGCCTGCCAGGTCGGGGTGACCTGCAGCGCCAGGCGGTGCCAGGGCTCGTCGTCCAGCGGCGGCAGCCGGT
>CBIHOS010000274.1:0-5172 GCA_966211945.1 uncultured bacterium
TGTCCCAACGCGGCCCTCAATGCCGGCGAAGGCCGGGCTGGGACCCACCTCCGCCTGACGGCTGCGGCGCGCCGGGCAGCCGGCCCTGCCTGCGTACCCGGACGGTATACTGACGCTCTTAGCCGTGGCTGACTATTCCCCGCAAATCATCGAGAAGAAGTGGCAGGAGCGCTGGACGGCGTCCGGAGCGTTCGAGGTCACCGAGGATCCCGCCAGGCCGTCGTTCTACTGCCTGGAGATGTTCGCGTACCCGTCCGGGCGCGCGCACGTGGGACACGTCCGCAACTACATGATCGGCGACGTGGTGGCCCGCCTGAAGCGGATGCAGGGCGCCAACGTCCTCCACCCGTTCGGCTGGGACGCGTTCGGCCTGCCGGCGGAGAACGCCGCGATCAAGAACAACCTCCACCCCGAACAGTGGACGCTCGACAACATCGCGTACATGAAGGGGCAGCTGCAGCGCCTCGGCATCAGCTACGCGTGGGGCCGCGAGCTGGCGACGTGCCTGCCCGACTACTACCACTGGAACCAGTGGCTGTTCCTCCGGATGGCCGAGCGCGACCTGGCCTATCGCCGCCGCTCGACGGTGAACTGGTGCCCGAACGACCTGACCGTGCTCGCCAACGAACAGGTCATCGACGGCGCCTGCTGGCGGTGTGGCGCCCAGGTCACGTCGCGGGAACTCGAGCAGTGGTTCCTGCGCATCACCCACTACGCCGAGGAGCTGCTCGAAGGCACGACGCGCCTGCCCGACTGGCCCGAGAAGGTCTTGACGATGCAGCGCAACTGGATCGGCAAGTCGGAGGGCGTGCAGGCGACGTTCCCGATTGCCGACGACCAGGGCCGCGCCACGGCCGACGGGATCGAGATCTTCACGACGCGCATCGACACGATCTACGGCGCGACGTTCGTGCTGATCGCGCCCGAGCACGAACTGGTCGAGCGCTTCGCCGGCGAGTCGCCCGATCCGGCCGCGTTCCGCAAGCAGGCCGAGCGGTTCCGCCAGCAGGATCGGCTCGGACGGATGTCTGGCGAGGTCGCCAAGGAAGGCTTCGATACCGGTCGCCGCGCAATCAACCCGTTCACGGGCGGCGCTGTACCGGTGTGGGTCGCCAATTTCGTGCTCGGCGGCTACGGCACCGGCGCGATCATGGCGGTGCCTGGCCACGACCAGCGCGATTTCGAGTTCGCCCGCACGTACGGCCTGCCTGTGCAGGTAGTGGTCAAGCCGGTCGGCGGTCCTGCAGCCGACCTGTCCGCCATAGCCTTGGCGGAGGCGGACGGCGCGACGATGCGCGAGGCGTTCGTTGAGGACGGCGAGAGCGTCAACTCCGGCGAGTTCTCGGGACTGCCGACCGCCGACGCCTGGCAGCAGATGGCGGCATCGGCCGAGGCGCGAGGGATCGGCAGGCGGACCATCCAGTACCGCCTGAAAGACTGGGGCGTCTCCCGCCAGCGGTACTGGGGCACGCCGATCCCGATGATCCACTGCCCGGCGTGCGGCGTCGTGCCGGTGCCCGACGACCAGCTGCCGGTGGTCCTGCCCAAGATCGTCGAGTTCACCGGCAAGGGCGAGTCGCCGCTGGCGCAGGTCCCCGAGTTCGTCAACGTCTCGTGCCCGACGTGCGGCGGCGCCGCCCGGCGCGAGACCGACACGATGGACACGTTCTTCGATTCGTCCTGGTACTTCTACCGCTTCACCGACGCGCACAACGGCGCGCAGCCGTTCGATCCGGCCAGGTGCAACTACTGGGCGCCGGTGGACTTCTACAGCGGCGGCGTCGAGCACGCCATCCTGCACCTGATCTACTCGCGGTTCTTCACGCGTGTCTTCCGCGACCTCGGGATGGTCGACCACGACGAGCCGTTCACGCGCCTGCTCACCCAGGGCATGGTGCTCAAGGATGGCCAGGTGATGTCCAAGAGCAAGGGCAACGTCGTCGATCCCGACGAGATGATCGCGAAGTTCGGCGCCGACGCGCTGCGCGTGTACGTGATGTTCGTGGCCCCGCCCGAGAAGGAAGTCGAGTGGACCGACACCGGGCTCGAAGGGAGTTATCGCTTCCTGACGCGGGTGTGGCGGTTCGTCGAGCCGCTGGCGCCGCTGTTGGCCACGGCGCCCCGACTGGACGCGGCCAGCGAGTTCACCGCGGCCGAGCGGGCGCTGCGCCGCAAGACCCACCAGACGGTCGCAAGGCTGACCGACGACCTCTATCCGCGCGTACACCTCAACACCGCGATCTCGGGACTGATGGAACTGGTGAACGAACTGTATGCGTTCGGTGACGCGACCGGCCTGTTCAAGCCGGGGCGGCGGGCCGGGGGAGTCGATTCGCCGGTGGGCACCGACGTCACACCGGGCACGCTCGCCGTCGCCCGTGAGGCGGTCGAGGCCCTCGTGCGGCTGCTGTCGCCATTCGCACCGCACATGGCCGAGGAACTGTGGGAAGGGCTCGGACACAGCGAGGGGCTCGTCGCCGCGGGCTGGCCGGTGAGCGATCCCGCGGTGGCGGCCGAGGAGTCGATCGAACTGCCGGTGCAGGTCAACGGCAGGGTGCGGGGGCGAATCACGGTGCCGGCCGGTTCGGCCGACGACGTCGTGCAGGCGGCGGCACTGGCCGACGCGGGCGTCCGGGCGCATACCGACGGCAAGACGGTCGTCAAGGTGATCGTCGC
This sequence comes from uncultured bacterium, assembly GCA_966211945.1. Classification (GTDB taxonomy): domain Bacteria; phylum Acidobacteriota; class Vicinamibacteria; order Vicinamibacterales; family Vicinamibacteraceae; genus Luteitalea. The sequence goes on from CBIHOS010000274.1 coordinate 2,677, forward strand.
CAGCGGACGGCTGATCAGCGTGGTGGTGAAATGATGCAGCGCGTCGATCGTCGAGGCTTCGTCGGCAGCGCCGTCGCGATCGCGGTGGGCGTGCTGCAGGCCGGGTGCGGATACACGCTGGCGGGCCGCGGTAACTTCCTGCCGTCGTACATCCGCGTGATCGGCATCCCGGTCTTCGGCAACACGACGTCGGTCTACGACCTCGAGCAGCAGATCACGCAGCGGGTGCGCAGCGAGTTCCTCGGGCGCGGCCGCTATCAGGTGATCGCACTGACCGACGGCGCCGATGCCCTGCTCACCGGCACGATCGCCGGCGTCACGCTCGAACCCGGCGGCTTCGACCAGAACAACCAGGCGACGCGCTACATCATCCGCGTCAACCTGAAGGTCGAGTTCAAGGACGTCAAGGCCAACAAGGTGCTCTGGGAGAACCCGTCGCTCGACATCGTCGACGAGTACGACGTGACGACATCGACGGGCGGGTCGGCCGACGCGTCGGCGTTCCTCGGGCAGAACCGCACCGCCGCCGACCGCATCGCCGAGACCGTGGCGCGGCGCACGGTGTCGTCCATCCTCGAGGCGTTCTAGGGCCATGACGCCGCGTGACCTGGCAGTGGCGCTGACGCGCGGCGGGCCGGCGCCTGTCTACCTGGTCATCGGCGACGATGAAGTGGGCAAGGACGAGGTCGTCGCCTCGCTCGTCGCGGTGGTCGACGAGGAGGACCGCGCCTTCAACGTGGAGCGCTTCACCGCCGGCGACGCCGACATCGACGATGTGCTCGGCGCGGCACGGACGCGGCCGATGCTCGGCGAGTGGCGGGTCGTCGTCCTGAGCCACATCGAGCGGCTGTTCAAGGGGCGCAGGAAGGCGGTCGAGGAGGAGGACGCGGCCGGCGACGACGCGGCACCTGCCGATCCGGGCGGGCTGGAAGGCTACGTCGCGGCGCCCGAGCCGTCCACCGTGCTGGTGCTGGTCGGCACCGACATCAACCGCAGCACCAGGATCGGCAAGGCGCTCGACAAGCACGCGGTGACCATCGCCTGCGACGGCTTCAACGTCGAGGGGTTCAACGGCGCGCAGACGGCGCTGCGCGACGCGATGCAGTTCGCGGCGGAGCGGGCCCGGGCCAACGGCAAGCGGATGGACGCCGCGGCCCTCACCGCGCTGGTCGAGCGCGCCGGTCCCGACATCGTCCGCTTACGGAAGGACCTCGATACGCTGGTGCTGTTCGTCGGCGACGCAGCGGCGATCACCGCGGCGGACGTGGCGCTGGTGGTCGGCGCGGCGCAGCAGTTCGACGACTGGGCGGTGACCAGTGCCATCGCCGAGAACGATGCGGCGGTGGCGTTGCGTCACGTGCAGCTGATGATCGAGAACGGCTCGTCGCCGTTCCAGATGCTGGGGCAGCTGGGGTGGTGGATCCGCACGAAGATGCCGCAGGTCGCCCCCGAGCGCGTGGTGCGCGCCGTGCGGGCGCTCTACGAGGCCGACGCCGCGAGCAAACTCGGACGCAACCCGCAGATCGTGCTGGAACGGCTGGTGGTGGAAGTGTGCGAGCCCCGCCTTCGCCCGACGGGCTACGGCGGGGCAGGCCCGAAGGCGTCCGGACCCTCGCGGCCAGGAGCAGCGGCCGGGCGGCCGTTTACGCCGCGAGGCCGCTGAGACGCTTGGCGAGGCGCGACTTGTAGCGCGCCGCGGCGTTGTCGTGGATGACGCCCTTCTTGGCCATCTTGTCGATCAACGACACCGTCTCGTTCAACCCCGCCTTGACGCCATTGGCATCACCGGCAGTCAGCGACTTGCGGATCGCCTTGAGCGCCGACCGAAGACGCGTGCGCGCCTGACGGTTCCGCTCGCGATTGGCCACGCTCTGCTTGTGCGCCTTCAGCGCCGATTCGTGATTTGCCACAACAACAACTCCGCTCTGCCTACGCGCTGGGTCACGGACCGCCAGGGTCCTCACGCGGCCCGGGCGCGCGTGCCACCCGGTCGGTGCAAACACTGGAGTATACCACCTCGTTGGCTACTCCCGACCCCGAAGCCGCCGCAATTCGCGGCGTTCACGCTTGTCTGGCGCAATGACCGGGCCTCTGGGCCTCGTATCGCGCAGGAGCTGCTGGAATGCCCGTTCCTCGGGCGTCGGGGCGGGGGTGACGTCCTCGAACAGCAGGGCTTTCGCGTCGGCCTTCGGCAGGTGCTGTTCGGCCGTGCCGAGCACCCGCACCACCTGCTTGCGGCCGAGCGGCCGGGTCAGCGTGACCGTGTCGCCCGGCCTGACCTCGCGGTTCTGCTTGGGGCGTTCGCCGTTGACCTCGATCTTGCCGCCCTTGATCGCCCGCTGGGCTTCCGAGCGCGTCTTGCACAGGCACGCCACGTCCAGCCACACGTCGAGCCGCAGCGGGCGGTCCGAGACCAGGGGATCGGACATGGTCACCATCGTAGAACGCCGAACGCCGAACGCCGAACGCCGAACGCCGAACGCCGAACGCCGAACG
>CBIHOS010000275.1:0-5155 GCA_966211945.1 uncultured bacterium
GCACCTGCTGACGCCACTGCGATGGGGGAATCCCCAGCCTGTGGCGTGCGGCCCCGCCCCTGTTCTGTCATTGCCTGGGGCCCCACTACCCGGCGCCCCCCCCCCCCGCCCCGCCCAGCGCCGGCAGGCGCGTGCGCCACTGCGTGCCCAGCCACTCACCACCTCTCACCACCACGCCGGCGCCGATCGCGATGCCGGTCATGACGAGCAGGTAGCCCGAGCAGAGCATCTGCAGCGCCGCGAACGCGCCGAGCCGGAGGGCGTCGCGGCCGGTCCCGCGCCGCAGCACGTCGTCCAGCGCCAGCATCGCGAGCGGCAGGAACTCGAGGTGCATGGCCTGGATGTGCGCCATGCGCGTCAGCGTTTCGGTATTGAAGGCGGCAAGACTGCCGGCCAGCAGCGCCGCGTACCAGTCGCCAGTCCACCGGTGGACGACGAGCGCCATCGTCCAGCCGCTGAGTGCCAGGCCGGCCCAAAGCGTGACGTTGTAAGCGAGGACCGCCGACCCGCCGGCCCAGAAGACGGGGGCGCTGAAGAGGGCCGGCACCGCGAGGTGCTCCGAGAAGGCCAGCGTGCGCGGCTCCGGGAAGAAGATGTTGGCGTCGAAGAAGGCGCGCGGATCGGTCACCAGCGCGTGCGCGACCCAGCCGAGGATCCACTGGTTCAGCAGCCCGTCGGCGCTGTCGGTGCGCGAGAGCGTTGCCGGTGCGGTCACCAGCGGCCACGTGTGCGCCAGCGCCAGCGCCACGAAGCCGACCAGGACTAGCGCGGCGCGCCGACGATCTCGTAGAGCCACACGTCGCCTTCGCTGAGGATGGGCCGTACGTAGTCGCGGTACTGCTCGAGCCGCTCACGCAGCCGCTGCCGGCTCCGGCCATCGTAGTACCGCGTGTGGAAGATCGCGTAGCGCGCCTGATGGCGTCCGACGACGATCTGCAGCGATTCGGCCGTGGGGAAGCTGCTGATGCGGATCACTTCGTCGCGGAACCACTGCGGGATGTGATCGCTGTAGCCGTTGACGAGCGGGTGCCAGTGATAGGCCGACAGCAGCATGTAGCGCGCGTGCCGCGGGAAGTCCGATCGGATGTACCAGAACGGCAGTTCGACGACGGCGCCTGGCGGCAGCGAGGCGAGTCGCCGGTGCGCATCGGGTGCGGGCGCGGCGTCTTCGAGCCGGATCGGCGCGGTGGTGTACTCGGCGAGCAGCAGCACCGCCACGACGACGCCGACGGTGCGCTGGACGCGCGCGGGCCGTGCCTCGAGCAGCGAGCGCAGCCCGACCAGCATCAGCACGCCGAGCGCGAGCACCACGAGAATGCCGAACCGGCCCGGTGCCCGCAGGAACGTGAACACCGGAATCGTGTGGTAGAGAACGGTGTAGAGGCCGGCCTTCGGGCCGAAGCTCGCCCAGAACGCGATCAGCGCGACGAGGCCATAGAAGATCGTCGTCTCGCGTCGACGTGTCGGAGACAACGGCGTTTCGATGATTGGCCGGGCCCGTTGTCCCAACGCGGCCCGCGGCCGTCGCAGGCCGAGCCACACGCCGGCCAGGGCGAGCACGGGTAGCAGGAATCCCGGGAACAGCACCTCGTTCCAGCGTTCGAGATACGGCAGCATCCAGCGGTGGGCCCAGGCCGACGAGGCGAGCCATGCCTGCCAGTCCGCCGAGTACATCGCCGCGTCCTCGATCAGCCGCGTGAACCCCAGTTCCTTCTGGACGCGGATGTACGGCAGGAAGAACGGCACGACGAGGCCAACGCTGACGACCGCGCCGAGTCCGATCGCGATCCAGTACGGGCGCGAACGCCAGAAGCCGCGCGTCCACCCGTAGTACACGGTGCCGAGGCCGACGGTGAGCCCGGCGAAGATGCCGAAGTACGCACAGGCCAGTGCCTGCACCGCGAGCGCAACGCCGAGCCACGCGCCCCGGATCGGCGTCGGGCTCTCCACCAGCCGATGGAACGCCCGCAGGGCCAGCGGCAGGCCGAACGTCATCATCAACTGGATGTGCGCCGTGCGTGCGAAGAGATACGGGCAGTACGTGAATGCGATCGCGAAGGCGGCCGCCAGCGCCGGCGATGCGCCGAGCGTCTCGGCCAGGGCCCACGCGAAGACGAAGGCGAGCGTCAGCGCGGTGAGGATGGCGCCGTTGTGCGTCGCGTAGGGATTGCCGCCGGTGGCCAGATGGAACGGCACGCCGAGCGCACCGGTCACGACGTTGGCCTCCGAGTAGGCCAGCGTGTCGCGATCGGGATGGAAGATGTTGGCCTGGAAGAGAGCCGTGGGCTGCGTGGTCAGCGCGTGCGCCACCCAGGTGACGCTCCACACGCTCCATTCACCGTCGCCGAAGTTCAGGCGGGCCGAACGGTCGAACTTGCGCGCCATCGGCCATGTCATGGCGACGGCCAGCAGGGCGCCCAGCACCAGGCGGCCGCTCCAAGTCGCGGCGCGTCCGGACGGCATGGGGGCGTATGGTAGCATGCGCGCGATGCGCCCCATCGCGCCGCTGTGCACCGCCGCGGCACTGGCGCTCGGCGGCTGGCTGGCATGGAGCATCGTCACCGTCCACAGCCTCGACGACCCCTCGCGCATCGGCCTGCTGCGGCCGCTCTCCTGCCTCGTCTCGCTGTTGCTCATCCTCCTCGTGCCGGGCTGGTGGGCGGCGCGTACCGCCGTCAGATCGCCTGCTGACGTCGCAGCCTCGTCGTGGCACCGGGCCGGCATCGCCGCCGTGCTCATGGCGCCGATCGTGTGGCCCTGGACGCCGCTGCCGGTGCCGCAGGCGGCGCTCGTGTGGACGGGACCGCTCGCGATCGGCCTGTGGCTCGCCGCCGTTGCGTGCGTACATGCTGACGTATGGCCGCGCCGTCGGACGCCCCGGCGAGGCGGGTCGACCGAACGGCGTGACCCGCCGCTTCCGGTTGAACGTCGGCACAATCCGGTGGCGGTCCCGGCCGTGGTCGCGGCGCTCGTCACCGGCGCCGCCCTCGCGGCGACCGCATGGCACACCTCGCCACAGCATCCGCGCGGCGACGAACCGGACTATCTGATCGTCGCGCAGAGCCTGTGGCTCGACGGCGATCTCCAGATCGAGGACAACCACGCGCGGGCCGACTACGCCGCGTACCACCGCGAGGTGCTGCCACCGAGCTATCTCCAGCGCGGCGTGAACGGCCGGATCTATTCGGTGCATGCGCCGGGGCTGCCGGCCGCCGTCCTTCCGGCCTTCGCCCTGGCCGGCTACCGCGGTGTCGTCGCCCTCTTGATCGTCGTCGCGATGGCGGGCGCGGCGCTGGTGTGGCGGACCGCGTACGACGCGACCGGCGACATGGCTGCGAGTTGGGTCGGCGCGGCCGCGACGGTCGGATCGGCGCCGTTCTTCCTGCACGGGGCTGCGGTCTTTCCCGACGCGCCGGCGTCGGTGCTCGCGCTGGTCGCGACGCGAGCGCTGCTGCGTGCGTCGCGCGGACGCCCGGTCCGCTGGTGGATGGTGGGCGCGGCCCTGTCGGCGCTGCCGTGGCTGCACACGCGGTATGCCGTCATCGCCGCCGTCCTCGGCCTGGCCGCGGGCGCGCACCTGGCGCGCACGCGCAACTGGACGGCGCTGGCGCGACTTGCCGTCGGCCCCGTGGCCATGGCGTGCCTCTGGCTGGCGTTCTTCCACGTCGTCTACGGCACGCCGAACCCGTCGGCGCCCTATGGGGCCTACACGCAGATGGCGTTGGCGCATCTCGCACCGGGGCTGCCGGGCCTGCTCGTCGATCAGCAGTTCGGCTTGCTCGCGGCGGCGCCGATCCTCGGACTGGCCGTGGTCGCACTGCGGCCGTCCATCCGCGCGCGGCAGCCGGCTGTGTGGCGGATCGCACTCGTCGTGATTGCACTCGCCGGGCTGTACGCGTGCACGGTCGGGGCCTACCGCATGTGGTGGGGCGGGTTGTCGGCGCCGGCGCGCTTCCTCGTGCCGATGATCCTGCCGCTCGCGCCACTCGTGGCGATCGCCTGGCAGTCACTGCGGACACGGGCGTCGCGTCATGGCGCCGTGGGGTTGCTCGCTGTCTCACTCGGGATGACGGCCGTGATGGTCGTCGCCGATCACGGTGCCCTCGCGTACAACACGCGCGACGGCGCGGCAGGGTGGGCGTTGTGGGCTGGTCCGCTCGTCGATCTCGTCGCGGTGTTGCCGGCGGCGCATCGCGACGCGCCGATGATCGTCGTACGCGACGCGATGGTGTGGGCCGCACTGCTCGGCGCGGGCTGGTGGATCTGGCGGTGGCTCGAAACGCGAGGGCGCCTGCAGGCGTGGGTGAGTGTGCTGACGATGGCGGCGTGGCTGCCCGTGGCGGTCGCCGTCAACAGCGCAGTGCACGGAACGCCCACGCTGCAGCCCGTGGCCTCGCAGGTGCAGTTTCTCGAGCGGCGTGCGTCCAGCCCGGCGTCCACGCTCTGGACGATCACGCCGCCGCCGGTGGGGCGGACGCGCCGGTGGTTCGAAGTCGAACTGGACACCCGTCGTGGTGCTGGGCGCGGAGACGTCGCGTTGCTGCGCATCGGCTCGCTGCCGGCGGGCCGGTACCAGCTGCACACCAGCGTGCGCGAGGCCGGCGCGCGGTTCGGGGTGACGCTCGGCGACGCGCGGACCACGCGCTTCCTCGCCGAGCTCGCCGTGGCCGACACTGCGCCGGTCGATGTGACGCTGCCGCTGCCGGTCGCGGGTCTCGTCGTGAAGGGGTCGACGACGGCGGCCGCTGCTGGGGGGCGCACGTGGCTCTCGGCGCGAGACGTCCGGCCCGATGTGCGCGACAGTCCCGCGACGCGCACGCACCCGTTTGCCGACGGTCTCTGGCTCCTGCCGGCGCGCGACGTGTATCCGGAGCCTGACGGGATCTGGCTGGCCGGCGACAGCACGATCGTCGTCGGGCTGCCCGCCAATCGACCTCTCCCCGTGAGGATCAACGCCGGCGCTGCCCCGGTCGTCGTCGAGTGGGCCGGGCGCGGCGGTGGGGAGGTGCGGCTTGCCGCGGGCGAGGAGCGCGCCGTCGTGCTGACGCCCGACCGTGGGCGCCTACAACTGCGCACGCGCGGCGGCTTCCGGCCCTCGCGGGTCACGCCCGGGTCCGACGATCAGCGCTGGCTCGGCGCCTGGATCGCCCCGCGC
>CBIHOS010000276.1:0-5142 GCA_966211945.1 uncultured bacterium
CCGTCCTCATCACCGGGGAAACAGGTACAGGCAAAGAAGTCGTTGCGGCGGAAGTCCATGCGCTCTCCAAGCAGGCCGACAAGCCGTTCATCGCGCTGAATGTCACCGCCGTGCCGCGCGAGATGCTCGAGGGGCAGCTGTTCGGCTATCGTCGCGGCGCCTTCACCGGCGCCGTCGCCGACGCGCGCGGGCTGATTCGCGAAGCCGAAGGCGGCACGCTGTTCATCGACGAGATCGGCGAGCTGAGCGCAGACCTCCAGCCCAAGCTGTTGCGATTCCTCGAAAGCGGCGAGATCCAGCCGCTCGGCGAGCGGCCACAGCGCGTCGAGGTCCGCATCGTCGCCGCCACCAACGCGCACCTGCTCCAACTCGTGGAGGAAGGGAAGTTCCGCGTCGACCTCTTCTACCGTCTCAACGTCGTCTCACTCGCCATCCCGCCCCTTCGCGAGCGCCGCGAGGAGATCCCGACCCTCATCCACCACTTCCTCACACGCCACGCGCTCGACGCCGGCCGGCCGATTCCGCAACTGTCACCCTCGGCCCTCGAACGACTGTCGGCCTACGACTGGCCAGGCAATGTCCGCCAACTCACCAACGAGCTGAAACGCATCGTCGCGCTGCACGACGAGAACGAACTGGTCGACCTGAAGGATCTGTCCGCGCCGATCCGCGACGCGACGCCCATCCGACAGACACACGTCACGGCACCGGTCATGCCCGGTACCGTCACGGTCCGCCTCGATCAGCCGCTGCAGGGCATGTACGACGATGTGGAGCGCGCGGCGATCCCGCGCGCCCTGAAGCTGGCGCGCAACAACCAGACGGAAACAGCCAGCCGCCTGGGCATCACCCGCAAGGGGCTGTACCTGAAGCGCCGCCGGCTCGGTCTCGACGACGATCCCGAGTAGAAGATCAGCACGCGATCGCCGGACGAATCAGACCGGCGGCACGAGCGCCGCGCCAGCCACTGCGGCGCTGCGAACGCCGCTCATACGGCTGCGCGCCGTGCACGTCCTTGCGCGACAGCGTCACGTCTCTTGCGGCATTCATGCTGCGCGGCTGGTCGACGCAGGGGAGGGCGCCCCTGCGTCCGGGTTGCACCGACGTCATTGCTGTCGTCCCTCAGGTGCGGCTCCCGCCAGGTTCGGCTCCGTGCCGAGCCAGTGGCGCCAGGAGACGAGGAGCCGACGAGCGTGCGATCGCGTACGCAACTGCCGCGCCTGCCAGCAGGCCGGCGACACCAGCTGTGCGAGCCGGGTACAGCGCGGCGTTGGTGTAGACGCTGCTCCGCCGAGTATGCCCCGACCAGTTGCGTCCGCGTTCGCCGCCATCATCAGGCAACGGATGGTGCAGGTTGTCGGCGCGGCCGTGTGTGGGTCTCTCCGTCTGCTGTGAGTCGAACGTCCAACGCTCCATGTCCACATCGGCGAGGCGTGGAGCAAATCGTGCTGCGCTCACCTTGGCCCCGGATCCGCCGGCGATGAGCTCCCTGAGCGGATGCTCGGCGGCGTGCAGGATGACATCGGAGACCACTTCCGGCGCGTACACCGGCGGCACCGGCTGCGGCTCGACGCCCAGGTACGTCTTCGCCTTCTCGAAGAACGGCGTGTCGATGCTCGCCGGCTTCACGAGCGTGACCGAGATCGCGACGCCCTCTTCCTCGAGCTCCATGCGCAGGGCATCTGTGAACGCCTTCACGGCATGCTTGGCGGCGCAATAGTTGCCCTGCAGCGGAATGGCGCGATCTGCGAGCGCGCTGGCGACGTTGACGAGCGCACCGCCGCGCTCGCGCATGTGTCGCACCGCCGCTCGCGAGCCGTACACCTGGCCCCAGTAGTTCACGTCCATCTGTCGGCGCATGTCCTCGATCGACAGGTCCATGACCCGGCCGTACATCGAGACCGCAGCGTTGTTGACCCACGTATCGATACGCCCGAACGCAGCGACGGTCGCGGCAGCCACGCCCTCGACCTGTTCGGAGTCCGCGACGTCGGCGACGACATCGATGGCCCGCCCACCCTGGCGCCGAATGCCCTCGACGGCCCGTTGGAGGTCGTGACCGTTCCGGGCCACGACAACCACACGCGCGCCACGCCGCGCCGCGTGTTGTGCGGTGACCAGACCGATACCGCTCGAAGCGCCGGTGATGACGATGACCTGCTCGTCGAGTGGGAGGAGCTGAATCTTCATGATGGCCTCGGCGGAACGGGCGTCGATTCACGTCGACAACGACTCGACCAGGCCGGTGATGCGTTCCGTCCAACTGGCAGACAAGGACTCTGGCGCAGGCTGGCGGACGATGTGGATCGTGCCTTGACGATGCAGGACCTCCCACTTCGACGCACCGTTTTCGTCTCGCCAGAACCGCAACGTCGCCTTGGAATCGCCCAGACGGAGGTCGCGCAGGATCAGCTCCGGCATCCACGTGGGTAGTGCTGGATCGACGAGCAGCGTGTGCAGCACGCCCACGGGGACCAGGCCGAGCATCGTCTGTACCGCAAGCGGAAACGCCGTCGCATTCCACAACTGCGGCGTGTTCGCGCGTGGATATGCACCAGGCACGGCGCGCTCGCCACGCGCGTAGCCGCCGACACATTCAGGAATCCGGAACTCCGGGTAGAGCTGTGCGAGCTCGAACATCGCCTTCGTCAGATCGAGCGCACGTGCGTCGAACCCATACCGGCGCAATCCGAAGATGGTGGTCGCCTGCTCGACCGCCCACACGGTGCCGCGATGGTAGCTGAGCGGGTTGTAGAAGGCATGCTGCGTCGACAGCGTCCGGATGCCCCATCCGCTGAACATGTCGGGCGCGAACATGCGACCGACCAGTGCCGGCAGACGCGTGCGATCGACGATCCCGCAGGCGAGGCAGTGGCCGACGTTCGATGTGACCGCGCCGACCTGACGCTTATCGGGATCCAGCGCCAACGCGACAAACTGCTGGTCCTCCATCCACCAGTCGCGATTGAAGCGTGCCTTGAGCGCCGCCGCGCTGGCCCGGTGCGCCGCGGCGTCCTCGCGCGCGCCCATGACCCAGGAGAGCAGGGCCATCAACTCCTGCGCGACGTACCAATAGCCCTGCAGCTCGCACGTGGCAATGGGTGATGGCACCGGCGAGCCATCGTCATGGATGATGGCGTCGCCGCTGTCCTTCCAGCCCTGGTTCTTCGTGCCCTTGCTCGAGCGCGTCTGGTATTCGAGATACCCGTCGCGATCGATGTCGCCGTAGTCGCGGGCCCAATCGAGAATGCGGCGCGCGGTATCCCAGTGGCGCGCGACCTGCTCACGATCGCCGGTCCACGCCCACAGATTCGCCAGCGAGATGACGAACATCAGCGGGCTGGCGTAATCGGCGTAGTACGCGGCATACGGATTCAGGTTCAGAAGCGCCAGCGGTCCAGTCCGGACCTGGTAGGGAATACGCCCGGGCTGTTCGTCGTGCCAGTCATCGATGCGAGTGCTCTGAAGGCGCCCGAGCTTGATCAACGCGGCGGACAGGGACTGGCCACGGTCCACGTACCCCGCCTGCCAGCCGGCCGTGACTGCGTCGCGGCCGAAGAAGGCCGGATACAGGGGCATGCCTGCCTGCATGGCGAGCCATTCGTCCGGCGCTCCATCCAGCAGCGGAAACGACGCGATGTCGCGCACGTTGTTGTCGAGTACCCGTTCGAGCAGGCGATGACCCGGGACCTCCACACGGGCAAACGTGTCGCGCCAGACGCGTAGTGCCGATTCGCGGTCGCTCGCGCCGGCCTCGTCGATGTCGTCGCGACCAGTCAGCGGGACCACCCGCAACCGCAGCTCCTCTGTGTGCCGAGGCTGCAGCGTCAGCTCCGCAACGGCGCGCTGCCGGCGAAACTGCCACCGGCCGTCGTGGCGGAACTCGGTGCGGTACGGCAGCTGCGGGTGCCGATAGGTCAGCTCGAGGTGCCGACCGTGTGCGGCGACGTCCACCGAGCCCTCTTGTTCGCGTCGTCCTGACTGTGCCTCCTGGATGTCGGCGAAATCGGCGCCCAACTCCCAGGCCAGCTCGCACGCGACAGGCACGCGCGCACTGTTTGTCACCACCAGCACGACGTCGAGCGCGGCGACGCCGACGTGGTATGCCAGCCGGATGTCCAACGAGCGCTCGGGGATCCCACGATCATCGAGAGGCTCGTCATCCTGCGACTGACCGGTGCCGCCGCCGCCGGGCCGCGTGATCTCCGGATGCACGAAGTTGAACGCGAGCGACTCGGGATCGACCGCTGCCGCTTCGCACAACCACGGCCGCTCGCCATTGATCTCCAACCGGAGTGTCTGCAGGAACCGGGCTTCCCGGAAATAGAAGCCGGAGAGCGGCTGGTCGGAGCTGCAGTCACCTCGCACGCCGACGATCAGCAGCGAGGGGCCTTTCCACGCATACAGGAGGTCTGGCCGTACGAGCGCGAGCGCCATTACCTGCCAACATGTCGTCTGACGAGCGAGCTGGGCGCATTCAGGTGTGCACCTTCGTCCACACCGACGCCGAGTCGGTCTACCAGTTCACCGCCCAGCCAGCTGGTCACGAGAGCCAGGCCGCCCGCCGCGAAGGAGAGCGCGAGCGCCAGGGTGGGTGGCGCTGCCGGCGCGTCGCGGCGCAGCAACCAGCTGACCGCGAACAGCAGCACGACAACCACGTTGCCGACACCGTGTACCGCTCCAATGCGTTTGGCACGTGTACCGGAAGGAATAGCGAACCAATCGATCGTGCCAAACGGAGCGGCGAGCAGGCCGGTGACAACGCCGGCGGCAATCATCCAGTACGCGATTTCTGACCAGTATCCGTTGCCGAGAGCCATGGCGAACACGTCGAACACCACGGCCATTGCCAGCAGACCCAGCGGAAACACGATCAGCATCTGGTGGATCGGATGTCCCAGTAGCTTGGCGCGACTTTCCATGCGCATCCTCCTCGGCTGGTAGCGGACGCCTTGCCCGCTATTGCATGAGCCAGATCACGAACGGCCCTGGTGAGGTCGAATCTTCGTGGTTTTGCGTGGCCGTTCACCTGTGCACGGTGTATGCAGCGATTGGAGTCTGGACGACGAGGAACGTGACAACGGGGCTGCCCTGTTCGACAAGCGTTGCGCCTGAGGCAGCGTCGAACAGAGGCCTGGCATG
>CBIHOS010000277.1:0-5141 GCA_966211945.1 uncultured bacterium
CGGACTGCCCGGCATGATCGGCGCGCTCGGGGCCTGCTTCGGACGCGTGGTGACGATGGACTCGCCGCGCGCGCGTCCGCCGGGGACGTTCAACTGGGCGGCGACGCTCTGGCACGAATTGGCGCACGTCATCACGCTGCAGATGTCGGCCAACCGCCTCCCGCGCTGGTTGAGCGAGGGCATCTCGATGTTCGAGGAGACGCGGGCCCGGTCCGGTTGGGGACGAGAGTCCGAACTGCTGTTCGCCCAGGCGCACGCGACGGGCAAGCTGCTGCCGCTTGCCGAGTTGAACAGCGGGTTCGCCAAGGTCGAGACGATCAACCTGGCCTATCAGGAAGCCTCGGTGCTGGTGGCCTACCTGGTGGAAACGCACGGCGATGCCAAGCTGCAGGCCTTCGTCCGCAGCTTCGGCGAGGGGCTGGACGAGGACGCCGCGTTGACGCGTGCGTACGGCCGTACCTGGGCCGCTCTGCAGCCCGAGTTCGACGCATACGTGAAGCGCAAGTACGACGGCGTCGCTGCGGCGCTCGCCGAGGTCGAAGCAGAGCCACCTGGCCGGACGGGCACTGCCGCCGACTGGCTGGCGTTTGCCGATACGCACCCCGGCAACTTCCGCGTCCAGATGACGGCGGCCACGCCGCTGATGCGGCTCGCCGAGTTCGACGGCGCCCGCAAGGTCCTCGAGCGAGCGGCAGCCCTGGTTCCGTTCGCGACGGGCGATGCCAGCCCGTACCGTCTGCTGGTGACCGTGGCGATCAAGCAGGAGCGTCCGGCCGATGCGCGGCGCTACCTGGCTCAGGTGCTCGACGGCGACCACACCGCCGCCCAGGCGCTCCGCCAGCTCCTGACGATCACGCGCGGCCCGGAGGACGCAGCCGTGCGGCAGCGCGCCGCCGAACGAATCATCGAGATCGATCCGTTCGACGCCACCGCCCACACCGTGCTGGGCGATCTCGCGCTCACGCGCGGCGACCTGCCGGTGGCGCTGCGCGAACTGCAGGCCGCGGTGGACGCGGGGCCGCCCAATCCGGCCGAGGCGCTCACCTCGCTCGCCGAGGCGACGCTCGCGGCGGGCCAGCGCGACGCGGCCAAGCAGCACCTGATCAAGGCGCTCGAGACGACCCCGCGGCACGAACGCGCGCAGGAACTGCTGCTGCGGATCATCGAGAAGTCCGACGATGCCGGAGGTGGGCGGTGAGAGACCGTCGTCCGTCCTTCGGGCGGCCGCGCGGCGCCTGGCTCGCCGTCGCGCTGGCGATCGTCGCGCTCGGCACAGTCGCGATTCCCGCCGTGTGGGCCCAACTGGACGAGCAGGATCCGCGCTTTGCCGGCCTCCGCTGGCAGTTCACGCGCATCCGGTACGAGGCGCACAACGCCGCCTCGTTCCGGGCGCGCTACTGGAGCGACTCGTGGGCGATCGACGGGCCCGCCGCCGAGCAGAACCTGTCGCGCCGCCTGCGCTCGGTGACCGCCATCGACGTCGGCGAGCCGGTGGTCCTGCGGATCGAGGATCCCGAGCTGTTCAACCATCCGTGGGTCTACTTCGTCGAGCCCGGCACGCTCCGCTTGAAGGACGCCGAGGTGCCGATCCTGCGCGAGTTCCTGCTGCGTGGCGGTACGGCCGTGATGGACGACTTCCATGGCGACATCGAGATGGACAACGTCGTGCAGGAGCTGAAACGGGTCTTTCCCGAGCGCAGGATGATCACGCTGCCGCCGTCGCATCCCGTCTTCTCGTGCTTCTATCGGATCGACGGCTATCCGCAGATTCCCGGCCTCGGCTCGTTCTTCGCCGGCCGCACCTGGGAGAAGGGCGGCATCACGCCGGAACTGCGCGCCATCGAAGACGACAACGGCCGCGCGATGGTGCTCCTCAACTGGAACACCGACATGGGCGATGGCTGGGAGTGGTCCAACGCGGAGCAGTATCCCGGGTACATACAGCACACCGCGCAGGCGTACCGGATGATGATCAACGAAGTCATCTACACGCTGACGCATTGAACGGCCGCGCCGGGTATCGGGTATCGGGTACCGGGTGGCGGGTACGGGCCGCCGCGACATGGTAGGGCGCGTTCCACGAACGCGCCGTGAAGGTCAGGCATCGAGGCCAACCCAACGAGGAACGAGTGAACGACATCGCGCAGCAGACGTTGCAGCCCCTGACCGCGGACGAAGCGCGCGCGCTCGTCGCCCGGGTGGCCGACAGCCGTAACCGTGTCCTCACCGAGCTGCGCAAGGTCGTCGTGGGTCAGGAAGCGTCGGTGGACCTGGTGCTGGCGGCGCTGTTTGCCGGCGGGCACTGCCTGCTCACCGGCGTCCCCGGCCTCGCCAAGACGCTGCTCGTGCGGACCCTCGCGCAGATCCTCGATCTCGGGTTCCGCCGCATCCAGTTCACGCCCGACCTGATGCCCTCCGACATCACCGGCACCGAGGTGCTGGACGAGACCGACGGCATCCGGGCACTGCGGTTCGTGCGCGGACCGGTGTTCACGCAACTGCTGCTGGCCGACGAAATCAACCGCACGCCGCCCAAGACCCAGGCGGCGCTGCTCGAGGCGATGCAGGAAGGCCACGTGACCGCGGCCGGCCGCAGCTATGCGCTCGAGCCGCCGTTCTTCGTCCTCGCCACCCAGAATCCGATCGAGCTCGAGGGGACCTATCCACTGCCCGAGGCGCAGCTCGATCGGTTCCTGTTCAACATCGTGATGACCTACCTGCCCGAAGACGACGAGGTGAAGGTGGTCACGCAGACGACGGGCGTCCGGCACGAGACGCCGGATCGCGTGCTGTCGCGCGAGGAGATCCTCCACATCCAGCAACTCGTCCGCCATGTGGTGATCGCCGAAGACGTCGCCCGCTACGCGGTGCGGCTCGCTGCCGCGACCCGGCCGACCCAGCCCGACGTTCCAGACTTCGTCCGCAAGTACGTGAAGTGGGGCGCCGGGCTGCGTGCCTCGCAGGCCCTGGTGCTGGGCGCCAAGGCACGTGCCCTGACCATGGGCCGCGCGTTCGTCACGCCGGAAGACATCCGGACGCTCGCGCCGCCGGTCTTCAGGCACCGCGTGCTGATCAACTTCCAGGCCGAGTCCGAGGGGCTCACCACCGACGCGGTCGTCGGCCGCCTCCTCGAACGCATCTCGCCGCCGGCAAGCGGTCTGGCCTGACCATGGCCGCCCCTGCGCCCGGCCCGTCGCGGTTCCTCTCGCCGGAGATCGTGGCTGGCCTGGGGACGCTGGAGCTCAAGGCGCGCACCATCGTCGAAGGGCTGCTGCTCGGACTGCACCGCAGCCCGTTCCGCGGGTCGAGCGTCGAGTTCGCCGAGTACCGCCAGTACATACCCGGCGACGATCCGGCGACCGTCGACTGGAAGGTCTACGCCCGAAGCGACCGCCATTACGTCAAGAAGTTCGAACACGACACCAACGTCGAAGTGCAGCTGCTGGTCGACACCAGCGCCTCGATGGCCTACGCCAGCGGCGGCGCGATGACCAAGCTGCACTACGCGCAGTGCCTGGTCGCGGCGCTCGCGTATCTGCTGACCGGACAGCGCGACGCGGTCGGTCTCGGGCTGTACGACGACCAGCTCCGCGACTACGTGCCCGCCGCGGTCAAGGCGAGCCAGCTGACCCGGCTGCTGGTGGCGCTCGATCACGCCCAGCCGGGCGCCCGCTCGGATACCGCCGTCGCCATCAGGCAGATCGTCGATCGTCTGCGCCGCCGCGGCCTGATCGTCGTCTGTTCGGACCTGCTCGACGACCAGCCGCGGGTGATCGACGGACTGCGTCTGCTGCGGGCCCGCGGCATGGAGGTCGTCGTCTTCCACGTCCTCGACGATGCGGAGCTGACCTTTCCGTTCGAAGGCGCCGGCACGTTCCGCGACGTCGAGACGGGTGAGGAAGTGCTGACGCATGGGCCGTCGGCGAGGCAGGCCTACGTCGACGCCGTGTCGGCGTGGCGCGAGAGCTACATCGTGGCGATGCGGGCGGCCGGGATCGACTACCAGCTGGCCCGCACGAGCGCGCCGCTCGATCTGTCGCTGCTCGGTTGGCTGGGTGCGCGCGGGAGAACCCTCTGATGGGATTCCTCGCGCCGCTGTTCCTGGCGGGCCTGGCGGCCGCCGCCGTGCCGGTGATCCTGCACCTCTTCAGGCGCGAGGTGGCGCCGCCGGTGCCGTTCTCCGCCGTCCGCTTCCTGCAGAAGCGCACCATCGAACGCCAGGAGCGCCGGCGGCTGCAGGATCCCTGGCTCCTGCTGCTGCGCGTGGCCGCGCTGTCGCTGCTGGCGCTGGCCTTCGCACGGCCGTACCTGCGCGCCGAGGCGCCGGCCGAGCCGCCGGTGGTGCTCGCCATCGACACGTCATACAGCATGGGGGCGGCGGGACGCCTCGATGCGGCCCGCCGCGAGGGCGAGCGTGTGTTGTCGTCGCTGTCGGGGCAGACACCGGTCGGTCTCGTCGCATTCGGCGATCGGGCGTCGCTCATCGCCGAGCCGACCACCGACCATGGCGCGCTGCGGGCGCAGTTGGTCCGCATCGAGGCCGGCTTCGGCGCGACCCGGTTCGCCGCGCCACTCGAAGCGGCGCGCGGCGTGTTCGATGGCCGGGCCGGCCGCGTGGTGGTCGTGACCGATCTCCAGGCGCGTGGCTGGGCCCGCGGCACGACCAGCCTGCCCGACAACGTGCGTCTCGACGTCATCGGCGTCGGCGCGCGCGTCGACAACGTCCTCGTTCGCGATCTCGCCGTGACCCGCGACCAGGCGCGCGTCGTCGTCAGCAACGCCGGGCGCGCGCCGGCGACGGTGCCGGTGACGCTGACGCGAACCTCCGGCGCGACGCAGACGCAGTCGGTGACGCTCGACGGCGGCGTCAGCCGCGACGTGATCTTCGCGGGGCCGCACGCCACCGGCGCCTACGTGGCTCGCGTGACCCACGACGGCGGCCTGCCCGCCGACAACGAGCGGCATGCCGTCTTTCGCGAGACCGCCGCGACCGTCGTCCGCGTGCTGGTGGGCGACGATGTCGAACGTGGGCGGGGGTTCTTCCTGGAGCGGGCGTTCGCGGCACTCGCGACCGATCCCGGCGCGAGCTACGCCGTGTCGGCCCAGGCTGGGGCGCCGGCGCTCGCGCCCGAGGCCCTCCG
>CBIHOS010000278.1:0-5036 GCA_966211945.1 uncultured bacterium
CCGTCGGACTCTTATGACGTCCCGAGGGTCGGCCTACAGCCGACAGCCTACGGCCGAAAGCGTCAGGTAGGCTGCAGGCTACAGGCTACAGGCTGCTCGACCATCGTCATGGCCCGTGGTGGCCGCAGGCCATGAAGCCCTTGTCCGACGGTCAGTGGCGCTCGTCCGATAATGTCCCGTGCCCGCGCCCCTGCCGATCGACGCGCATCTCGACGCGGTGCGGGCAGCGCTCCGGGCGTCCCGCGCGGTCGTGCTCGTGGCGGCGCCGGGCGCCGGCAAGACGACGCGAGTGCCGCCGGCGCTGGCAGGGGACGGACGCGTGCTGGTGCTGCAACCGCGCCGCGCCGCGGCCCGCGCGCTGGCTCGCCGCGTAGCCGACGAGCAGGGATGGACGCTGGGGCGCGAGGTCGGCTGGCACGTGCGTTTCGAACCACGCTACGGCGCCGACACACAGGTGCTGTTTGCAACCGAAGGCATCCTGACGGCGCGCCTGCAGCAGGATCCGTTGATCTCGGACGTGGCGACGGTCGTCCTCGACGAGTTCCACGAGCGCAGCGTGCACGCCGATCTCGGCGTGGCGCTCGTGAAGCAGGCATGGCTGGCGCGCAACGACCTGCGCGTCGTCGTGATGTCCGCGACGCTCGATGCCGGTCAGGTGTCGCGGTTCCTCGGCGACTGCCCGGTGGTGGAGGTCGCCGCCCCGCCGCACGCGCTGGACGTCCGCTACGACCCGCAGACCTCATTGACTGCGGTGACCGACGGCCTGCTGCACGAACGCGACGGCGACATCCTGTGCTTCCTGCCGGGCGCCCGCGAGATCGAGGACGCCGGGCGGATGCTCGCCGGAGTGGCGGCCCGACATGGCGCGGACGTATTGCCCCTGCACGGCGCGCTGCCGCCCGAGGCACAGGATGCCGTGCTCTCCCCTGGCGCCACGCGACGCATCGTCCTCGCCACCAACCTCGCGGAGACGTCGGTCACCGTGCCCGGAGTGCGGGCCATCGTCGACTCGGGCCTGCAGAAGGTGGCGCGCTACGACGCCGCGCGCGGCATCGACACGTTGCAGACCGAACGCGTGACGCTGGATGCCGCCGATCAACGGGCCGGCCGCGCGGCT
Source organism: uncultured bacterium (assembly GCA_966211945.1). Lineage (GTDB taxonomy): Bacteria > Acidobacteriota > Vicinamibacteria > Vicinamibacterales > Vicinamibacteraceae > Luteitalea. The sequence continues at coordinate 1,118 of CBIHOS010000278.1, forward strand.
CGGCTCGGGCCCGGCGTCGCGGTCCGGCTGTGGTCGCCGCAGGACCGCCTGCGGCCGTTCCGCGAACCCGACATCGCGCGCGTCGACCTCGCGCCCCTGCTGCTGGCCATCCTCGCCTGGGGCGGCGCCGTCGAGACCTTCGAGTGGTTCGAGCCACCGCCGCCGGCGCGGGTGCGCGACGCCTTGCTGCTGCTGCAGCGCCTAGGCGCTGCGGCCGCTCCGGACGTGGGCACGGAGGCGGCGTCGATTACGCCCGTCGGGCGCGCGATGGCGAGGCTGCCAGCCCCGCCCCGTCTCGCGCGCATGGTGCTCGACGGCATCGCGCACCGGGACGTCTGCCTTGCCGCCGCGCTGCTCTCCGAGGGCCGCGTCGCGACGCCGGATGGCAAGACCTCGTCCTCGGACGTCCTGTCGTTGATTGCTACCGCGCGCGACGTGCCGCACCTTCGGCGCGCAGCCGACGCCATCGCGCGGGCGGCGCGCGATGCACGGCGGTCCTCGCCCGGTTGGCCGGCATCGACGTCCGACGCCGACAGCGGCGAGGACGGCTTGCGGCGGGCCGTGCTGGCCGGCTATCCGGACCGGGTGGCGCAGCGGCGTGCACCGCGCGGCGACGCCCTGCTGCTTTCGACGGGAACCGGCGCACGACTCGCCGCGTCGAGCGGCGTTCGCGACGACGAGTTCCTGGTGGCGCTCGATGTGCGTGCAATCGAGGGGCGCGAGACGCAGGTCACGCTCGCCAGCGGTGTCGAGAAGACATGGCTGGCGCCAACCGCAAGCCAGCGTCGCGCCTGGGTGGACGAGCACGGCCGGCTGCGCGTGACGGTGACCCGCCTCTACGACGCACTCGTGCTGCACGAGCAGGACGAGCGCCCGCGCTCCGAGGATCACGCCGCCCTGGCCGAAGCCTGGCGTTCCACACCGAGAACGGATCGCGACGCCCGACTGATCGCGCGGCTCGGGTTCGCCGGACTCCTCGCGGCGATGGACGACGCGGTCCGCACGGCGGCGACCACGGCGGCCCGGCTCGAGGATCTCGACGTCGAGGCGGCGCTGCCCTGGGACATTCGTCAGCGGTTGCTCACCGATGCGCCGGAGCGGCTGCCGCTGCCGAGCGGACGGACGGCGGCGCTGCTGTACGACGACGACGGCACCGTGCGTGCCGCGGTGAAGCTGCAGGAACTGTTCGGCCTGGGCGACACGCCGCGGGTGGGGTCGCGCCGCGTCCCGGTGGTGTTCGAGCTGCTCGCGCCCAATGGGCGGCCCGTCCAGACGACGCGCGATCTGCGCAGCTTCTGGACGTCCACGTACGCGGAGGTGCGGAAGGAACTGCGCGGCCGCTACCCGAGGCATCCATGGCCGGAAGACCCGTGGACCGCCACGCCGACGCATCGCACCATGCGGACGCGTTCGTGACGGTCATGGCGCGTTCGACGTTCCCTCTTGGTAGGGACGAGCCGAGCCGTCCGAGAAGTGATCGCGCGATCGGACGCGCCGGCCTGTCCGCCGTAGCCTCGGCGAAGGCGGGCGGCGCGTCCCTACCATGATCACGCCGCGCGGCGCAGGACGAAGCACTTCAGGTAATACGTCTCGGGCACGCTGAGGAGCACCGGGTGATCGCGCGCCTGCATCCGCTTCTCGACGACCACCACGGGGATCTGCGCGTCGGTGGCGGCCGAGAGGATGATGCCGCCGAACATCCCCTCGTCCACGTGGGCCGAGCACGTGCAGGTGACGAGATGGCCACCCGGCTTCAGCAATCGCAGGGCGCGGAGGTTGATGTCCTTGTAGCCGCTGATCGCCTTGGGCACGGCGCCCTTGTGCTTGGCGAATGCCGGCGGGTCCAGCACGATCGTGTCGAAGCGGTCGTCACCGCGTTCGAGTTCGCGCAGCGCGTCGAAGACGTTGGCCTCGCGCGCCTCGATGTTCGCCATCCCCTGGCGGGCAGCGTTGGCGGCAATCGCCGCCACCGCGTCGGCCGACGAATCGAGCGCCAGCACGTGGTCCACGAGCGGCGACAGCCTGAGCGCGAAGCCGCCGTGGTAGCTGAAGGCGTCGAGCGCCCGGCCGCGGGCGTAGCGGGCCGCGGCGGCGTGGTTCTCGCTCTGATCGAGGAACAGGCCGGTCTTCTGGCCGCGCCATGGATCGGCCAGGTAGGTCACCGGCCCTTCACGCACCTCGACCTGATCGGGCACCTCGCCGTAGGCCAGCGCGATCTCCTGCGGCAGCCCTTCGAGGGTCCGCACCTTGGGGTCGTTGCGCAGCAGCACGCCGCGCGGCCGCAGCAGTTCGACGAGCAGCGAGACGATCGTCTCGCGCTGCGCGTCGGTGCCCTGCGACAGCGTCTGCACGACCAGGACGTCGTCATAGCGATCGACGACGAGGGAGGGCAGGAGATCGGCCTCGCCGTGCACGAGGCGCATGGCGGTGGCGTCGAGGCCGAGGCGATCGCGGACGGCGATCGCCGACGCGAGGCGCGCCTTCCAGAACGCGCGGTCGACCGGCGTGTCGTCGCGCGTCAGCATGCGCAGCGTGATCTGCGACTCGCTGGACGACAGGGCGCGGCCGAGCAGCGCGCCGCGGCCGTCGCGCACCTCGACCACCTCGCCGCGGCCGGCCTGCAGATCGGAGACGTCGGACCGGTAGATCCAGGGGTGGCCGGCCCGCACGCGGTCGGCTCCCTTGCGGGTGATCACGGCGGTCGGGGGGCGGGGCGAGGGAGTGGAGGCTGGCATCGGGGGAACCGGCCGGAATCGGCCGGATCCGTATAGTACAATCCGCGTCTATGCGCGTCGCGCTGGGCGCCGATCACGCCGGCGTCCACCTCAAGGACAGCGTCCGTTCCTTTCTGGAGTCCCGGGGCATCGAGGTGCAGGACGCCGGCACCCTCGACGAGACGTCCGTGGACTATCCGGACTACGCCGCCGAGGTCGGCCAGGCGGTCGCCGGCGGTACGGTCGACCGCGGCATCCTGGTGTGCGGCACCGGCCTCGGCATGGCGATTGCCGCCAACAAGGTCGACGGCGTGCGCGCCGTGCCGGTCGTCGATCCCGAGAGCGCCAGGCTGTCGCGCGAGCACAACGACGCCAACGTCCTCGCGCTGGGCGCACGGCTGACCGCGCCGGACATCGCGCTGCGGATCGTCGCGACCTTCCTCGACACGCCGTTTGCCGGCGGCCGCCACCAACGCCGCCTCGACAAGATCGCCGGACTCGAGCGCGATCGACATTCGTAAGACCGTGGTTTCCCGACGATCATGCTGACCCACCTCACGCCGCTTCACCTCCGCACCCTCGCCCAGGTCGATCCCGACATCGCCAAGGCCATCGCCGACGAGACCCATCGCCAGAACAGCGGGCTCGAGCTGATCGCCTCGGAGAACTTCGCCAGCGCCGCCGTGATGGCCGCGGCCGGTTCGGTGATGACCAACAAGTACGCCGAGGGCTACCCGGGCAAGCGCTACTACGGCGGCTGCGAGTTCGTCGACGTCGCCGAGCAGCTGGCCATCGACCGCGCCAGGGCGCTGTTCGGGGCCGAGCACGCCAACGTGCAGCCGCACTCGGGCGCGCAGGCCAACATGTCGGTGTTCATCTCGCTGCTCGAGCCGGGCGACACCATCCTCGGCATGAACCTGGCCCACGGCGGCCACCTCACGCACGGCCACCCGCTGAACTTCTCGGGCAAGTTCTACAAGGTCGTGCCCTATGGCGTGCGCGAAGACGACGAGCGGCTCGACTACGACCAACTCGAGCGGCTGGCCGGCGAGCACAAGCCGAAGCTGATCATCGTCGGCGCCAGCGCCTACTCGCGGGTGATCGACTTCGAGCGCATCGCCGCCGTCGCCAAGGCCACCGGCGCGCGCATGTTCACCGACATGGCGCACATCGCCGGGCTGGTGGCCGGCGGCGTCCACCCGAGC
>CBIHOS010000279.1:0-5020 GCA_966211945.1 uncultured bacterium
CCGATCGGCGTGGCGCTCGCGCTCGTTCGCGATACGGTGGAGCGGACGATCGTCGACCCGACGCCGGCCGACGTCCTGCAGGTGCGGCAGCAGGCGATCGACGCCGCGGTCAGCAACGGAGCGCTTGCGGAGACTGTCGAAGTCCTCGTCGACGTCGATCCGAGACAGAACATGGTCCGCGCGGTCGCCGTGGGCAGCGCCGAGCTGCGAAGGAGCGACCACGGGGCCGCGCCGGCTGGGCCGGCCGATCGTCTCGCCGCCGCGGCGCGCTCGATGCGCCGGCCAGTGGAGGCAGTCGCGCTGGTTGCGAGCACCGGCAACCTCGATGTCTTCGCCGCCTCCCCGGCTCCGACGCGCTGGTGGCAGGGCTGGCAGCGCGTCCGCACGCCCCTGCGGGTCGTCGATCGGAGCGGCGTCGTCCGCCTCCAGCGCGACGATGCGCGCGCGCACGCCTGCACGGTCGAGACGCTCGAGCCCACGTTGCGGGCCCTGCTCGCGACGCTCGTCGACTACGGGGATGCGGGCCGCACGCTGCCGGACCTGCACGTGCTGCTCGGGAGCCGCGTACTCAGCCTCGCCGGCCTCGCCGACGAGGGCCAGGCAGTCGGACTCGCCGGCGTCGAGGCGCGCAGCTGTCCTGCCGTCCAGCCGCTGGTGATCGTCGCCGGCCCGCGCATGTGAGGATGATGGTCACGATCCATGAAGGGCACTGGGCGCCGGTCTCGGCCGGCGAATACGATCGACGCACGGGCACGATCTCGATCAACATCGCAGTCGTGGACCAGGTGCACGTACGGTTCGGACATGAGCGGGCCGCGGTGATCGCCGCGATCGCCGCCCACGAGCGCGCCCACCTGCTGTCGCGCATGGACGCGTCGCCACACGACGAGGAACGGCGCGCCCGCGACGCCGCCATCGCCGCCAGTGGCGCCGACGTGGTTGCGCACATCGACGATGTGCTGGCGGCGGCATGGGGCTGATGCTGTACCTCGGCATCGATGGCGGGCAGACGCGAACCCGGGCGCTGCTCGCCGACGCGACGGGGCGCGTTCTCGGCATCGGCGTCGCGGGCCCGTCCAATCACGTGGAAGTGCCCGGCGGTCGCGAACGGCTGCGCGCCGCGGTCACCGGCAGCGCCAACGCCGCCCTGCGCCAGGCCGGCCTCGCCGATGTCGGCCGCACCCGGTTCGCGGCGGTCTACTGCGCCATGACCGGCGAGGCCGATTTCAAGACCGAGATCATCGCGCCGGCGTTCAGCGCCGGCGTTGTCAGGGTGGAGCACGATGCGCCGGCGGCGCTGGAAGGCGCGACGCTCGGCGAGCCCGGGATCATCGTCGTGGCCGGCACCGGATCGGTGGTGTTCGGGCGCAACGCCGCCGGTGAGTCGTCGCGCGCCGGCGGATGGGGCTACGTGTTCGGCGACGAGGGCGGTGCCTTCGGTCTCGCGCGCGAGGGCGTTCGCCGGGCGCTGGATGCACTGGACGGCGTTGGCCCCGGCACCGATCTCGTCGACCGCCTGACGTCGAGGTTCGGCCTCGCCGACCTGCGGCCGCTTCCCATGGTGATGTACAACGGTCACGTGAGCCGCGACGCCGTCGCGCAGGCGGCACGCGACGTGATCGAGGCATGGCAGTCGGGCGACGGGGTGGCCGCGGCCATCGTCGAGGCAGGCGTGGCGGCGCTCGCGGATCGCGTGGCGAGCGTGGCCGACCGGCTGCATCTGACCGGGCCGCTCGTGTGCCTGACCGGCGGTGTGTGCCGTTCCCGGCCGTATGCCGAATCGTTGACGGAGGGCATTCGTGCCCGGCAGCCGGGTGCCGACGTGAGGGCGGCGCGCATGAGTCCGGCCGCCGGCGCCGTGCTGCTCGCCTTCCGTGCCGGTGGGCTGGAGGTGACCGAATCGATGCGTACGCAGCTGCTGGATTCTGCCAGCGAGGACCGCTCGTGAAGCACCCGCAACAGATCGTCGCGCAATTACGCGGCCGGCTCGTGGTGTCGTGCCAGGCCCCGGCCGACTCGCCGTTGCACGATCCGTACGTGATCGCCCGCATGGCGCTCGCGGCCGAACAGGGCGGCGCCGGGGCGGTCCGTCTCGACTCGCCCAGGCACGTCGCGGCGGCCCGCGCCCTCTGCGCCGTGCCGCTGATCGGCCTGCACAAGCTGCGCTACGAGCCGTCGCCGGTCTACATCACGCCGACGCGTGCGGCGGCGCTGTCGATCATCGAGGCCGGCGCCGACGTCATCGCGCTCGATGCGACGGCGCGGGATCGTCCCAACGGCGAGCGGCTGGCCGACATCATCAACGTGATCCGCGGCCACGGACGGCTCGTGATGGCCGACGTCGCGACCGAGGTGCAGGGCCGCGTCGCGGCAGACCTCGGCGTCGATCTCATCGCGACGACGCTGGCCGGCTACACGGAGGACACGTTCCGGCATCCCGGGCCGGACCTCGCACTCGTCGAGGCACTGGCGCTGGCCACCCGCGTCCCGGTCGTGTGTGAGGGGCGTGTGCGGTCGACGGCCGACGTGCGCGATGCGTTCAGGGCGGGTGCGTATGCGGTGGTCGTCGGTGGCGCCATCACCGGCATCGACGCGGCAGTGCGGTCGTTCGTGGAGGCCACGCCGTCGGGGCTGGCCGAGACGATGGAGACCTAGGATGGAGCTGCGGGCAGGAGGGCAGGAGCGATTTGTGACCGTCGTCCTGCTCGCGGCGCTGTGTGCCGGTTGTGGTTCCCCGCCCGAAGCGCCGCAGGCCACTCCACCCATCGCGAGCCGTCCGGCGCCCGAGGCGCCGCCGCCTGTGGCGCCTGCCGCACCGTCCCCGGCCGACGAGACAGCCCCACGATCGCGATCGGCGCCCAGGCCGCCGGCCGCAGACGCCGACGACTTCGACGTCGATCTGCGGCGCGACGAGTTGCGCGGCGGTCACACGATCGCCCGACACGTCGGCCGGACCGATGCGCAGTTGCAGGCGCGCCTGGCCCGCGAGAGCATCTCGGCCGCGTCGACGTATGCCGATCTCGAGAGCGCCGAGCGCGTCGTGAAGCGCGCGCTCGTGACCAACGCGCGGCGTGTCCAGCGCTGGATCGATCGGCGTGGCCCTCGCTCGAATCTCGCGATCCGCTACCGCGCCCGCGACGGCATTCCGACCGGCCGGCTCATGCGCCGCGGGCAGGACGCATCCATGGAGGTCGACGGCGCGCTTGTCGTCCTGCGCTGGCGCGACGAGCGCCCGTACGTCCTCACGTCGTACCCGGAGGCCAGTCGATGACCTACAAGAGCGTGCGCCGCTGGGAGCAGCTCGAGCTGCTGCTGGACGCGTATCTGCACCAGGACTTCGCGGTCGAACACGGCGACGCGGTTGGCGCGGTCCGCGCCCGGCTGGCCGATGCGCCGGACGGCGACCAGCTGGCGCTGTCGTCGGAGTGGCGGACGTTCCTGAACGTCAGCGCCGGGATGGATCGCGACGCGCGCGTCGAGCTGTTGCGCGAGATGGCGGGCGGCTCGTGGGCGCCGCGCAGCGACGAGGAGTTCGACGCCGTCTCGCGCGTCCTGTTGAACGCAGGCAGGTGATGGCGCGTTCGGGGAACGCGCCCTACCGTCGTGGCGGGGCCGACATCGCTTTCGGGAACGGCGCGGCGGTCGATCCCTTCGGGTTGCGCAGGCGGCTCTGGCCGCCGCGCGGCAGATACAGCGGAATCTGCCTGCCGCCCGTCTCGTCGAGCATCCCGAACAGCTGCGCGCGCATCGTCGCGATCGTCTTCTGCTGCGCCGGATCGTCGATCAGGTTGCGGCTCTCGCCGGGGTCGGTCTGCAGGTCGAAGAACATGTCGACGTCCCAGACGCCGTGCGTGAAGACGTACTTGTAGCGCTCGCCGCGCAGCGCGAACTGCGTCGGCGTCTGCGGGAAGCTCCACTCCCAGTAGTACTCGTAGAGCAGCGCATCGCGCCACGGCGCCTTCGGATCGCGGAAGAGCGGCAGCATGCTCGCGCCCTGCATGTGCGCCGGCGCGCTGGCACCGGCCACGTCCAGGAAGGTCGGGGCGATGTCGATGTTGGCCACGACGCGGTCGAGGTCGCCGCCGGCCGGCACGACGCCGGGCGCGTACACGATCATCGGCACGCGCATCGACCAGTCGAAGGCGGTCCGCTTGTCGATCAGGCCGTGCTCGCCGAACGCGAAGCCGTTGTCGCCCATGTAGACGACCATGGTCGAATCGAGCAGGTTCTGCTCGCGCAGCCAGCCGACGACGCGGCCGACGCTGTCGTCGACGGCGCGCAGCGTCTCCATGTACCGGCGGTAGTACGCCGCGACGTCGAGCGTCGAGTGATACGGGTACTCGACACCGTGCCAGCTGTTGCGCTGATTGCGGACCCACGCCGGGAAGTTGCCGGCCTCGGCCGCCGCCGGCGCCATCGTCGGCGGGACCGGCACCGGCACGTCCTTCAGCGAGTCCTTGTGACGATCGGCCGGGGCGAAGTCGGCGTGGACGCCCTTGTGGGAGAGATACAGGAAGAACGGCCGCTCGCGGCTGGTGGACGCCAGCCACTTCACCGCGTAGTCGGTGAGTTCGTCGGTGATGTAGCCGGTCTGCGGCACCTGCCTGCCGTCGACGTTGAGCATCGTGGCGGTCCCGCGCGGCCGGTACTCGCCCTGGCCGCGGAAGCTCACCCAGTGGTCGAAGCCCGGCTGCGGCGTGTCGCTCTCGTTGCCGATGTGCCACTTGCCGATCAGCGCCGTCTGGTAACCGGCGCCTTTCAACAATTGCCCGAGGTTGGGCAGGCGCGGCGGGATCGGCGTGAAGTTGTCGACCACGCCGTGCGTGTGCGCGTAGGTACCGGTGAGGATCGACGCGCGCGACGGCGAACACAGCGCCGTGGTCACGAACGCATTGCGCATGCGCGCGCCCCCCTTGGCGAGCGCGTCCATGTTCGGCGTGCGGGCCAGCGGGTGCCCGGCGACGCCGAGCGCGTCGTAGCGATGGTCGTCGGTCAGGATGAAGACGATGTTGCGCGGCCG
>CBIHOS010000280.1:0-4994 GCA_966211945.1 uncultured bacterium
CAGATCGAACAGGTTGGGTTCAGCAGACATGGAGCGTATTCAGTGGCCTTGGGCCGTCGGCCTTGGGCCTTGGGATGGTCAGCAGGCCGAACATCGCCATCTTCCTCGCGTGCAGAAAGATCCCGTGCGAGATGTCAGCGTTGCGGCCCAGCGTAGGCTACAGCAGGCGAATCGAATACGAAAGCCTCTGAAGGACGAGAGCTGCAAGTAGGCGAAGGCCCACGGCCCAAGGCCGTCGCCGGCCGTGAACTATTCGGCGTCTGCCGGCGTGACCGCGGCCATCCAGGAGGCGTAGTCCTGGTAGCCGACGGCGGCCTGGCGGCCGCGGACGCGGGCGATCAGGGCCTCGGCCTGGGCCGCAGGCAGCGGCGGATGGTCGCGCAGGTAGGCGACCACGTGCGTTGCCGCCGCTTCGCCGCGCGAGGCGGCCTGATCGAAGAGCCCTTCCACGGTGCGGTCCTCGTCGGCATCGTGGACGCCGAGGTAGTGCTCGACGAGCCAGTTCGCGACGTCCTTGCTGTGGTGCTCGGACGCCTTGATGTTGCCGCGGCCGGTCACCACGTTGCCGACGCCGAACACGCCGGCGACCGGCGCATAGGCACCCGTGTCCCAGTCCGCGTAGTCGTAGAAGGTGCCCTTCATCACGATGCCGGGAATCGGTTCGGGCAGGCTGCCGATCGCACTCACGACCAGCGGGCTGCGCAGTTCGAAGGTGTGATCCTCGAGGACCACGAGCCTGCCGCCGCGCGAGGTCGTCTCCATGAAGCGCACGCCGGCGACATGGTCCTCCTCGATCAGCAGCGAGACCGGCAGCGCCTGCGGCCGCATGTGGAACAGGTACTTCTCCTGAGCCTTCGCCAGCATCTTTCGCCGGACGAACTCGATCTTCGCCTGCTGCTCCGGCGTCGCATCGGGCGGCGCCTGGGCCAGCGGCATGTCCTCGACGCGGCGCCGGTAGACGAGCCAGCTGTCGGCCACGCCGAGCTGGTGCGGATCGGCGATGCCGTGCGTCTTGCACACCGCCGGGATGCCGGCGTGTTCGAGTTCGTGCATCGAGACGTCGATGCCGCGGTCGCGCAGCGCCCGGCCGTACAGTTCGAGCTGGAAGACCTTGACGACGTCGATCGACGCCAGGCCGCCGCCGATGCAGATCGCGCCCGGCGGCACCTCGTAGCGCGGGCCCGTGTACGACGATTCCGGCGCGTGGTTGAACCAGTAGATGAACGGGTTCTGGTACACGAGGCCGCGGTCGACCCAGCTGTCGGCGCCCGGCACGTCGAGCGGACGATCGCGCCACGCGCCGTTGGCCAGCAGCACCGCGCTCCAGCCCCACTGGACCACGTCGGCAAACTGCAGATCGACACCGAGCCGGGTGCGCGGCACGACGTGGACGCCTGGCCGCGACAACCGGCCGTCGATGCGCTTGTACTCCATCCGCCGCTGATCGCGGTGCCAGCGGGGCAGGCCATCCTCGATCTTGCCGTAGGGGCGGACGTTCTGCTCGAAGACGACGACTTCGACGTCGTGGGCCGCGAGGATGTCGGCGGCGGTCGAGCCCGCGCAGGCGCCGCCGAAGATGGCCACCACGTGCCGATTGGCGTTGCTCATCGCTTACGTGACCTCCGGTCGAGGCGTGTCGGACACCCGTTGGCCGACGTCCACGACGATGCGTTGCCACTTGCCCTGACGGAACCGCGCGTACGACAGCACGCAGCGCGTCATGTGGCCGACGACGATGGCGCGCCAGATGTCGACGGGCTCGAACGTGCCGACCTGCTGGAACAGCGCACAGAGCCCGAGCGGCACCAGCACCTGGGAGACGAGCGAGATGTACAGCGGGCTGCGGGTGTCGCCCGATCCCTGCAGGGCGCCCGTGTATGCGAGCGCCACGGTCACGAACAGCCCCGACACGGCGAGGTGGCGCAGCAGGCTGCGGCCGATCGCCGCCGTCTCCGGATCGTCCACGCCGAAGATCGCGAGCAGCGCATTGGGCACGAGCAGGAAGAGCAGTCCGACGCCGACGGCGACGCCGAACGCCAGGCGGGCGCTGACGACCACCGACTGGCAGGCGCGATCGAGGTGGCCGGCCCCGAGGTTCTGCCCGACCACCGCCGCCGTCGCGCCCATCACGCCGACCGACGTGAACGTGATCAGGGAGAAGAGCTCCGTGTACGAGATGGCGTAGGCCGCCTGCGCGTGCGCGCTCTGCGGCAGCGCGCCGATGTAGCGAAGCAGGAAGACGCCGCCGACGTTCATCGCCACGCCCTGGATCCCGGTCGGCAGCCCGAACTTGAACAGTTGCCGGATCAGCCGCCAGTCGGGACGCAGTGCGGTGAGGCTCGGCAGATGCACGGCCGCGTCGGGCGACTTCATCTTCAGCAGCCCGAGCACGGCAACGATCAGCGACGCCGACACGGTCCCGATCGCCGCCCCTGTCGCGCCAAACGCGGGGATGGGGCCGAGACCGCGAATCAGCACGACGTTGAAGACGACGTTCAGCGCGGTGAGCAGGATGCCGAGCCGCAGCGGCGTCCGCGGATCGCCGGCCGCACGGAACGCGCCGCCGAGCAGGAAGAAGGTCAGCAGCCCGATGCCGCCGACGAACATCAGCCGCAGAAAGGGCAGCGCGACCTCGCGCACCTCCGGTGCCGCGTTGACGAACAGCAGCAGCCACGGCGACAGCACGTAGCCGACCGGCGCCATGACGACGCCGGCCAGCACCAGCGATACGAGGAACGCCTGCCCGACCGCCCGATCGACGGAGTCGCGGTCGCCGGCGCCGGCGAAGCGCGCCACGAGGACACCCATCCCGGCATACAGCGAACTGATGAAGACGATGACGACGAGGAAGATCTGCCAGCTGACGCCGATGGCGGCATTGGCGGTGTAGCCGACGAAATGGCCCACCATCGCGTGGTCGATGATGCCCTGCAGGCCGCCCAGCGCGTTCTGCAGCATCGTCGGCCAGGCGAGCCGCCAGACGACCCGGCCCAGGGACCCCTCGATGATCGAGCGGTCGAAGTACGTGGGGCGGGGCGAAAGCGCCATGCGGGGTACACGATAGCCCGACGGCCCCGATGGGTCGAGGCGCGAGGTGGCAGACGTCAGGATTGAAGGGTAGACTACCGGGTCTGTCGCGCGGCCGCCAGCCGCGCTGGGCAACCTTCCGGAGAACCGTCAGCCATGTCCCTTTTCGATCGCTTCCGGCAGCCCAAGTGGAAGCATGCCGACCCGGCCGTGCGGCTCGAGGCGGTCAACGAGCTCGGCGACGACGCCCAGGACGTGCTGCGCACGCTGGCCCGCGAGGACGCCGACGCCGGCGTGCGACGACGTGCCGTGGCCCGAGTCGAGGACATCGCCACGCTGGCCAGCGTGGCCCGCAGCGACATGGACGAAGGCGTGCGGGCCGAGGCGCGCAAGCTGCTCATGGACCTGGCGACCGACGGCAGCCAGGAGTCCGAAGCCCTCGAGGCGTTGGCGGCGCTGGACGACGAGCGGGATCTCGCGGTCATCGCACGCACGACCGACGCCGAGGCGATCGGCCTGGCGGCGCTGCGCCGCCTCTCGGCCCCGCGGCTGGTCGGCAGCGTCGCCGGCAGGTCTGTGGATGGCGGCATCCGCCTGGCCGCGCTGGCGCTGATCACCGATCCGGCCGAACGGCTGCTCGTGGCGCTGAACAGCGAGCACAAGGACGTGGCGCTGTCGGCGCTGGAGTCGCTCACGGCAGCGGATGCGCTGGAACAGGTGGCCAATCGCGCCAGGAACAAGCTGGTCTCGCGTCGGGCCCGGGCCCGGCTGCGTGAGCAGCAGCCGGCCCCGGTGGAGACGGCGGCGCCGGCTGGCGAACTCAATCGCGAACGCCTGTGCGAGATGGTCGAGGGCCTCTCGCAGGAATCGCGGGCCGACGCGATCCAGGCGCCGCTGGACGCCGCGGTCGACGCCTGGCAGCAACTGGCGACGGGCGACGAGGACTTGTCGCTGCTCCAGACGCGCTTCGATGCCGCGGTCGCGGCCGCCCGTGCGCGGTACGAGCAGCTGCGAGCCGAGAAAGCCGCCGCCCAGGCGGAGGCCGAGGCCCGCGCGGCGCAGGATGCGCGGCGCGCCGAGGTCTGCCAGGTGCTCGAGGACTACACCGGCGACGACATCGAGGACGCGGTCACGACCGCGCAGGCCGGTTGGGGCGCACTCGACGCCGAAGGCGAGCCGAGCAGCGATGCGGTGAACCAGCGGTTCCTCGCCGCGGTGGCCCGGCAGCGGGCGCGACTCGCGGCGCGGCTGGCCGATGCCGAGCGGCATGCCCAGCTCACGACACTGGCGGCCGAGGCCGAACAACTCGCCAACGTCGACGACCTTCCCGACGCGCACCGGCAGTGGGCCGACCTCCTCAAGCGCTGGACGGCGCTGGCGCGCGACGGCGCGGCGGTGGATCCGGTGCTGGTCACGCGTGTCAAGGCGGCCGAAGCGACGATCGCCTCGCGCACCGCGGCGCTGCGCGAACAGGAAACGGCGACGCGAACCGAGAACCTGCGTCGCGCCGCCGAGGCCTGCGACCGCATCGAGGCCGTCGCGGCCCGTCCGGACCTCCCGCTGAAGGATGCCGACCAGGCGCTCCGCGACGCCCGGAGCACCGCCGAATCGCTCGGCGCGCTGCCCTCGCGCGACGACCAGACGGCGATCGTCGAACGGCTCAAGAAGGCGCAGGCGCGGCTGATGGACGTGGTACGCGATCTGCGCAGCGCCGACGACTGGAAGCGCTGGGCCAACGCCACCGTGCAGCAGGAACTCTGCGAGAAGGCCGAGGCCCTGGCCGCCGTCGAGGCGCTGCCCGACGTGGCCAAGCGCCTGAACCCTGCTGCGGCGGTGAGTCTCGATGTGTAGTCGACACTGGAGAAAAGGTAGAGCAATCCCAAGAGATCCCACCAGCGCGCATACCGCAGGTTTTAAGGGGTGCCGCGAAGCGGCATCCCCTTGAACGAATTGTTAGGCCTCTGTCG
>CBIHOS010000281.1:0-4913 GCA_966211945.1 uncultured bacterium
GCCCGGCAAGGGCTCGACGTTCGCCTTCACCCTGCCGCGCTCGGGCGCCTGAGGTCGGACCCCGGGGGGGGGCGGGTGTGGCAGCGCACCGCGTTTGCGGACGGTCCCTGGGGGGCGGCCCCGGCGCCGGCCACGGCGCCGACCGCGCCGCGCGACGCCGCAACGGCGGCGCTCGTCGAGCAGGGCCGCAGCGGTTACGCGATCTGCGCGGCCTGTCACCAGGCGGATGGGCGCGGCTTGCCGTCGCTGGCGCCGCCGCTGGCGGGCGCCGCGAACGTCACCGGACCGGCGCCGGTGTTGATCGACATCGTGTTGAACGGGCGCGACGAGGATCCGGCGTTCCCCAGCATGCCGCCATTGGCGTCGCTCTCCGACGATCAGCTCGCGGCGATCCTGACCTACGTGCGGCAGGCGTGGGGCAACGGGGCGGCGCCGGTCGCTGCGGACGCGGTGCGGGCGCGGCGCGCGCAGGCACGCTGAAAGGGCGCCGCGGTCTGCCGGGCACCGGTCCTGGCAGGCACCCCTGGACGCCGTAGCATCCCGAGTGCCGATGGCGTGATCAGGCGCGCCAGCCGTGGGAGCGGGTGGTGGTCCGTCGGGCCGGACTCCAGATTTCGCCGCAGGCGGTGCACCGCCAGTAGCCGCCGGCGCTCGGCACCTTGGCCGCGGCGACGATGGCGGCTGACGAACATGACGGACAGGCGACGGGAAGCGCCTCGTCCTGGGGCGTGGCGCCCTTCGCTGGCGACGACGATCGGAAGGACATCAGGCAGCTCCTGTGTCGGCCGTCGCAGCGGCGGATGGGGCGGGTCCGGCCGATGGGCCGGCCCCGCGATGGTCCACGAAAACGCGAGCGCCTACCAGCGCGGCTCGCGGCGCGTCCGACCGCCACCGCCTCCGCCGCCGTAGCCGCCGCCACCACCGCCGTAGCCGCCGCCGCCGCCACCGCTGCGCGGCATCTGGGGCCGCGCCTCGTTGACGGTCAGGCGACGTCCGCCGAAGGGCTGGTCGTGGAACTGCGCGATGGCCGCCTGCGCCTCGGCGCCGCTGCCCATCTCGACGAAGGCGAAGCCGCGGGCTCGTCCCGTCTCGCGGTCACGCATGACGCTCACGGAGGCCACGGTGCCGGCCGGGGCGAAGTGCGACTCGAGGTCCGCCTCGGTCGTCTCGAATGGAAGGTTTCCAACGTACAACTTCGTGCTCATTCTGCAAACTCCTGCGGTCCTCGAAGGACCTGCGCGTCGCGGGTGGTGGGAAATCTGCCAGAGCGCCCATGCGCTCGGCGTTGTCGTCACGCAGGAAGAGCCGTCGAGGCCAACTGCACTGGCGCGGGATAACGTAGCGGCGAACTTCCGAAAGGGGTCCAGTGTAACACGCACGCCGGCCGCATCGTGATAGGCTGCGGTCCGTCGAGTCAGCCTACGGCCCCGCGCGCGGCGCGGGCGTCACAAGCCGAGACCGCGGTAGCCCACGGGGCCGCGTGTCGTCTCCTGTGAGCCCCGACGACCACCCGGCGGTGCGCCGCCGTTCGACCGGGTCCTGCCGGAATGCAGGAGCTGGTGGCACTTCCGGAGATCTCGTGAGCGTCCATCTCGTCAATCCCAGTCACGTCGCGTTCGGCACCGGTGTCATCGCGCCGCGCTGGCTCTACGTGCTGGCTGCCGCCACGCCCGCCGAGTTCGGCCTGCCGCTGCTCTGCGACGAAACCCTCGAACCACTCGACTTTGCCGTCGTCGAGGCCGGCGACATCGTCGGCATCAGCATCCATACGGGCAACGCGCTGCGCGGCTACGAGGTGGGGACTGCCGCGCGCGCCGCGGGCGCCACGGTCATCTACGGCGGCATCCACGCCACCCTGTATCCCGACGAGGCGCGCGAGCGGGGCGGGGCGCACGCGGTGGTCACCGCCGACGGCGATCGCATCTGGCCGCAGGTGCTGAAGGACTGCGTGGAGGGACGCCTGCAGCCGCAGTACGACGGCGGCCGCATCGAGGGCGAGGAGTTCCTGCCCGGACGCTGGGATCTGCTGCCGCAGGGCAAGTACATGTGGGCGTCGGTGCAGACCATCCGCGGCTGCCCGAAGCACTGCTCGTTCTGCTCGGTCTGGCGCACCGACGGGCAACGCCCGCGGCAGCGCGCCGTGGACGTCGTGGTCAACGAGATCCTCGACCTGCGCCGCCGCGGCTTCCGCTTCATCGCCCTGGCCGACGACAACTTCTACCCGGTCACGCTGGAAGACCTGCGGATGGCGGCACGGCGGGCCGACACGCGGACGCTCGAACAGCTGCAGAAGGTGCGCGACGAGCGCTTCGAGTTGATGCGGGCCCTGGCCCGTCTGCCCGACGACACCGTGTTCTTCACGCAGATCACGATGGAGGCGGCCGAGGACCCCGAGTTCCTCGACGCCATGCGCGAGGCCCACATCAAGGGCGCGCTCGTCGGCGTGGAATCGGTGACGCCCGAAGGTCTCAAGGACGTCTACAAGGGCTTCAACGCCAGCGGCGAAGCGCTGGTCGAGCGGCTCAAGCGGTTCCGCGCGCACGGCGTGCACGTCCTGGGTTCGTTCATCTTCGGCTTGCCGAGCGATCGGGCCGAGACGTTCGACCTGTGCCTGTCGGTGGCCGAGCGGGCCGACCTGGCCTTCGCGCAGTTCGTCATGCTGACGCCGTACCCCGGCACGCTCGACTTCGCGGCCTGGGAGAAGAAGCAGGGCGATACGGTGGCGGAGGTCTCGGGCATCCCGGTGACCCGGCACTGGCTGATTCCGCAGTCGCTGCGTCCGAAGGTCTACGTCGAGCACCCGGTGATGAGCGCGGATCAGATCAGGACGCGCACGCAAGGCGTCTGGGACCGCTTCTATTCGACCCGCAGCATCTGGCGCCGGTCGCGCATCCTGCAGTCGTTCAAGTCGCGGCTCGCGTTCCTGTTGATCTCGAAGATCTACCGGCAGATGTACGCCAACACCGGGATTGCGACCGACAGCGCCCGCGTCTCGCGCGCGGCGCAGTGGACGCGCCTGCTCATCGTGCCCTGCCGTCGCCTGTTCGCCGGCAAGATCATGCCCGACCTGCAGTTGAGGTGACACCGGCACGGCCGGGCGGCAGCGCCCGGCCGCCCGCCCGCTTGCGCTAGCATTTGCCCGTGCGGTACCGGTTTGGGGACTTCGTGCTGTCTCCGGCGCGTCGTGTCCTGGCCGATGGCGGCCGCGTCGTGCCGCTCATCCCGCGCTACTTCGATCTGCTCGTGCTGCTGGTCGAGCAGCGCGATCGCGCCGTGACCAAGCAGGAGATCTTCGCCAGCGTCTGGGCCGACGTCGTCGTGTCCGAGAGCGCGCTGACGCAGGCCGTCCGCACCATCCGCCGTACCCTCGACGACGATTCGCGCGAGCCGCGCTTCCTGCGCACCGTGTCGCGCCGCGGTTACCAGTTCGTGTACACGCCGGTCGTCGAGGAAGACGATGCCGGGCCGGTGGCCGCGGCTGCCCCCGTCGTCGAGCCCGCCACCCTGTCGTCCGATCCTTACGAATCGCTCCTGCACGTGCTGCTGCGCGAGCAGGGCCACGGCGGCGCGAGCGACGAGCAGCGCTACGACGCGGCAATCGCGCTCCACGAACTCGGCACGGCGGAAGCCTTGCGCCGGCTCGGACAGCGCCCTGGCCACGAAGAGGCGCGTGCCGTCATGCGCGACGCGCGGTGGGACACACCCGGCGCCGGCCCGGTGCCTCTGATCGGCGTGCCGGGACGCTGGCGCGTGATTGGCGCGGTGATCGCGCGGCGGTCGCGCCAGGCGCGCGCGCTGGCATCGGTCCGCTGGGCGGCCGCGGCGCTGGGCGCCGCAACGGCGGGGACGCTCGGCGGTCTGGCCGGCGGCGTGGCGCTGCGCCTGCTGCCGGGCGGGAGCGACGCGCGGGTCGCCTTGACGATGGCGCTCGTGGGTGCGCTGGCGGGTGCGATTGCCGGGGCCGGCATCGGCACCGGACTGGCCGCCGCCGAGGCGATCGCCCGTTCGGCGCGTGCGATAGGCCTTGCCGCCGGCGGCGCGATCACCGGCCTGAGCACCGGCTGGGTGGCGCATCATGCGGCTCGCGCCGTGCTGGCCGGGCTCTTCGGCCGCGACGTCCCCGACATGGGCGGGCCGGTCGAAGGTCTCGTGCTCGGCGCCGCGACCGGCATCGGCTATGCGATCGGCACGCGGCGGCTCGCGCAGGGCGGCATGGCGGCGCCGCGCGGACACGCGCGCTGGCGCGTCGCCGCGATCACGGGCCTTGCCGCTGCCCTCGGCGCCACCGTCCTGGCGCTCGCCGGCCGGCATCTGGTGGGATCGAGCCTCGACCTGATGGCGACGGCGTTTGCCGGCTCCCAGGTGGGACTCGAGCCGCTGGCCAGGCTGCTCGGCGAGGAGCGGCTGCGTCCAGTGACGCGCCTCGTCGTCAGCGCCTTCGAGGGCGCCCTGCTCGGCACCGGCATCGCGTTCGGCCTCACCACAGGGCCGAAATGTTAGCGGCCTACACCCTACCGGAACGACGACCGACTAACGACTAACGACGAACGACGAACGACGAACGACGAACGACGAACGACGAACGACGAACGGCGGACGGCGGACGGCGGACGGCGGACGGCGAACGACAGACTCGGCTGCGGGCTACAGGCTGCGTTCCTGAACGGCCCCGACCCGCGGAAGATGGCGGGGTGTTGGTGATGCGGGGTCACGCTGGTAGGGGCGCCTCCCCGAGGCGTCCTGACGCCGTGGCGTAATGGACGTCGGCCTGATCGGCCGCTGCCGTGTCGATGGGCCGTTTCCGCCTTCGCGCCGCTACGGCGGGACAAGCGGGGAACGCCTTGCCTCCTGCCTCCTGACCTCCCGATGTCCTGTCCCCGGCCGGTTGCCCGAAGGCCGACCTTCTCCTTGAC
>CBIHOS010000282.1:0-4887 GCA_966211945.1 uncultured bacterium
GGCGAGTACAACGGCGCCCGCTTGCTGCTCGCCCCCGAGCACGAGGCCGAAGCCGAGGCCGTGCCCGATGGCACCACCGCGCCGACCGTCCGGAAGCACTTCAACCCGGTCATCGCGCTGGTAAACGCCAACCTCGTGATCGTCGGCGCCGAGCCGGCCGTCAAGGCCGCCATCGACCGCAACGCCGGCAGCCCGGGCGCCACCGCGAGCATCACCAGCGACCCCGAGTTCCTCCGCATGCTGGAGAGCGTGGACCAGAACTCCACGGTCTGGGCGATCGGCCGCCCGAAGGCGTTCGGCCTGAACCCGGCCGGCGAGGTCGGCGCGCAGGTGCTGCAGCAGATGCCCGAGGTCAAGTGGTTCGCCGCCTCCGGATACTTGAACGGCGGCCTGCAGGCCACCCTCCGCGCCGAAGGCAAGGACGAGGAAGCCGGCAAGAACATGCGTGAAGTCGTGCAGGGCGTGCTCGCCCTGGCCCGCCTCCAGATCGACAGCAAGCCGGAGTTCAAGCCGCTCCTCAACACCGTGCAGGTCGAAGGCACGGGCAACGGCGTGGCCCTGCACGTGACGCTGCCGTCCGAGATGCTCGACGTCCTCGTCAAGCAGGCGCACGCGGTGCGCGGCGATCACGTCCAGCAGCTGCACGACCGCCGGCACGCCGAGAACTAGGACCGCGGCGACGCGCCGCGACGGCTCGCCGCCACTGGCGCGCCACTGGACATGACACGGGCCGGGCGGGGGCAACCTCGTCCGGCCCGTGGCTTCTCTGCTAGACTCCGTGATTCGGACACGCCGCAACCGGCAGCTTCGTGCGATCCACGACTGACGATCGGCCACGACTTGGCTGTCTGCGTCTGATATGCGCAGGTGGCATTCCGACTGCGCGTCGCCCGACGATGCGAGTCTTCCAAGGCCGTGGTCTGGTGATGGCTCACGGACGCTCCCCCGTTCGCGGTGGTCGAGCTCGCGAGCCCCCGACCCGGACACAGGCATCCGTGAGCACTGCTGCGTTCTTCTACGGCACGTTGTTGACCGGCTTCGACCGGCGCCGGCGCGCGGGCATCGAAGGCAAGCTGCGTCATCGCCGGCGCGGCTGGATTCGAGCCACGCTCTACGACCTCGGCATCTACCCGGCCGCCATCCCCGATCCAGACGGCACGGTGTGGGGCGAGGTGTACGAGATGGAGGACCCGCCGGGCGTGCTCGCCGCGCTCGACGAGATCGAGGGCTACCGCGAAGGCCACATCGCGCAGAGCCTCTACACACGGCATCTCTGCCCCGTCCAGCTCGAATCGGGCGATATCGTCGACGCCTGGGTCTACTTCTACAACGCGCCGCTCGGTGGCGCTCAGCGGATCGAATCGGGCGACTACCTGCAGCACGTGCGGGTAAGGTAGGGGCGGCTCCCCGAGCCGCCCTGACAGGGCACGTCGGGGACGTGCCCCTACCAACGTCCAACCGGGCGCCCGATCCCCCGATCCCCGACCCCGGTACCCGGCACCCAGTCTTGATAAGCTCCCGCGGCATGCGCCTATCCGCATGCCTGCTCGCCGCGCTCGCGGGCCTCGTCCTCGCGTCGCCGGCCGCCCGTGCCCAGGACGTCGATCCCCGCATCCAGAAGGTGCTCGCCGACGTCTCGCCCGAGCAGTTGCAGGCGACGGTGGAGAAGCTCGCGTCCTTCGGCACCAGGCACCTGCTGTCGTCACAGGACGACCCGGCGCGCGGGATCGGCGCCGCCGCGCAATGGATCGCCGACCAGTTCCGTTCGTACGGGCCGCGCCTGCAGGTCGCCTTCGACGACTACGACCTCCCGGCGCAGGGCCAGCGCGTCACCCGCGACGTGCGGCTGCGCAACGTCGTCGCCGTGCTGCCCGGCCGCAGCCGGCGCCGCATCTACGTGAGCGGCCACTACGACACCGTGGCGCGCGCCGCGCGTCCGGCGTCCGCAAGCGGCGGCGGCTTCGACTGGACGGCCGGCGACAACCCCGCGCCCGGCGCCAATGACGACGGCAGCGGCACGGCGCTGACGATGGAGGCGGCGCGGGTGCTGGTGCAGAGCGGAATGGCGTTCGACGCGACGCTCGTGTTCGTCGCGTTCGCGGGCGAGGAGCAGGGGCTGGTCGGGGCGCACCTGCACGCGCAGCGCGCCGTCGCCGAGAAGATGGCGATCGACGCCGTCTTCAACAACGACATCATCGGCAACTCGCACGGCGGCAACGGTCTGGTCGACGGCGAATCGGTGCGGGTGTTCTCGGAAGGGCCGGAGGACTCGCCCTCGCGACAGCTGGCGCGCTACATCCAGCGGCAGGCGTCGCGGTACATCCCGTCGCACCGCGTCCGGCTCATCGCCCGGCACGATCGCTTCGGCCGCGGCGGCGACCACACGGCATTCAACCAGCGCGGCTTCGCCGGCGTGCGCTTCAGCGAAGCCAACGAGCACTTCGGCCGGCAGCACATGACCGAGGACACCCCCGACGGCGTCGACGCGGCGTATCTGGCGCGCAACACGCGGGTCAACGTCGCCGGCGTGGCCGCGATGGCGCTGGCCCCGGCCGCGCCGGTCGTCACGAGCGAGCGCGGCGCGCCGCTCCTCGACCGGCAGCCGTCGGGCTACGACGCGCGGCTGCGCTGGACGGCGTCGCCAGGTGCGGTGGGCTACCGCATCTTCTGGCGCGAGGCCTGGACGCCCGACTGGCAGTTCGATCGCCTCGTCGGCGACGTCACCGGGATCGTCCTGCCAGACGCGTCAATCGACGATTACGTGTTCGGCGTCGCCGCGATCGGCCCGGGCGGTCACGAGAGCGTCGTCTCGGCCTACGTCAACCCGCCGCGTACGCCCGTCACGATCACGACGAAGTAGGAGTGTCGGTAGGGACGGCCTGCCGGGCCGTCCAATATGGTCGCAGCCTGTAGCCTGTAGCCTACCTGACGCTGTAGGCCGTAGGCTGTCGGCTGTAGGCCGACCCTCGGGACGTCATGAGAGTCCGACGCCTACGCACCGGTACCGGGTACCCGGCACCCGGCACCCGGCACCCGGTCCCCTAGTGAATATCCCCGTGCTCGGCGGTGAGCACGACGCCGCCAACGCGATCGAGGAAGCGTTCGAGCGCCAGCTGCGCCTGCGGGCTGACGTCGAGGAACTCGATGCCGGAGCTGTAGATGACCATGTGATCGTCGAGCGTGCGGACGCTGGCGTGCGCGACGCGGCCCTTGAGCACGATCGTCTGTTCGCCCAGATTCAGGCGGAACGCGCGGATGGAGTCGACGCGCAACGGTTCCGGGGTGTCGACCCTGGCCCCGGACAGCGACAGGTCGGTGACCGTGATCGGGCGGTACACCGTGACTTCGCCGCTGAGGCCCTGTGGCAGGGGCACGCGGGGACGCTGACGCTGCTGATCCATGAGGCTCCGGCTATCTGGCGCGCACCATCTGCCGGTGCGCGCCCTGCGCCTAGAATAGCGCCGTGTCGACAACTTACCTCAACTACATCGATGGGCAATGGGTGCCCGCGCGCAGCGGAGCGACCTACGAGAACCGTAACCCGGCCGACCATCGGGACCTGATCGGCCTGTTCCCCGAGTCGGGACGCGAGGACGTCGACGCGGCGGTTGCGGCCGCCGCGCGTGCGTACACGACGTGGCGGCTCGTGCCGGCCCCGGCCCGCGCCGAGATCCTGTACCGCGCCGCGCAGCTGTTCAAGGAGCGGAAGGACCGCTTCGCCGACGACATGACGCGCGAGATGGGCAAGGTCCTGGCCGAGACGGCCGGCGACGTCCAGGAAGCCATCGACATGAGCTTCCTGATGGCGGGGGAGGGCCGTCGCCTGTTCGGACAGACCACGCCCTCGGAACTGCGCAACAAGTTCGCGATGTCGGTGCGCCAGCCGATCGGCGTGTGCGGAATGATCACCGCCTGGAACTTCCCGATGGCGGTGCCGTCCTGGAAGATCCTGCCGGCGCTGATCTGCGGCAACACGGTGGTGTTCAAGCCGGCCGAGGAAGCGCCGCTCACCGCGATCAACTTCGTCCAGACGCTGATCGACGCGGGCCTGCCGGCCGGCGTGCTCAATCTCGTGATGGGCGACGGCCCGAGCGCCGCGGCGCCGATCGTCGAGCATCCGGACGTCGCCGTGGTGTCGTTCACCGGCTCGACCGAGACCGGCCGTCGAATCAACGAGGTCTGCGCCCGCTCGTTCAAGAAGGTCCATCTCGAGATGGGCGGCAAGAACGTCATCATCGTCATGGACGATGCACGGCTCGACCTGGCGGTGGACGGCGCCGTGTGGGGCGGCTTCGGCACGACCGGGCAGCGGTGTACGGCGGCGAGCCGCGTCCTCGTCCACGAGGCCGTGTACGACGAGTTCCTCGAGCGCTTCATCGCCCGGGCCCGGCAGCTGGTGGTGGGCGACGGGCGCGCCGCCGGTGTGCAGATGGGGCCGTCGATTCACGAAGCGCAGTTGGCGCGGGTCGTCGAGTACGTCGGCTTCGGGCAAGCGGAGGGCGCGAGGCTCGCGCTCGGCGGCGGCCGCCTCGGCGACGGCGCGCACATGCACGGCTGGTTCCACGCCCCGACCATCTTCGCCGACGTCACGCCGACGATGCGGATTGCGCGCGAGGAGATCTTCGGACCCGTAGTCTCCGTCCTACGCATCAGCTCGCTCGACGAAGCAGTTGCGGTCGCCAACGATGTCGCCTATGGTTTGTCGGCAGCCATCTACACGCAGGACATCAACAACGCGTTCACGGCGATGCGAGACGTGTACACGGGGTTGTTCTACGTCAACGCGCCGACGATCGGGGCCGAGGTGCATCTCCCGTTCGGCGGCGTCAAGGCGACCGGCAACGGCCATCGGGAGGCCGGTGTTGCGGCGCTCGACGTGTTCAGCGA
>CBIHOS010000283.1:0-4885 GCA_966211945.1 uncultured bacterium
CGACATCCGCATGCAACTCGACCAGCACGTGGTGTCGGTCCAGGGCCGCGAAGTTCGGCTCACCGCCAAGGAATTCCTGCTCCTGCAGTACTTCCTCGAGCATCGCGGCCGTGTGCTGTCGCGCGACCTGATGCTCACCGACGTCTGGGGCTACCAGTACACCGGCGGCTCGCGGACCGTGGACGTCCACGTCCGCCGCCTGCGCGAGAAGATCCCGGTGCTCGCCGACGCGATCGAGACCGTCAAGCAGTTCGGCTACAAGCTTCGCTAGTTCCGGGAACCGGGTTCCGGGTTCCGGGTTCCGACGTTCGGCGTTCGGCGTTCGGCGTTCTCCGTTCGGCGTTCCCCGAGCGTCACGGCGCCGTCGCACGCGGTGCCTACGATCGTCGGGTTCGTGCCCGTCCTTCCCGATCCCGTCACGCCCCCGTTACACTCGGGTCACACCCGCGTCAGCTCGCCGACGACGACGCGCGTGCCACGAGGCACCTTGCGCACTCCCACCTTCGTCCTGCTCACCGCGCTGCAGACGGCACTGTTCACGCCGCTGTTCACGGTGGCGGTGGCCTGGGTCACGGAGGAGCCGCTCGAGACGTCTGTCGGCTTCCTCCTCCGCATCGGCACGATTGGCGTCCTCACCGCGGCGCTCTCCGCGGTCATCACCGCCTGGATGGCCTCGACCATCGTCGACGACCGGATCAGTGACGTGGTCACGGCGATCCGCGCGATCGGCAAGGGCGAGCCGCGGGCGGTGCTCCCCGAGACCCGCGGCGACGCCGTCGGGCGCGTGGCCCGCGCCGTCAACACGGCCGGCGCTGCGCTCGAGGCTCGCCTTGGCGATCTGGTCCGCGACCGGGCCCGCCTGGAAGCCGTGCTGTCGGGCATGGTCGAGGGCGTGATCGTCGTCAACGACCAGGGACAGGTACAGATCGCCAACGAGGCGGCGCGGCGCCTGCTGCGGCTCGACGGGTCGCCGATCGGCCGGCGCTACGTCGAGTTGATCCGCCACCCCGACATCGCGCTGCAGATCACGCAGGCGTTGCAGGGCGAACAACCGGGCGGGCTCGAGCTCGCGTTCGGCCGTGATGCGGGTCAGACGTTCATCGCCCGCTGCTCGCCGGCGATCACGCCGGGCAGCCGCGGCGCCGTGCTCGTCCTGCACGACATCACGGACCTGCGGCGCGCCGATCGCATCCGTCGTGACTTCGTCGCCAATGTCTCGCACGAGTTGCGGACGCCGCTCACCGCGATCCGCGGCTACGTCGAGGCGCTGCTCGACGGCCCCGCCCACGACACGGAGACGACGCGGTTCCTCGAGATCATCGCGCGGCACTCGACGCGGATGGAGCGGCTGGTCAAGGACCTGCTGCGACTGGCGCGTCTGGACGCCGGCCAGGAGGCGCTCGAACTCGCCGACGTCTCGGTCGAGGGCCTCTTTGCCGGCGTCACCGGCGATCTGCAGACGCTGACCGACGCACGCCGGCAGCAGGTGAGCCACGCTGTCGCGCCGCTGACGCTGACGATGCGGTGCGATCCGGCCAAGCTGCACGACGTGCTGCGCAACCTGGTGGAGAACGCCTCGGCGTACACGCCGGAAGGCAGCCGCATCGAGTTGGGCGCAGCGGCCGACGCGCAGCACGTCCGGATCACCGTCGCCGACACCGGCAGCGGCATTCCCGATGCGGAACTGCCGCGCATCTTCGAGCGCTTCTATCGCGTGGACAAGGCTCGGGCCCGCGACTCGGGCGGCACCGGCCTTGGCTTGTCGATCGTCCGGCATCTCGTCGAGTTGCACGGCGGCACGGTGAGCGCGCAGAACCGCGCCGACGGCGGCGCCCTCTTCACCATCACGCTGCCGCGCGCATAAACGCCGTCTTCATCTGCACGTAGAGGCCGGACGTGCAGCCTGCAGCCTGTAGCCTGCAGCCTACCTGAGGCCGTAGGCTGTAGGCCGTAGGCTGTAGGCCGTAGGCCGTAGGCCGACCGACGGCTACAGATTGGTGCGGCGGGTGACGAGGTCGGCGAGCAGGCCCATCAGCGCGATCTGCAGCGCCGCCAGGATGAGGATGGCCGACGCGGTGCCGAACGCACCGGTGCGGCTGAAGTCCAGCGCCGCCTTCACCACGCCGAGCCCCAGCAGCATGGCGGCGGTCGGCAGGAACACGTTGAGCGGCCGGAACGTCACGACCATCCGGACGATCAGCAGCAGGAAGTTCAGCGTGTCGCGCACCGGGCGGATCGACGAGGCGCCGGTGCGGCGGTAGTAGTCGATCGGCACGTACTCGACGCGATAGCCGTTGATGTGACTGGCCAGGGTGATCGTCGACGTGAACGAGAAGCCGTCCGGGTACAGGCCGAAGAAGCGCATTGCCAGGTCGCGGCGGAAGACGCGCATGCCGGAGTTGAGGTCAGGAATGCGGTGGCCGCTCAAGAGGTTGGCCACGCGCGTCAGCATCCACTTGACCGGCCGTCGCATCGCCGGCACGTGCACGCTCGCACCGGTGCGGGCGCCGACCACCATGTCGGCGTCGGCCGATCGCGCCAGCAGGTCGGGCAGCCGGCCGATCGGATAGGTGCCGTCGGCATCGAGGATCGCGATGAGCGGATGGGTCGTGGCGCGCAGACCGGTCTTGAGCGAGGCGCCGTAGCCGCGGTTGGCGCGATGCCGCACGACCCGGGCCGATGCGCCTGACAGCACCCGCGCCGTACCGTCGGTCGACCCGTCGTCGACGACCAGCACCTCGTACTCGCGGCCTTCGGCCCGCATCGTGGCGTCGATCGCGGCGATCGTCGACGCGATGGCGCCTTCCTCGTTGAACACCGGAACGATGATCGAAACGGCTTCGGGCATGCGGGTCATCGGCGCCACGCGCGCGCCCAGTGGACGAGGGTGGCCAGTCCCCAGAGCTTGAAGGCGTGGTTGGCCCGCCCGTTGACGTGCGCCTCGACCAGCGCCTGCACGGCAGCGGGCTGCAGTTCCGGCAGCACGCGCAGCGCCTCGGGCGACAGGCTCTCGCGCAGCAGCGGCCGCAACTCGCCGCGGAACCACGACGCGAGCGGCGCGTGGAAGCCGGCTTTGGGGCGCGAGACGATCGGACCTGGCACCAGCCCGCGCATCGCCTGCTTGAAGATGACCTTGGTGTCGCGCCCGCGCAGCTTCCACCGCGGCGGGATGCGCGCGCCCAGTTCCACCATCCGGTAGTCGAGCCAGGGCGTCCGTGCCTCGAGTCCGAACGCCATCGTCATGCGGTCCACCTTGGGCAGGATCGAATCGGCGAGAAACGTCTTGACGTCGACGTAGAACAGACGGTCGAGGAGATCCGTGGCACCCGATGCGACGTAGGCTTGCAGGAACGGCGCCTCCGGCGCGTGCTGCCGCGTGGCGTCGGCGTGGACGTCGGGCCGCAGCAGGGCCTGGCGCTCCTCCTTCCCGCTGATCATGCGCCAGCTGTAGTGCGCGGTTTCCGGCGCCTCGCCCGCGCCCGCCACGAACTGGCGCAGCGCGTAGTCGAGGCTCATCTTGCTGGTCGAGGCCGGCAGCGCGTCGATCAGCGGCCGCACGAGCCGATCGCGGAACCAGCGCGGCAAGGCGCGCCACACGCGCGCCGCCCGATCGGCGTGGTAGATCGGATAGCCGCCGAACACCTCGTCGCCGCCGTCGCCCGACAGCACCACCGTCACGTGCTCACGCGTCGCCTGCGCGAGCTTGTACATCGGCACCATGGAGATGTCGGCGACCGGCGCGTCGGCGTGGTGGACGAGCCGGTCGAGGCTGCTGGTGACGTCGGCCGCGCGGCACAGGACCTCGTGATGCGTCAGGTCGTACTGACGCGCCACCATGGCGGCGAAGGGCCCCTCGTCGAAGGAGCCCTCGGCGAACCGCACGCTGAACGTGTGCAGCGGGCCGGCGTGGCGCGGCCGCATGAAGTGCACGATGGCCGACGAGTCGAGCCCGCCGCTCAGGAAGGCGCCGAGCGGCACGTCCGAGACCAGCCGCAGCCGCACCGCATCGTCACACAGCGCCCGGATGTCGGCGATGGCCTGCGTGCGGCTCGTGTAGCGGTCGCGGCCGAAGCGGACGTCCCAGTAGGGCTCGATCGTGTGATCGCGACCGGTCGTGGTGAGGATGTGTCCCGGCGGCACCTGCTCGATGCCCTGCCAGATCGTCCGCGGCCCCGGCACGTAGTTGAGTGCGAGGTAGGCGTCGAGCGCGACCGGGTCGAGGCTTCGCGAGATCCCCGGCACGGCGAGCAGCGCCTTGATCTCCGAGCCGAACACGAGGCGCCCGTCCTGGTGGGTGTAGTACAGCGGCTTGACGCCGAGCCGGTCACGCACCAGCCAGAGGCGCCGCTGCTGCCGGTGCCAGACCGCGAACGCGAACATGCCGTTGAAGCGGTCGACCGCCTGTGGCCCCCACTCCTCCCATGCGTGCGCGATGACTTCCGTATCGGTGCGCGAGGCGAAGCGGTGCCCGCGTGCCAGCAGGTCGCGGCGAATCTCGTCGAAGTTGTAGATCTCGCCGTTGAAACAGACCTGGACCGTGCCGTCCTCGGAGCCGATGGGCTGGCGGCCGGCCTCCGAGACGTCGATGACACTCAACCGGCGATGGGCCAGACCGATCCCGGCGTCGAGGAAGAACCCGTCCGCGTCGGGCCCCCTGTGACACAGTGACGCGGCCTGCGCGGCGAGCCAGGCACGGTCGACGGGGCTGCCGTCCCGGGTGAGCACTCCGGCGATGCCGCACAATGCGCAATCGGTCTCCGCCACGAGCCCAGCCGGTCAAAAGGACCGTCAGACGGTGGCCTGGCTCCGGATGGTAGCAGACGGCCTCGGCACCCCTGCTGCGTCAGGACACGAAAAAGGGCCCCGTTCTGCCGGGGCCCTTGCG
>CBIHOS010000284.1:0-4862 GCA_966211945.1 uncultured bacterium
CGTTGGTAGGGGCGCCTCCCCGAGGCGCCCTGACGGTGACGGCGTCATGGTCGTCGGCCTGATCGGGCGACGCCGATTGATGGGCCGTTCGGGGAACGGCCCCTACCTACGATGGCGTTGGCGATGCCTGGTCACGCCGGTAGGGGCGCCTCCCCGAGGCGCCCTGACGGTGACGGCGAAATGGTCGTCGGCCTGATCGGCCGACGCCGTTTGATGGGCCGTTCGGGGAACGGCCCCTACCTACGGTGGCGTGGTCGGCGATGCCTGGTCACGTTGGTAGGGGCGCCTCCCCGAGGCGCCCTGATCGGCTGCCGGCGGCGACACCTGTAGGTGACGCGCGTTCCGGTCACGAACGCGGCGCCTGATAGGTGCGGCGACCGCGGGCGACCAGGCCCGGACGCCTGACCCGGACCTCGATCTTGTGGACCTTGCCGTCCAGCTGCGGTTCGAAGCCAAGCAGGTACTGGCTGTGGAGTTCCTGGGCGACGCGGGTGAAGGTGGGGCCGAGGTCGTCGGTGTTCTTCAGTTCGAAGTAGCCGCCGCCGGTTTCCTCGGCGAGCTTGCGCAGCGCGCCGTCGGGCCTGGTGCGGATGTTCATCATCACCGACTCCAGCCCGATCCCGTAAACCATCACTTCCTCTTCACGCGCCCGCCGCAGCACCTCGCCGAGCCCGGAGCGGCTCGCCGTGTCGGCGCCGTCGGTGAACGACAGGATCACCTTGCGGCCCTCGATCGCCTTCAGTTCGTCGAGGCTGAAGAGCAGCGAGTCGTAGAGGCGCGTCGGGTTGCCGAACTGCATGTCGCGCAGCGACGCGATCAGCATGTCCCGGTCGCTGCTGAACTCGCTGAGGAACGCGATCTTGTCGTTGAAGTAGCCGATGCGGCCCTTGTCCTCGGGCAGCAGCCGGATCACGAACTGTTCGGCCGCCTGCTTGAGCAGCTCCAGGTTCATCGTCATGCTGCCGCTCGAGTCGAGCATGACGGCGACGGTGACCGGCTGGATCTGGCTGTCGAAGATCGTGATCGGCGTCTTCGTCTTCTCGTCGAAGATCTCGAAGTCCTCCTGCGCCAGCCCCGGCACCAGGCGCTTGTTGGCGTCGGTGACCGTCACGTAGACCGGCACGTTCTGCGCGCCGACCCGGAACGTGGGCTGCTGGGCGACCAGCAGGCGGGTGCCGGCGAGCGACGCCGGTACCGAGAGCAGCAGAACTCGCCGGGTGATCATGACGTTAGCCTAACAAAGGTCGAGCCTGGGGACCGGAGGGCGCCTTGACGCGACGCGGGCCCGCCCTCCACACTGGCGCGTCCGTGACAGACGACACCGTGCGCGCCGCCGCCCGCCAGACTCGCCGGCACCGGCAGACGAAGGCGATCCGCGTCCTCCACTGGGACGTGCTGGTGCCGATTCTGGCCGGGGTCGTGGTCTGCACCGGCGCCGCCGCAGCACCGCGCGCCGCGCAGCCGGCCGTCCGAAGCCTGGCGAGCGCAGGTGGGCATGCGTGGTCCTGGCCGGGTGTGGCCGCGACCTACGTCCAGGACAGCCGCGCCGCCGGTCTCGAGCGGGCCGCGCTGCGGGTGGTCGAGGGAGGCCGCACCCGCGACATTGCCCTGGACGGCACGTCCACCGGCGCCCGTGCCCGCGGGATTGCGAGTGCGCGGCTCCTGCCGGAGTCCCGGCGCATCCTGCTGCACCTCGATCCCGAGCACGACGCCGCCGGCCTGCTCGTCGTCGACCTCGGCCAGGACGCCGTGATCGACGCGGTGACCGGCCGCGACCTCACGCCCTCGCCCGACGGCCGCTTCTGGGCGTTCGAGGAGCACGCGTCGCGAACCCTGTCGCAGTGGCCGCACACCGAGACGGTGTACGCCGTCTACGACGCCGCGGCGCCGCCCGAGACCAACGCGCGCGCCTGCCCGACCCATGACGACCGCTGCCGCGGCCAGGTGTTGTTCCTGCCGGACCGGCTGGCGCGCTGTCACGCCATTGCGAAGGAGCGGGGCGGGTCGTGCCTGACACCCGGCCGGCAGCCGACCCACGCGCGGCGGTCGCCGTTCGTCTGGCTGTCGCCGAGCGAGGTGGCCTGGGTCGACGCCGATCGCGAGCGCCAGGTCGCCACGCTGGTGGTCGCGTCGCTGACGGGCGGCCTGCCGGCGCAGGTACGCTCGGTGTTGCTCGAGCCCGAGTCGACCGTCGATGCCGTCGGTGTGCCGCCGGTGCGCGAGGACTGGAGGGTCGACCGGATCACGCGCGACGCCGGCGGGTCGCGCGTCTGGCTGCATTTCCGCACGCGCGTGCCCCAGGCGCCGCTCCAGCGGGTCGGGGTACGCCTTTCCTGAGAGGGCCTGTCAACGATGATTCGAGGTTGGATCGCACGCCGCACGTGGCCGCTGGTCGCCTGTCTGCTGATCTCCGGCGCTTCGGCCATCGCGCTGTCCGCGCAGGGACGGCCGGCCGGGCGCGACACCGCGGTGCACGCGCGCAAGCCGGCGCGGCTGCTGATCCGCCACGCGATGGTGATCTACGGCAACGGCAAGCCGCCGTACGGCCCGATGGACATCCTCGTGCAGGACGGCGTCATCGCCAACATCGCGCCGAACATTCCCGCCGACGCCGACGCCGTGATCGACGCCACCGGCAAGTACGTGATGCCGGGCCTCGTCG
This sequence comes from uncultured bacterium, assembly GCA_966211945.1. GTDB lineage: Bacteria > Acidobacteriota > Vicinamibacteria > Vicinamibacterales > Vicinamibacteraceae > Luteitalea. The sequence continues at coordinate 2,663 of CBIHOS010000284.1, forward strand.
ACACGCACATGCACTGGCACGACGAGCGGTCGGGCATCGCCATGCCGATCCAGTACGAGCGCAATCTGTACCTGGCCAACGGCGTGACGCTGACCCGCGAGAACGGCGGCAACTTCGCCAAGAGCAAGCAGTGGCAGGCCGAGTCGGCGGCCGATCAGGTGATCGCGCCGCGCATGCAGGTGTACTGGGTCGTGTCGAAGGGCAACGGCACGGCAGCCGCGATTCGCGCCAACGTCCGCGAGGCCAAGGCCAAGGGCGCCGATGGCTTGAAGATCTTCGGCATGGACCGCGATCAGCTCACCGAGCTGATGGCGGAGGCCAAGGCGCAGGGCCTCAAGACGACGACCCACATCGCCGTCGAGGAAGTGACGGCGAAGGACGCGGCCGAACTCGGCATCGACTCGATCGAGCACTTCTACGGCATCGCCGACGCCGCGCTCGATGGCGTGCAGCAGTTCCCGGCCGACATGAACTACAGCAACGAGCTGATGCGGTTCTCGCGCGCCGGTGAGCTCTACGCCCAGGCCAATCCGGAGAAGCTCGCGAAGATCATCGACCTGATGATCGAGAAGAAGGTCGCGTGGAGTCCGACGCTGTCGATCTACGAGGCCAGCCGCGACGTCGTCAAGGCGCAGAACCTGCCCTGGTACAAGGAGTATCTGCACCCGGCCCTGCAGGCGTTCTTCGAGCCCAATCTCGCCAACCACGGCTCGTACTTCACCGGCTGGACCAACACGATGGAGGTGCGCTGGAAGCAGCAGTACCGCATCTGGATGGACACGCTGAAGTCGTTCGGCAGCAAGGGCGGCCTCATCACGACCGGCGACGATGCCGGGTTCATCTATTCGCTCTACGGGTTCGGGCTCGTGCGGGAGCTGGAGCTGCACGAGGAAGCGGGCTTCCATCCGCTCGACGTGATCACGCACGCGACGGTCAACGGCGCGACGCTGCTCGGCATGGGCGACAGGCTCGGTCGGGTCCGTCAGGGGTTCCTGGCCGACCTGCTGGTCGTCAACGGCAACCCGCTCGAAAACCTGCGCGTGCTCAACCCGTACGGTGTCGAGGTGCTGCGCGACGGCCGGATGGCGCGCGGCGGCGGCATCGAGTGGACGATCAAGAACGGCATCCCGTACCACGTGCCGACCCTCATGAAGGAAGTGAAGACGATCGTCGACACCGATCGCAAGAAGATGGAGTCGAAGACCACCAATCCGTAGTCGCCGACCGGGTACCGGGTATCGGGTACCGGGTACAGGAAGGACGACGGTAGGGGCGCCTCTCTGAGCCGCCCTGCAAGGAGAAGGACACATGCCTCTGTACCTCACGCGATTCAGCTACACGCCTCGAACGTGGGCCCGTCTGGTGAAGAGCCCGGAGGACCGTCGTGCCGCCGCCCAGCAGTACATCGAAGCGGTGGGCGGCAAGCTGCACGGCTTCTGGTATGCGTTCGGCGATCACGATGCCTACAACCTGTGGGAAGCGCCCGACAACGTGTCGATGGCGGCCACGGCGATCGCGATCAGCGCTGGCGGGGCCTTGAGCTCGTTCCAGACGACGGTGCTGCTCACGGTCGAAGACACCGTCGCCGCTCTTCGGAAAGCCGAAGCGATCCAGTACCGCCCGCCGGGCGAGGCAGATTAGGCACGTCGAAGGCAAGGGCGGCGCAGGCATCGAGTGAGAGAGACGGTCGAGGATCACCGCGCGGAACTGCTCGTGGGCTTGCGCCGGTTCGTCGCGGCCGCCTGTCACGTGCCGGGTGTGCGCCGGATTGCACCGGTTGGATCGATCGTCACCGCCAAGCCGGATCCCAAGGACGTCGACGTGCTGATCGTCGTCTCCGATGATGCCGATCTTGCGCCGCTGGCCGCGCAGGCGCGGCGATTACAGGGCCACGCACAGGTCCTGAGCCGTGGTGCCGATGTGTTTCTCGCGAATGAGCGTGGCGCATGCATCTCGTCGCCGACTGCAACCGGATCCGTCGGTCGGTCCAAGGTCCCGTGTCGTGTTCGTGTGACGCGGTTTGCGCGGGATGACGCTGACGCATGGACGCCGCTCAGTTCATTGGAATCGACCTGGTCGTCAGGTCTCGATCTTCACTCGCGTCGCTGGTGGCGGCGCTGCCCGATGCACGTCGACCTCTGAGCCTGACGGGGCGGCCGATGGCTTCGTTGCTGGTGCTCGACGGCGGCGGCTCACGGGG
>CBIHOS010000285.1:0-4706 GCA_966211945.1 uncultured bacterium
TTCGCCAGCTGCAGCTGCGCCGCCGAGGCGCGCGGATTCAGGCGAAGCACCTCGCTGAACGCGGCAATCGCCTGATCGACCTCCCGCTTGGCGGCGTGCGCCGAGCCAAGTGCGAACTGGGCCGCCACGTTCCGCGCGTCGGCCGCGACGGCGCTCTTGAACGTCTCCAGCCCATCGTCCAGCTTCCCGTCGGCAACCTGCATGCGTCCCTTCATGACGAGGGTGTCGGCGTCCTTCGGGTTCTTGGCGAGGATCTCGTCGGCCTGCTTGTAGGCGTCGGCCTTGCGGCCTTCGCTGTACGCCAGTGACGCCAGGCGTCGCGTGGCGGGCGCATAGGTGGCCGCCTGCGACGCGGCGGCGAGCAGCGTCTTCTTCCCTTCGTCCACCTTGCCGGTGCGCAGATAGAACTCGGCGAGCGCGAGCTTGCCCTCGGTATTGCCCGGCAGGTCCGCCATCGCCTTGAAGTACGGCTCGGCCTTCTCCGGCGTCGGACCCGACGCGTGGAACGTGGCCAGCAGCCGGTTGGCGAGCGGATGCTTCGGGTCGAGCGCCAGCGCACGGTCGAACGACTTGACGGCTTCCTCGCGCCGGTTGGCGGCCCACAGGAAATTGCCGAGCCCGAGATGAGCCTGCACCGATTTGGGTCCCACCTCCACGGCCTTGCGGAACGCCGCTTCGGCGGCTTCGGCATCGCCCTTGGCCAGTTGCACCATGCCGAGGCTCGAGTACGTCCGATCGTTTGTCGGCGCGAGGGCGATGGCTTCTTCGATCTCCTTGACGGCGCCGTCGAGGTCCTTCAGGCCGGCCGTGGCGTTGCCCAGGAGCAGCTGCGCGTCGACGTTCTTCGGGTCGAGCGCGAGCGCGCGCTCGGCGCGCACCTTGGCGTCCTCGTTGCGGCCGGCGATGAGCAGCATGGTGCCAGCCCTGACCTGCAGGGCGGCATCCCGCGGCAGGAGGTCGGCGGCGCGCACGTACTCGCGAAAGGCCTGCCCCACTTCGCCGAGCTTCTCGTGCGTCTGCGCGAGCTTGAGGCGGGCCTCGCCGTTGACGGCTTCCTTCTGCACCGCGTTGCGGTACTCGATCAGCGCTTCACGGTGCTTGCCCGACGCGGCGAAGGCGTCGCCGCTCTTCACGTAGTCGGCCGCCGACCTGGAACATCCGGCTGCCAGGACGCACATGAGGGCGACTGCCGCGCCCACTGTTCTCGCTTGAACGGCTGTCATCGTTGCGTTCTCACTCTCGTTGCGCGGCCAGGCATGCGCGGGCGCGCTCTTCCGCCTTCTCGGCGGCCGCACCGGTCCCGGCGGCGCGCTCGACGACTGCCAGGTGCGTCCAGGCTTCGCAGAGCCGGTCGGCCTCCTGCACGGCCTGGCGGAGCGGCGCCAGCGCGCCCTTGCTGTCGCCGGCCAGGTGGCGGATCCATCCTAGGGTATCGAGAACGGCGGGCGAATTCGAGCCCAGCGCCCCGGCGCGTTCGGCCCATGCCAGCGCGTCCTTCGGGCGGGCCTCGTGAACGCCGACCGTGTAGGCCAGGTTGTTCAGTGCGACCACGTTTGCCGGTTCCAGTTCCAGCACCGCCTCGTACCGGGCGCGAGCCAGGTCGTGGCGCTTCTCGGCGTCGTACACCTGCCCCAGCGCCAGGAGGCCTGGCACGTAGGCCGGTGCCATCACCGTGACCTGCTCCAGGAGCCCGCGCGCCTGCGCGGTCTCTCCGCGAGCAATCGACATGTTGGCGCGCGCCATGAGAGTCGCGGCGGCGGCGTTCAGCCCCGGGTGCCCCTCGCGGAGGATCAACGCCGAACGCGCCGTGAACGTCAGTTCCGGCTCGTCGCCCTTGCCCTGCGGCGGGTCGTACGGAGCGTCGGCCATCCGCGCCAACGGGTCGCCGAACACGACGGACTGCCAGCTCAGGTACGGCAGGGCCAGGTAATACGACTCCGCGAGCGTGTACCCGCGCATCCAGGCTTCGAGGAGCGTGCCGGGCCGAAATGCTCCGTCGAGGTACGGCTCGGACACCTGGCTACCCAACCCGGTCAGGCCCGCCGCGAGCCAGTCCGCTGCGAGCGTCTCGGGCGAGCCCGCAAAGTAATGTTTGCGGTCGTCCCAGGGCCCTGGCACCCATTCCGCCGGCGGCGCGGCCATGGTCCGCGCGTCGCTGCTCATGAAGGAACTGGCGATGGCCCCCGGACCGAACGACACCGGCGGCACGCGCTCCGGCGCGTCGTTGGAGCCCCAGGCCACGTAACCGGTCACGCCGGCGACGCCGCGCACGACGTCCGCCGTGGCGTCGGCAATGATCCGGGCCTTCGGCTGGACCGCCTGCACACGCGGGCCAGCCTCAGCCAGCCAGCGTGCCTCGGCGCCACTGGCTTCAGCAGGACGCCCGTCGAGGACGATGACGTGGGTGGCGGGACGAAGGGCCCCACGCGTGACGAGTGCGAGCGCCTCGTCCTCGGTCCGCCCGTCGAGGCGCGTCACGAGGTAGATGTCCTGTGCCGTCCGGTCGAAGGGATGGGGCTCGGCCAGCGTGCCGTCCACGAAGTACGGATTGCGGACGAATCCCGCGAGCGGCGTCACCGCTCCGGTCATGCGGCGGTACAGGATGGCGAGTTCCGAGTCGACGCTGGCGCCGTTCCCGGACCGACCCGAAGTGCCGGCAATCCGCAGCGGCAGCCCCGGCCCGAGCACCACGAAGCGGATGCGGTCGGTTGCCTCATGCTGGCGAAGCCACCGGGCCACGGGAGCCTCGATCGCCCGCTGGTACACTTCGCGGGTGATTGTCGCGTCCGTGGCGACGTCGAGCGTCAGCAGCTGCCCGGGATCGATGTCGCGGGCGCCAATGTAGGTGGTCGCCAGGCGGACGCTCCAGGGATGCCGGCCGTTGGCGACGACAAGGACGGAGCGTTCCGTCGACGCGGTCGAGGAACCAGCGCTGGCGACGAGAACGGCGACGAGAGCGAGCGAACGAACGAGCACGGCGCGCATCACGCGCGATTATGACGAGAGTTTGGCGTCCTGTGGCTCGGACAGCTCGCGAAGCTCGCCGCCGAGTTCCGTCCTTGTGTGTTGATAGACCGTGTTGTTGGCCGTGCGGATGCGGACGGTGTAGGCGATCGGCATCAAGCTCAGCATCGGCTTGAGCGCCTCCAGTACGGCCGGGGCCAGGCGGTCCTCGTCGTCCGGGGTGAGCGAGGAAATGAAGTGGATGTCCATTCAGTTCGCCCACTTCCCTACGCAAGCTGCGTTCCCGCGCGCCGTCGTCACGATTGTGTGAAGGAATGCTACACAAATGAGGCTCTCGCGGCCCGTGCCGGCGAAGAAGACCTCGTATTTGTTGACAACAAATACCGCATGAGGAAGATTTCGTGACCAGTTCTTCGACCACGCCCCCGACTGCGATCGCCGGCATCATCCTCGCCGGCGGATCCGGGACGCGGCTGTACCCGGTGACCCGCGGTGTCTGCAAACAGCTGGTCCCGGTCTACAACAAGCCGATGATCTACTACCCGCTCGCGACGCTGATGCTGGCGGGAATTCGCGACGTCCTGATCATCACGACGCCGGAAGACGCCTCGAGTTTCCAGCGCCTCCTGGGCGACGGGCCTGAATTGGGGCTGTCCATCCGGTACGCAATCCAGCCGTCGCCCGACGGCCTGGCGCAGGCCTTCATCATCGGCCGCGACTTCGTGGGGGCGCGACAGTGCGCGCTGGCGCTCGGCGACAACATCTTCTACGGTCACGGGCTCCCCGAGATCCTGCAGGCGGCAGGCGCTCGCCGCGAAGGCGCCACCGTGTTCGGCTACGAGGTGCGCGACCCGGAGCGGTATGGCGTGGTCGAATTCGACGAACAGGGCCGGGCGATCAGCCTCGAAGAGAAGCCGACGACGCCCCGGTCGCACTGGGCGGTCACGGGACTCTATTTCTACGACAACGACGTCCTGCGCATCGCGGCGGACCTCAAACCCTCACCGCGGGGCGAACTGGAGATCACCGATGTCAACCGCGTGTACCTCGAACGCGGCGCGCTGCACGTCGAGCGGTTCGGTCGCGGCTATGCCTGGCTCGACACCGGCACGCACGAATCGCTCCTGCAGGCATCTCAGTTCGTGCAGACCATCGAGGAGCGCCAGGGGTTGATGCTGGCCTGCGTCGAGGAGATCGCGTGGCGTATGGGCTACATCGACGCCGAGCAGGTGGCACGCCTCGCCCACCCGATGCGCAAGAACTCGTACGGCCAGTACCTGCTCCGCCTGGTCGGGCAGGCGTCGTGACCATGAAAGTCGAGACGACGAAGCTGCCGGGCGTCGTGATCATCGAGCCCGCCGTGTATCGCGACGACCGCGGCTTCTTCCTCGAGACCTACCATGCGCGTCGCTACGCCGAGGCCGGCCTGGATGTCACCTTCGTTCAGGACAACCACTCGCGATCGGTGAAGCACACGCTGAGGGGCCTGCATTTCCAGCGGACCAAGCCGCAAGGCAAGCTGGTTCGGGCCGTCGAAGGCGAGGTGTTCGACGTGGCCGCCGACATCAACCCGGCGTCGCCGACCTACGGGCAGTGGGTCGGAGTCAGTCTGTCCGCGGATAATTTCAAGCAGTTGTACGTGCCGCCAGGGTACGCGCATGGGTTCTGCGTGGTCAGCGAGTTCGCGCAGATCGAGTACAAGTGCACCGATTTCTACGATCCGGTGGACGAGGATGGGGTGA
>CBIHOS010000286.1:0-4685 GCA_966211945.1 uncultured bacterium
GGAACTTCGCCCGCTACGGACTCAGGCCCGCGGAGTTCAATTCGTGGCACGCCGCGTGGGCGCCGGAGAGGAAGGGCAGCGCAGACTGACTCGCGACGGCGGTGGTTGCCAATACCGCTGTGCGCCTACTGGAAACCGTGGTCTCCCGCTCAGAAAACGCCTCGTGGTCGACCGGATGGGCCCTCCACGACGAACGATTCAACGCCCGCGCCGTACAGGACGAGGTCGTACTCGGCTGGCCCAATGGCCTCTGATCGCCACGAATCGTCGCCAGGTAGTCCGCCGTGTGCTCGACGATAGCGAGGGTTGAAGACCGGCAACTGGTCTGTGGTTGATAAATAGGTTCTTAGTTCGCGCTATGCTCGGCGCGTCAATATCGGGTTGCCTGGTGCTGCGACGACCAAGGACATCCCCCGATGACGGTTCCTCCCGTGCCTGGTATTGACCTTCTCGCGGTGCGGCGCCGGCCGGCGCCGAGGCGGACACAGCCGGATCCCCAGGACATCGAGGCATCGAAAGTGCTGTGGAAGGGAAGTGGGCCGCCGCTCCACATGCGGGAGCGGGCGGCTCCTGGTCAGACCGCAGGGGGAGCGTGCGGTCCTAACCCTGACGTGTACGTTTGAGAAACCTGCCGGCGCCGAGCAAGGCCAGCGCCACCAGCAACAGCGATGCAGCTTCGGGCATCGTCTACGCCGAGACCCGAGTGCGATGAGGCGTCCGGCCCGCTCGCCGTTCCCGGCGACGCGTCGCGTCGTGCCTGCCTGTACGAGTGATATTCATGACGTCTGCCGACGGTCGCAAGGTTTGCGCCACGGACTTGGTGGGTGAATTCCTAACCAAATATGGCAGGGCTGCGTGACATATCAGCGCAGCAGGGGAGTTCGCTGCGCGGTCCCGCAGACTTCCTCATTTCTCGCCCGCCTCCCGGCGTGACCGACCGACCGCCGCGCTGACGTCCCGGCCGAGCTAAAGATCCCGACGAGCCTTCCGTTTTCTTGGGGAAGCGCCGTGTCTGGACGGTGCTGCAAGGCCGTTCCATGAACACGATCCTCTCCGAGTCACCGGTCCGATGGGACAAGCTCGCCCATCAGGCGGTGCGCGACCTCCACACCCCGACCCCGTCGATTTTCTGGGGCGATCTGCTGGTGAGCACGGCGGTCGGCTACGCCGCCCTGTTCGCGGCGATGACGCGTCCGCTCACCGACCCGCTCGGCATCGCCGCCGCGCTGGTGTCGGCGGCGGCCCTGTACCGGGCCCTGTGCTTCATGCACGAGATCGCCCACCTTCGGCCGGGCGCGCTGCCAGGGTTCGAGACCGCCTGGAACGTGCTCGTCGGCGCGCCGTTGCTGATGCCGTCGCTGGTGTACACGCACGGCGTCCATCAGAATCATCACAGCCTCGGTACCTACGGCACCACCGCCGACCCCGAGTACCTGCCGTTTGCCTCGTCGCACGTCATGACCGTGACCTTCGCCCTGCACAGCGTGCTGATCCCGATGGCGCTCGTGCTGCGCTTCGTCGTGCTCGGCACGGTGGGACTGCTCGTGCCGCCGCTGCATCGCGCCCTCGTCGCCCGCGCCTCGGCGCTCGCGATGCACCCGAACTTCGTGCGCGTGCCGACGCCGGTGCTGCTGCGGAAGGCCTTCCGCTGGCAGGCCGCCATTGCCGGCCTCTGGGGCGGTGCGCTGCTCCTCGCATCGACCGGTCACCTGCCGTGGCGCGTCTTCGTGACCTGGTATCTCGTGACGGCCGTCGTGAGTCTCGTGAACGTCCTGCGCACGCTCGGGGCGCACCACTACGAGGGCGACGGACACGCGATGGACCGCACCGCGCAGCTGCTCGACAGCGTCGAGACGCCCGGCGCGTGGTGGACCGAGCTCTGGGCGCCGGTCGGCCTCCGCTACCACGCCCTCCACCACTATTTCCCTGGCGTGCCGTATCACCACCTGCCCGAAGCGCACCGCCGCCTCGTGGCGGTGCTGCCGGGAGAGGCGACGTTCAAGCAGACGCTCAGCCCCAGCCTGCCGACGTCGCTCCGCCGCCTGCTCGCCGCCGGCTACGCGCGCAGCCGCGGCAGCCGCTGACGTGCGGTTCGGCATCGTCAGCCCGCCGGTTCCCGGGCACCTCAATCCGTTCATCGCGCTGGCGCTCGCGCTGCGCGACACCGGCCACGAGGCCGTGTTCGTCCACATGGCGGACGTCGGGCCGCGCGTCGAACGGGCCGGCGTGCCCTTTGTCACGATCGGCGCCGGCGATCACCCGCCCGGCAGCCTGCGGCGCTCGCTCGACACCCTCGGCACCCTGCACGGACGCGCCGCCTTGTCGCACGTCGTCGACGCGGTGAGCAGGACCACCCGGATGTTCTGCCGCGAGGGCGTCGAGGCGCTGCGCGAGGCGCGCGTGGACGCGCTCCTCGTGGACCAGACCGAGCCTGTCGGCGCGCTGCTCGCCGAGCGTCTCGACGTGCCGTTCGTCACGGCCTGCAACGCGCTGCTCGTCAACCGCGAGGCGGGCGTGCCGCCGCCGTTCACGCCGTGGCAGCCGAGCGACGCGTGGCCGGCGTTGCTCCGCAACCAACTGGGCTATCTCGTGTCCGACCTGGCGCTGCGGCCCGTCCACCGCGTGATCGCCGAGCAACGGCACGCCTGGGCCCTGGCGCCGTGGCGCCGCATGGACGCGTCGTTCTCGACCCTCGCGCAGGTCAGCCAGCAGCCGCCGGCCTTCGACTTTCCACGACGGTCGCTGCCGCCGACGTTCCACTACTGCGGACCGTTCCGCCACCGCGGCGCGGAGCAGGTGCCCTTCGACTGGGATCGGCTGGACGGACGCCCGCTCGTCTACGGGTCGCTCGGCACGCTGCAGGGCAGCAAGCACGCGCTGTTCGGCCACTTCGTGGACGCCTGCGAGGCGCTCGACGTCCAGCTCGTGTTGAGCCACGGGCACGCGCTCGCGCCGGCGGCGGCCGCCGCGCTGTCGCGCCGCGCCATCGTCGTCGACTACGCGCCGCAGCAGGAACTGCTGGCCCGCGCGACGATGGCGTTGACGCATGCGGGGCTGAACACGGTGCTCGATGCGCTGTCGTGCGGCGTGCCGCTCGTCGCGGTGCCGCTCGCCTTCGAGCAACCCGCAATCGCGGCGCGCATCGCGTGGACCGGGTGCGGACGCATCGTCCCCTATCGACGTGCGGACTCGCGGCTGCGGCCCGCGCTGCGTCAGGTGCTCGCCGATCGCACGATGCGTGCGGCAGCGGCGCGCATGCGTGCGTCGATCGAGGCCGCGGGTGGTGCGGTCCGGGCCGCCGCGGTCTGCGTCGACGCCGCCTCGTCGGGGCGCCCCGTCCTGGCCGAAGGGCGAGACACATCGTCAGCGTATCAACACTGAACATCGCGGCGCCGGTGTCACGGGGCGCGCCTCCACCAGCTCATCATTCGTAAGAATCGCCGCACCAAATGAGTGGCACGGCTCGCGGCGCTGCGCTAGGATGCGAGCGTTCCCTTTCCTGCTCGATCCACTTCTCCCGCGCCCGTGCGCCACACGAAGAGAAGCCGATGAACCTGGCCAAGACGCTCACGCCGTTGCTCGCGGCGACGATGGTGGTGTCCGTACTCGCCGCACCTGTCGCGGCCCAACCCGGCACCTACGACCAGTTCTTCACGTTCGGTGACAGTCTCGCCGACAGCGGCAACGTCTGGCTCACGTCGAAGCTGCTCGGCGTGGCGCCGGCGCCGCCGCCGTCGGAGTCTCCCAACCGCGCGTACTTCGATGGCCGTTTCTCGAACGGTCCGATCGCCTTCGAGTACCTCTGGAACCGGCTGCGCGCCGGCACTTCGGCCGGCCCGCTGCGGCCGTACATCATGTCGCCGTTCGTGCCGTCGAAGGGCGCGGTCAACTACGCCTTCGGCGGCACCGGCACGCCGCTGATCGATCAGACCCCGGGCGGGCTCCATGCACCGGGCCTGCTCGGGCAGGTCGAGCTGTTCCGGTTCGGCCTGCTGGGACGCAGGCCGTCCAAGAAGGCGCTCTACGCGATCGTCACGGGGGCGAACGACTACCGCGTCGACCAGTACAACCCGGCACCCACCGATCCGCAGGTCGTGATCGCCAACATCGTCACCGCGATTCGCCGGCTGCATGCGATTGGCGCCCGCGACATCCTCGTGCTGTCGTTGCCCAACCTCGGATGCCTGCCGTATGGGACGACGCCCTGCGACGACAACCCGCTGCCGCCGGCACCTGGTGTGCCGCCGACCCCCTCGCAGTTGACCGCCTACCACAACGGGCTGCTTGCCGCGGCGATCGGGAGCCTCGGGCTGCCCGGCGCACACGTCCGGTACGTGGACCTCAATCCGACCTTCGCCGAGCTCCGCAACGCCGTGCCGACGCCACCGGGCGCGATGGTGCCCGGCATCGACCTGCTGTTCCCGACGCCGTTGTTCATCGACGAGCACGGTGTGCCGGTGCCGACGTCGGCGTGCCTCTTCGTCGGTCCGGCGCTCTGTCCCGACGTGCCGCCGTCGACGCTCGGACCAGACGCGCAGGCGATCGGCGGGCTGCCGCTCGTCTTCTGGGATGTGGTGCATCCGACCACGTACGCGCACCGCAAGCTGGCGGATCTACTGTTCGCGCATCTGCCGCGCTGAATCGGGCTGGCGCGTGGCCGGCTTGGGACAAGCGGCCCTACCTTC
>CBIHOS010000287.1:0-4668 GCA_966211945.1 uncultured bacterium
CGCCGGTTCGCGTGCGGTATGCTCGCCCGCGCCAGCCTGCCAGTTCGTCGAGATGCATCGATGTCTGCCCACCGGATCGCCTCGCATGCCTTTGCTGCTGCCATCATCTGCGCCGTAGCGCAGGCGGTTGGGCAACCGCCGCTGCGCGCCCAGCCAGCGCCTGCCGCCGGCGCGGATGGCCAGACCGCGCTGCCGCAGTTCCGCAGCGGTGTGGCGCGCGTGACCGTCGAGGCCGTGGTCGTCGACGACGCGGGCGTGCCGGTGCGCGACCTCGGGCCATCCGACTTCCACCTGGAGATCGATGGCAAGCCGCGGCAGCTCCAGTCGGCCGAACTCGTCACGTTCGGGGGCGACAGCACGGTACCGGTGGGTTCCGACCTTGCGGCACTGCCGGAGCTGTCGACCAACGCCGCGCGCACGCCGTCGCGCTCGGTGCTGATCGTGGTCGATCGCGAAAGTCTGACGACCGCCGAGAGTCTCCGCATGCGGCAGGCCGCAACGGCGTTCATCGGCCGCCTGCGGCCGGCCGACCGCCTCGGCCTCGTGTCGCTTCCAGAAGGGCCGAGCGTCGATCTCACTCGCGAACACCAGCGCGTCGCCGAGGCGCTGGCCGCCGTGACGGGGACCGCGTCAGAACGTGCCGATGCATGGCCGCGCGTCGCGTTCCGCGAGGCGTTCGACATCGATCGTCGAATGGCGGATGTGCTCGACGCCGTGGTCCAGCGCGAGTGCCGGTACTCGCGCCTGTCCGAGACGTGCCCGGGCGACGTGCGCCAGCGCGCCCGGCAGATCGTGAACCAGGGCACAGCGAGGTCGCACGGCCTCCTGACGGGCATCGCGGCGACGGTCGAGGGGTTCGGAGGCGTGTCGGGGCCGAAGACCCTCGTGCTGCTGTCACAGGGGCTTCCGTACGGCGACCGCATCCCTGCGGAAGTCGGCGAGATTGGCCGGGCCGCGGCGCGGGCCTCCATCGCGATGTACAGCGTCCAGATGCCGCCCGCGACGGCTTCCGCCGCCGAGTCCGGAGAGCTGCCCGACCTGAACGCCGACCAGCGCATGTTGGGCGACGCGCTGTGGGGTTTTGCCAACGCGTCCGGCGGCACGGTCCTCGCGCCCACCGGCCGGCTCGATGGAGCGTTCGATCGGATCGCCCGCGAATTGTCGGCCAGCTATCTCCTCACCTTCGACGAGGAGTCTGCCGATCGAGATGGCACGTCGCATCGCATCGGCCTGAAGCTCGCGCGCGGATCGTCGCGGCTCGTGCGGTATCGACGCGAGTTCAACGCGAGCCCGCGCGATGAGCCTCCGGGCGCGGCTGGCGGCAACGAGACACTGGCCCACCTGATCGACTCCGGCGACGTGCGCAGTGATCTGCCGATCCAGGTCTCGACGTTCACGACGCCGCGCGCAGATGCCGTAGGCCAGCGGACCACCGTGTGGGCGCATGTCGGCGCCACGACGGCCACCGTCATCCGCCTCGCGATCTTCGATGCCCGCCACGTGAGGATTGCCGACGCCACCGAGGACGTCGCACCTGTCGGCCGCACAACCCAGGCGCGGGGCGGGCTCGATCACATCGTCAGCGCAAGCCTGCCGGCAGGACGCTACGTGGTGCGCGTCGCGGCGCGCGACGCCGCGGGTCGACTGGGCAGTGTCGAGCATGCTGTCGACGTTCGCCTCGCCGGGACGAGTGAACTCCGCGTGGGCAGCCTGATGCTGCTCGACGAGCGCACCGTAGGGCATGAGGTGCCCACGCCGATGCTGTCGGCCGGCAGCGCGGCGGCCCTCCGTGTGTATGTCGAGCTGGAGTCCTCGTCGGTCGACTGGAGCACCGTCCACGCGACTGTGGAGACCGTCGACGTCGCGACCGGGGGCGTGCGGTCGACGCGACCCCTGGCCGTGCTCGCCGCGGATGTGCCGACGCGTCGCGCGGCGCAGGCCGTCGTTCCTCTCGCTGGCTGGCCGCGTGGCACCTACCTGCTGCGCGCATCGGTCAGCCGCGCCGGGCAGCCGGTGGCCACGCTGGTCCGCGGGCTGGTCGTCGATGCCGATACACCGCGGCTCGCTGCCGCACCGGTGGCGCCTGTCACCACCGTCACTCCAGCCTCCGGAGTCACGGGCCCGGCAGCGCCCGTCGCCGTGGACGAGATCGTCGCCATGGGCACGCGCTTCGTCGACGATCAGATCGAACGCAGCGCCGCCGTCGTGGCCGAGGAGCGATACGTGCAGATGGTCCGCGCCGGCCCCGCGGAGCCGACCCAGCGCAACGTCGATCCCGCGCTCGAGTGGCGCGCGGATTTCAGCCGTGTGGCCCGGGGCGTGAGGGACGCCAAGGTTCGGCGACAGATGATCTCGGACGTCCTCACGGTGCGGACGAGCGACGGAGAGTGGACAAATTACCGGGACGTGGCCGTCGTCGACGGGAGGAAAGTCGGCAATCGCGCCAAGCGTGCGCTCGACCTGTTCATGTCGGGAGACAAGGATATCGGCGCGAGCCTGCGCCGGATCATGGACGAGAGCAGCCGGCACAACCTCGGGTTACGCAACTCCTTCAACGCGCCGATGCTGCCACTGCAGGTGCTGTACTCCGGATTTCATCGCCGGTTCGAGTTCGGTGGCGGCGGTCCCGATGTCGTCGACGGCGTGCCTGTGGTCGTCGTCACCTATCGCGAAGTCAAGACGCCCACGTTCATCGTCGCGCGTCCGAGCAACACGCCGCTGTTCATCGAGGGGAAGCTGTGGATCGTGCCTGGCGACGGCCGCGTGCTGCGCTCGGAACTCGTGGTGCGGGAGCCGGCCAGCTGGCTCACAGCGACGATGGTCGTCGACTACCGGCACATTCCCGAGTTGGGGCTGGTGATGCCGGTCGAGATGTGGGAACGGTACGTCCACGACAGCCCGACCAAGGACTACGTCGAGCGGCGCGCACGCTACTCGAACTACCGGCGCTTCGAGGTGTCCACCAACGAGGCGGTCACGAGCCGCTGACGTCAGACCCCGGGTACGTGGCGTGCCTGATGTGGGCGGCGATCGCGCGGACGCCGTCTGTGAGGGCCGCGGGTCCCGGCTGCAGGATCAGCGACGACTTGATCTCGTGGACGCGTCGGTCGCGTACCGCCGCAATCGCGTCCCATCCCGGCCGCCCGATGATCCGCGCCGGCTGCACGCGCTTGCCGCACCACGAGGCGAGGATCACCTCCGGGTCGGCCGAGATCACAGCGTCTGCAGCCACGATCCGATCCTTCGCGAGGCCGGCCTGGCGGAGGTGCGGGAAGATCGGCGCGCCGCCGGCGATCTCCACCAGTTCCTCGACCCACTGGATGCCGGAGATCAGCGGGTCGTCCCACTCCTCGAAGTAGACGCGCGGCCGCGAGTGCCGCGCCGCTGCTTCCGCGGCGATGGCGTCGAGCCCGCGCTGCAGGTCGTCGGCGAGCGCCTCGGCGCGTGCCTGAGCTCCGACCAGCGCCCCCACCAGCCGCACCGCCTGCAGGATCTCGGCGACGCTCCGCTGGTTGAACGTCATCACCGCGTATCCCTTCCGGATCAGCCCGCTCACGATGTCGGCCTGCAGGTCGGAGAACGCGAGCACGAGGTCGGGTGAGAGCGCCTCGATCTTCTCGACGTTGGCGTGCAGGAACGACGACACGCGCGGCTTCCGGCGGGCCTCCGGCGGCCTGACCGTGTAGCCGGAGACGCCGACGATGCGATCGCCCTCGCCGAGCAGGTAGAGGATCTCTGTCGTCTCCTCGGTCAGACAGACGATGCGCGACGGGTAGGAGGGCACGGGCACAGCACACTGTGTCATGCTTGCCGCTTCGTACCTCTACAGTTCCGATCGACGCGAGGCGCTGCCTCGGGAGATGACCCATGCTCACGCTGTCACGAACCGTGTCACGTCGCTCGCTGCTCGGTGCGCTGTCGGGGGCTGGCGCGCTGCTGTCTGCCCGCGGCGGGTACGCCGAAGCGCTGCGCGAGACGGCGCGGACCACGGAGGGCCCGTTCTACCCGGACGCGCTGCCGCTCGACACCGACAACGACCTGCTGATCCTGAACGACACGCTCACGTCGTCCACCGGCCGGATCGCGTGGCTTTCGGGCCGCATCGTCGGCGCCACCGGCGAGCCCGTGCGCAATGCACTGGTCGAGATCTGGCAGTGCGACGCCAAGGGGTCCTATCTGCACTCGAAGGGACGGACGGCCGAGCGCGATCCCAACTTCCAGGGTTACGGGCGACTGCTCACCGGGGCGACGGGGGAGTACAGCTTCAGGACGATCAGCCCGGTGCCGTATTCCTTCTACGGGATCAGTCGGGCCCCGCACATCCACCTGGCCGTGAGCCGTAACGGTCGCCGCGTGATGACGACCCAGGTGCACGTCGAGGGGCACGCGATGAACGCCAACGACGGCGTGCTGCTGCGGCTGGACGCGGCGGCGCGCGCGACGGTCGTCACTGCGTTCACGCCGATTCCCGGCAGCCCGTTCGGCGAGTTGGCAGCGCGCTGGGACGTGGTGCTCGGTCGCACCGCGCTCGAGGGCGAGGACGGCGCGATGCGTGGAGCGGTGGGCAAGCCGGAGCGTCCACAGGACTTCTGGGAACGGGTCAAGGCGATGCAGTCGCAGCAGGCCAAGCCCTGACGGCCTTGGCGCGCCGAAGCCGAGAGGCGAAGG
>CBIHOS010000288.1:0-4642 GCA_966211945.1 uncultured bacterium
CGACGTTCGTCGTTCGACGTTCGTCGTTCGACGTTCCGCGTTCCCCGTTCGGCGTTCGGCGTTCGGCGTTCAGATCTCGTGACTGAGCAGCCCGTCGCGCAGTTTCGGCTCGAACCACGTCGACTTGGGCGGCATGATGGCTCCGGCATCGGCGATCGCCATCAGATCGGCGAGCGTCACCGGATACATCGAGAACGCGATCTCCGCCGTCCTGCCGTTCACGAGTCTTTCGAGTTCGGTGGTGCCGCGGATGCCGCCGACAAAGTCGATGCGCGTGTCGGTGCGCGGGTCCTCGATGCCGAGGATCGGCGCGAGCACGCGCTCCTGCAGGCGCGAGACGTCCAGCGTGCCGATCGGATCGGCCGGGTCGCTGCCGTCGTCGCCCAGCGTCAGCGTGTACCACTTGCCGCGGAGATAGACACCGCACTCGCCCTTGCGCGACGGCGTCGCCACGCCCGCCGACATCGGGAACTGCTGCGAGAGTACGGTCAGCAGCGCCTCCGGCGTGTGGCCGTTCAGGTCCTTGGCGAGACGGTGGTACGGCAGGATGCGCATCTGCGCGTCCGGGTAGGCGACCGCGAGGAAGTAGTTGGCCTCCTCGCCTGGTTCGGCACCAAGGGTCTGCTGGGCGCGCGCGGCGCTGGCGGCCCGATGATGGCCGTCGGCGATGTACAGGCGCGGCACGGCAGCGAAGGCCGCCTGCAGCGCCTCGCCCTGCTGGGGCGTCGCCGCCCAGATCGTGTGCCCGACGCCGTCGTCGGCGACGATGTCGTACAGCGGCGTGCCGCCGGTGACCGCCGCGATCGACGCCGCGGCCTCGGGTGTGTCGCGGTAGGTGAGCAGAACCGGGCCGGTCTGGGCGCGCAGCTCCGTGATGTGCCTGGTCCGGTCGTCTTCCTTGTCGCGCCGTGTACGTTCGTGCTTCAGGATGAGGTCGGACCGGTACTCATCGACCGAAAAGGCGCCGGCGAGGCCGGTCTGCTCGTGGTCGCCCATCCGGAGCCGGTAGACGTACAGGGCCGGCGAGGCGTCCTGGATCAGCGCGCTCGACCTGAAGGCTTCGAACGTCTCCCAGGCGCGCGTGTACACCTCGTCCGCGTAGGGCGACACGGTCGGCGGCAGGTCGATTTCGGCACGGGAGACGTGCAGGAAGCTGTTCGGACGTCCAAGCGCGAGCGCGCGCGCCTCCTCGGTGTCGACGACGTCGTAAGGGACGGCCGCAATCTCGGCAGCGAGGTCCGGGCGGGGGCGCAGGGCGCGAAACGGACGAACGAGAGCCATCGCGACCGATTCTATGGCGGGTGCGGGCTCCGGACCGGAGGCAGGAACGTCATGCGTGATGATTTCGGGCCGCCGGGCTACTCTGTGCGTTCAACGGACCCTGTCCGGCCCGTCCGCCGTGACGATTTTGGGGTATCAGATCCCTACAAATACGTCATGACTAACAATTTTCAGTAGCCGGACGATTCAAAGGTTTGTATTCTCCGATCCGACGTGACGAAGCGATCCCTCCCCCTCGCCCTGTCTACGGTCGTAGTCCTGGCTGGCTGCGGCTCACCACGGACGCCCGAGGCGTCCGTGGCGTCTCTTGCCACGGTGCACGTCCAGGAGCAGGCGACCCGGCTCATCGAGGCCCGCGTCCCGCGTAACGCCACGCTCGCCAGTCTGCTCCGCGCCCACCAGGTCAGCGACGACATCGTCAACCACTTCGTGGCGAGCGCGCGGAAGCAGTTCGACCTCCGCCGCATCCGCGCCGACCGGCCTTACACGCTGCACATGGGCCTGGACGGCGCGATTCGCGAGTTCACCTACCAGATCGACGCCGACAAGTTCCTGAAGGTCGTCGGCGCCGCCGAGCCCGACGCCGACGCCGCGCCGAGCTTCGACGTGCAAGTGGTGCCTTACGAGAAGCACCGCGCGCTGATGTCGATCCGCGGTGAGATCTCGCGGGAGGCGCCGTCGCTGATCGCCGCGGTGAACGCGGCCGGCGAAGGGATTGGCCTGGCGCTCGACTTCGCCCGCGTGTTCGAGGGCGAGATCGACTTCGGCAACGAACTGCAGCCGGGCGATTCGTTCGAGATCCTGTTCGAGAAGGTCGTGCGTGAAGGCGAGTTCGGCGGCTACGGCGACATCGTCGCGGCGCGCTTCACGACCGGCGGCCAGAGCTTCGAGGCGTTCCGCTACACCGTGCCGGGACAGAAGGCCGACTACTACGACCGCGACGGCCGCTCGATGCGCCGCTTCTTCCTGAAGTCGCCGCTCAAGTTCGAACCGCGGGTGACCTCGGGGTTCTCGTTCCGCCGCGTGCACCCGGTGCTGCGTACCGCGCGCGCCCACCGCGGCGTGGACTACGGAGCGCCGACCGGCGCCCCGGTGCTCGCCGTGGCCAGCGGCACCGTCGTGCGGGCCGGTTGGACGGGCGGCGGCGGCAACAGCGTCTACATCCGCCACGACAACGGCTACGAGACCCGCTACCTGCACTTCTCGCGCATCGCACCGGGCATCCGGGCCGGCCAGCGCGTGTCGCAGGGCGAGCACATCGGCAACGTCGGATCGACCGGCCTGTCGACCGGGCCGCACCTGCACTACGAGTTGCTGAAGGGCGGCACCCACGTCAATCCGCTCGACGAGCACCGCAAGCTGCCGCCGGGCCAGCCGATTCCCGCCGCCAGCCTCGCCGCCTACATCGATCATCGCGATCGGCAGGCCTGGCGCTTCGCCGGATCGCCGGATCGGCCGCTCGGCCAGCTGGCGCGGGCCGTCACCGCGCCGGCGGCGGTCGTTGCGGGCAACACCACCGCGGCCAACTAGCCGGCGCCGCTCCGGGCAGCCGAGGCCGCCCGCTCCCGGGCAGGGGACGCGCCGCTGGCGCGTCCGGCACTCCGCCTTCGCGCCGCCCCAGACTCACGGCCGCTCATTCTGCGGAGACGAATCCGGTGCGGTACGATCGCCCATTCGCCCCGCCAGGCGCGCGATTCACCCCGCCGCGCGGTGCTGCCCTCTTCCAAGGAGATGGATGCATGACTCGCTGGGACCTTCCCGGCCGGACGCGACGTGCGGCGCTCGCCGCAGTCGTTGCGACGGCCATCGTCGCCCCGCTCGGCGCGCAGCTGCGTGACGAGCCGAATCTGGACGCGCTGTACCGCATCAAAGAGGAAGCCACGAACAACTCCAAGGTGATGGAGACGCTGAGCTACCTCACCGACGTGCACGGACCGCGGCTCACCAACTCGCCGCTGATGCACGAGGCGGCCGCCTGGGCGCAGACGCAGCTCGAGTCGTGGGGGCTGGCCAACGTCCATACCGAGAAGTGGGGTCCCTTCGGCCGCGGGTGGGTCAACGAACACACGTCGATTCGCCTCGACGAGCCGCAGCCGTTCGTCCTCCTCGGCTACCCGAAGGCGTGGACGCCGGGGACGGCGGGCGAGGTGAGCGGCGAGGCTGTTGCCGTCGCCATCGAGAAGAATGAAGACTTCGCGAAGTACAAGGGGACGCTGAAGGGCAAGTTCGTCCTGCAGTCGCCGACGCGTGACGTGGCCGCCTTCTTCGAGTCGCCGACGCGCCGGTACACCGACTCGGGCCTCGACGAGCTCGCGCGCGAGCAGATCGCTCCGGCGCGGCGCTTTTCGGGCGCGTTCCGCGGCGGCCCGGCGGCCGAGTTCCGCAAGAAGCGCCTCCAGTTCTACAAGGACGAGGGCGTGCTCGCCATCGTCGAGATGTCGTCCGGGGCGCGCGGCGACAACGGCGCGGTCATCGCGCAGGGACCGGCGCCCGGCGACGGCGATCGCACCGTCGAGGGCCAGATGCCGGTGCCCAACGTGGTGCTCGCCGCCGAGCACTACGGCCGGCTGCTGCGCGTCCTCGACAAGAAGCTGCCGGTCCGGCTGACGATGAACGTGCGCAATACGTTCGTCGACTCGTCGCTCGACGTCTACAACGTGATCGCCGAGATTCCCGGCACCGACAAGGCCGACGAGGTCGTGATGATCGGCGCCCACTTCGACTCGTGGCACACGGGGACGGGGACGACCGACAACGCGGTGAGTTCCGCCGTGATGATGGAGGCGATGCGCATCCTGCAGGCGACCGGCTTGAAGCCGCGCCGCACCATCCGCATGGCGCTGTGGACCGGCGAGGAGCAGGGCCTGCTCGGCTCGCGCGCCTATGTCAAGGCGCACTTCGCCGACCCCACCGACATGAAGGTGAAGCCGGAACACGGCAAGCTGTCGGTGTACCTGAACATGGACAACGGCGGCGGCACGTTCCGCGGCGTCTACCTGCAGGGCAACGAAGCGGCGGCGCCGGTGTTCGAGTCGTGGATGAAGCCGTTCCACAACATCGGGATGCAGACGCTGACGATTCGCGACACCGGCGGCACCGATCACCAGGCCTTCGACGCGGTCGGCCTGCCCGGCTTCCAGTTCATCCAGGATCCGCTCGAGTACTCGGCCCGCACGCACCACACAAATCTCGATCTGTACGAGCGCGCGGTGCCGCAGGACCTGATGCAGAACGCCATCGTGGTCGCGACGTTCGCCTACCAGGCCGCCAACCGCGACGCGCTGTTCCCGCGCAAGCCGCTGCCCAAGCCGCGCCCGGCGCAGCCCGGCCCCGGCGGTCGTCCGGCGACGCAGACGAGCCC
>CBIHOS010000289.1:0-4638 GCA_966211945.1 uncultured bacterium
TCTACTTCACCTTCCGGCTGAACCGGGTCGAGATCCGATCGACGAGGCCGGGTGCGAGCGCCGACGCCACGGCCACCAGGCGCGATCCGCGATACGGATACACGTCGGCCCGCGGGCGCCGCAGCGCGCGGACCATCGCCTCGGCCACCTGCGCCGGCTGCTGCCTCGGACCGATCCCCGCGACATCGAGACCCCAGTCACGCTGCATGGCGCTGCGGAACTCGGTCTCGGTGCTGATCGGATAGACGATCGTGCAGTGCGCGCCGGTGCCGGCAAGTTCGGCCCGCACCGCTTCGCCGAGGCCGACCTGCGCGAACTTCGACGCCGCGTACGCACCCATCCGGGGCAGGCCCTTGCGGCCGACGATCGACGACACGATGAACAGGTGACCCGACCCGGCGCCGCGGAAGTGCCGCACCGCTGCCCGGGCCGCGTGGAAGGTGCCGAAGTAGTTCACCTCCATCACGTGCCGCATCGCCTCGAGGCTCGTCTCGTCGATGCGCCCGTTGTAGCCGATGCCGGCGTTGCAGACCATGACGTCGAGTCGGCCGGTTGCGGCGAGCGCGCCGGCCACCAGCGCATCGACCTGCTGCGGCTCGGTGACGTCGCAGGCGATCGGCGTGGCACGGCCGCCGGCCGCGACGATCGCGTCGGCCACCGCGGTGAGCCGATCGACGCGGCGCGCGCCGAGCACGACGTGCAGACCCTCGCGCGCGAATGCCCGCGCGCAGGCCTCGCCGATGCCCGAGGACGCGCCCGTAATCACCGCGGTTCGCCCCGTTGCCATCCGGCCATCGTAGCAGCCCGCCCGATGCTATCCTCGGCGGCATGCCCGCTCGCGTCTGCACGATTGTGGCCGCGCCGACCGCCGCGCCCGACGCCATCCGGCGGGCCGCCGCGAACCGCCGACGGCGACTGCGCGCAGACACCGGCATCGTCATCGCGTGCGGGAAGGCCTGACGTGGAGCACGCACGCCAGCTGCTGCGCGACCTTGTCGCGATCGACTCGATCAACCCCTCGCTCGCGCCAGGAGCGCCTGGCGAGGGCGACGCGGCGGCCTGCCTCGCCGGGGCACTGCGCGCCAGCGGCCTCGACGTCACCACCGCCGACGTCGCGCCCGGGCGGCCCAATGTCGTCGGCGTCCTGGAAGGCGCGCAGCCCGGCCCCACGCTGCTCCTCTGCGGCCACCTCGACACGGTCGGCGTCGACGGCATGGACGCGCCGTTCACGCCGGTCGAGCGCGACGGCCGGTTGTACGGCCGCGGCACGCAGGACATGAAGGGCGGGCTGGCGGCCTGCGCCGGCGCAGCGCACCTGCTGGCCGCCGAGGGACTGTCACGCGGCCGCCTGATCGTCGCCGGCGTCGTCGACGAGGAGTACGCGAGCATCGGCGCCGAGGCGCTCGTGCGCGACTGGCGTGCCGATGGCGCCGTGATCACCGAGCCCACCGACCTGAGCGTCGCGGTCGCGCACAAGGGGTTCGCGTGGCTGGAGCTGCAGACCTACGGGCGGGCCGCACACGGCAGCCGGCCCGACGAGGGTCGTGACGCGATCCTGGCGATGGGCCGCATCCTCGGCGTGCTGGAGCGCTTCGATCAGGAACTGCGCGCGCGTCCGACGCACGCCCGCCTCGGCAGCGGCTCGCTGCACGCGTCGACGATTGCCGGCGGCACCGAGGCGAGCATGTATCCGGCTCACTGCCGGTTGTTCGTCGAGCGGCGGACCTTGCCGGGCGAGGATGGCGCGCGTGCGCTGCACGAGATCGAGCAGATGCTCGCGGTGCTGCGCAAGAACGATGCGGAGTTCAAGGCGGACGTGCGGCTGGTGGTGGATCGTCCCGGCTACGAACTCGACGAGCGGGCCGAGCTGCCGCAGCAGCTCGTGGTGGCAGGACGGGCGCGCGGCCTCGAGGCGAAGATCACCGGCATGACCTACTGGACCGACGCGGCCATCCTCGGTGCGGCCGGCATTCCCACCGTCATCTTCGGCCCGCGCGGCGCCGGTCTGCACAGCCCCGACGAGTACGTCGAACTGGCGAGCGTCGACGAGTGCGCCTACACGCTCGCCGCGCTCGCCCGCCAGTTCCTCACCTGATCGTGTCGCCCGCCGCGGCCCGCCGCCGTGTGTAAGTCATCGCCTACTTGATGCGGTGCCGGGCCGGATCGCCCGCATAGGTGCGCTGGTAGGCGCGGTCGCCAGTGTCCCAGCCTGGCGAGTCGTGCTGGCACGAGACGCAGCGCAGCGACACGCGCGACCCCTCGACGTGCAGGTACTTGTCGTGCCCGTTCAGTCCGCAGAGAGACTGGCGGAGCCACGCGCCCAGGCGTGCGGCAGGTATCGACAGCGGCCGGACGCGTGTCCGGAGTTCCGGGAACGTGCTGCTGAACTGAGTAGCGTGGGCCTGACTGGCCATGATTCTTCCCCTTCCTGACCTGGGAACCCGCCGGTGCTGGGGAGCCGGGCGCGGGTGCCTCGTTCTGATGAACGCTGCGGCAGGTCACTGGCGAACGGTCGGGTAAAAGTGCGATTCCCGTGCCAGTCGGGGTGGCTCGGCGGCGCTGGACCGGCGGCTGGAGGGATCGGCCGAAAAGGGCGTCAGCGCTCGCGGACCAAGCTCTTCAGGACGAACCCGACGTTGGCCGGGCGCTCACCGAGCCGCCGCATGAAGTATGGGAACCATTCGCGTCCGTACGGAATGTAGACACGCACCGCAGCCCCGTCGCGCCTCAGCGCCGCCTGCAGGTCGCGCCGTATCCCGTACAGCATCTGGAACTCGAAGCGCGAGGCCGGCAGGTGCGCGTCGCGGGCGATGCGCTGGGCCGCCGCGATCATGGCGGGGTCGTGCGTGGCGACGGCCGGGAGGACGCCGGCCGGCAGCATCCGTTCGAGCATCCGCACGTAGGCGGCGTCGACATCGCCCTTGGACTGCCACGCCACCGCCGCCGGTTCCTTGTAGGCGCCCTTCACGAGGCGCACGCGCGCGCCGAGCGCGAGCACCCGCGTCAGGTCGTCCTCGCTGCGCTTCAACGCCGACTGCAGCACGACGCCGACGTTGGTCAGGCCGTCGCGCCAGACCCGCTCGAACAGCGTCAGCGTCGCGTCGACGTACGACGACTGCTCCATGTCGATCCGCACGAAGAAACCCTCGTCGCGGGCGGCGGCGAGAATTGCGCGCAGGTTCGCCTCGGCCAGCTCCGGCGAGAGATCGAGTCCGAGCTGGGTCAGCTTGATCGAGATGTTGCGGCCGATGTCGGCGGCGGCGATGCGCGGGATCATCGCCAGGTAGGCATCGGTGGCCGCACCGGCCTCGGCGTCGCTGCCGACGCTCTCGCCCAGCAGGTCGAGCGTGTGCGCCAGGCCCTGCGCCTCGACGGCGCGGGCCGCCGCGATCGCTTCGTCGATCGTCTCGCCGGCGACGAACCGCCGGGCGAAACTGCGCGGCGATCGCATGCCGTAGCGGCTGGCCAGGCGCTCGAGACGCGGACTGGCGGCCAGCGCGCCGAAGATCGCCTTCGCGAAGGCGTCGATCATGCCTGGGCGCTTGAACGACGCGCCGCGATCAGGTGCTGCAGTTGCCGCGCGTAGTAGCGCAGGACGAACCTGTCACGCACGCGGACCACCTGGCGTTCGATCGCCAGCACGCCGCGCTCCTCGAGAATCGGCAGGCCATGGTCGACGATGCCGCGGGCATCGGTGAGATCCATGTTGGCGCCAACCGCCTGCAGCTGCTCGACCAGCGCCGCGACCTGCGCGACCAGCTCCTTGCGCGGCATCGACGGCCGCATCGCGCGGGCCACGAGCGCGGTCGGCAGCACCTTGTGCAGCTGGCCCACCGCCGACAGGACCTGGTGCGCGAGGTCCATGACGTCGCGCCGCGATCGCGCCTCGCCGCCGGTCAGCGTCACCGGCGGGCCGAAGGTCACGAAGGCGCGCGACTGGTAGCCGACCGCCGTCCCGACCATCTCGGCCAGCTCGCGCGTGAACGGCCGCTGGCGGCTCTTGGTGACCTGCGGCGCCAGGATCTTGTCCTCGAGCACGAGGTCGTAGGCGATCGCGACCGGCACGATGTGCAGCACCGGCACTTCGGCCAGCACCACGGCGTTGAAGAGGCCGGTCTTGGCCGTCTTCAGTTCGCCGCTGTAGCTCCGCCCGCCTTCCGGATAGAAGAACAGGTCGTGCGCCTCGAGCAGTTCGGCGACGAACGCCTTGAGCGTGACGAGATAGGCGGCATCGCGCGCGCCGCGGCGGATCGGGATGGCGCCGGTGACGTGCTTGTGGAGCAGGCCGAGGGCGCCGCCGAAGAGGTTGATGCCGGCCGCGATGATCGGCGGCCGCAGGTCGTGATCCTCCAGGATGAGCAGCTCGATCAGGTAATCGAGGTGGCTCTTGTGGTTGGAGACGTACACGACGCGCCCCGTGCCGAGCGCCGTCCGCAGGTGCGGCAGGCCCTCCGGGATGCGATCGACCTTGCGGAGAATCGGATAGAGCGGGTGCTTGAGGGCGCGATAGATCGAGTGGCGCTGCGTGGCGCGCAGTTCCTCGAGGTAGCCGTCGACTCGGGCCCGCACACCGGGATCGCCGTCGGGCGGCTCGAACAATCGCCGCACGTCGTCGCGCGCCAGTACTGCCTGCCGGAG
>CBIHOS010000290.1:0-4621 GCA_966211945.1 uncultured bacterium
TCGCCTGCATGGCGGCCAGTCTCGCACAGCGCGCGCCCAGAGCCGGGTATCGGGTATCGGGTACCGGGTACGGCAAGGCCGAGGGCCAATGACGAAGGCCGAAGGTCGAACGTCGAACGTCGAACGCCGAACGCCGAACGTCGAACGCCGAACGCCGAACGCCGAACGCCGAACGCCGAACGCCGAACGGGCAACGGGGAACGGCGGGTACTGCCGACCGCCGACTGCCGACGGCGAAGCGGCCTACCGATAGAGCCCGAGTTCGATCGCGCTCTCCTCCATGCCCGTCGCCGTCAGGGCGTCGATCGGCGCCGGCCGCATGGTCCGCACCACGAGCAGGACGAGCCACAGCCCGAGCAGGAGGCCGATCGCGACGAGCGGGGCGCGCCGCTCGATGCCCGCAACGATCGCCGCCGTCATCACGCCGGCCGGCACCGCGAGCATCGGCAGGGCCTTGCCGGCATCGGTCGCGGGCGCGTCCTCGACGAGCGGCAGCGTCGACTGCCGCAGCACCAACGCCTCGTTGAGGACCAGTGCCAGCAGTGCGCCGACCAGTGCGTGGGTGAGCGCTCCCCCGAGCCCGAACATCTGCGCGTACAGCGGCAGCAGGATGGCGATCGGCCCGCACGCGACGATGGTGGAGGCGGCGACAACGCCGGTGTCGTAGAGGGCGCGCGCGCCGCTCCAGGCCATCGGGTAGATCCACGACGCCTGCTCGTCCGCGCTGCGGCGCAGCGCCGCGCGCAGGCCGGCCGCGACGCACATCACCAGCAGCGCCTGCACGGACAGCAGCGTGATCGACGCATCGGCGAGCGCACTGCGCTGGGGCGGTTCGTCGAAGAGCCCGACGGTACCTGCCGCCAGGCCGCCGGCCAGGCCGACCGCGAGAAGCAGCCGGTGCGGCTGGCTGCGGAGCAGCGTGCGCCACGAGAAGCCGAAGCCGGCGCGGGCCTCCGGCCACGGCACCAGTCCTGCCGCGCGGTCGACGGCCGTCACCAGCAACGACCGGCGCGTCGGCAGCAGCGCGCCGCCGGCGGCCCGCGTCCTGCCGTTCCAGACCGCCGCAAGCGCGGCGAGGCTGGCGAGCAGCACGAAGACCGAGGCCGCGCGACCCAGACTGCCGGCGAAGACCGCGTAGACCTTCCAGTACTCTCGCAGCCGCTGCTGCCCGCGGATCCGGATCGGCCGAGGCAGTGCCGCGTCCGGCGGGATCATCGCGACCTGCCGGCCGGCCAGCGTCTCGAACGCCCCGGTCCACATCACCGGCGGCAGCCAGAGCGACGCCGCGTGCGGCGTGATCGGCTGCGCGAGGGTGGCCTCGATGTCGACGCGATGGGTCACCGGATTGCGGATGATCGGTGACGACACCTGTCGGGCCGCCCACGACGGCAGCAGGAAGAAGGCCACGATCGCCGTCACCACGAGAATGCCCTGGAGCGCCGCCGAGATGCGCAGGAACAGGCGGGGACCGAGCACCGCCCACGCCGTCTCCCGAAGCGCGATCACGCCGAGAAATCCCGTGGCGCCGGCCAGGACGCCGATCAGGAACTGCCAGCCCGTGAGTGCGAGCACCAGCCCCCACGACGCCTCGAGCCGGCCGACCGAGACGATCGGATAGATCAACGACGGCAGCGTGCTCAGCAGCATGGCCGCGCCAAGGCCGAAGATCGCCGTCGCCGTCCACTTGGCCCGCACGACCTGCCCGTGCGACAGCGGCAGCACGCCGAGGATGGCCGCGTCGCGCGCATCGAGCGCCAGACGGTCCCAGTGGATCAGCGCCACCAGCACCAGCAGCACGAACGAGGCGCAGTGGAACAACAGGCGATCGAACAGTCCGCCGACCGCGGTATCGACCGGCAGCGGGAACGGCGCGGTGACGTACTTGGCCGCGAACAGCACCGCGAGGAAGAGCCCGGGCGACACGAGCATGGCCGCCACGACCGCCATCGGCTTCTCGCTGCCCGGGCCGCCATCGCGCGACAGGTAGCCGCGCACGAAGTGCCGGATCAGCAGGCGCGTTGCCGGCGCGATCACGCCGCGCTCCCGCGAACGACCTCGGCGATGTCCAGCGCAGTCCGTTCGGGATCCTGCCGCAGCACGAGTTGCGCGAACACCCGCTCGAGCGAGTCCTGCGACAGCAGCGTGCGCAGTTCCTGCGGCGTGCCCGACGCGACGCAGGCGCCCTCGTGCAGCACGAGCACGCGCGAGCAGACGCGCTCCACGCTGTCGAGCACGTGCGAGCTGTAGAGGATCGCCTTGCCCTCGCGCGCCAGCGCCGTGACCAGGTGGCGGAGCACCAGCACCGCGGTCACATCGAGGCCCGATTCCGGCTCGTCGAGCACGAGCACGTCGGGATCGTGCAGCAGCGCCGCGATCAGCAGCACCTTCTGCTTCATGCCCTTGGAGTAGCCGCCGATGTCGAGTTCAGCCGCATCGGCAATGCCGAAGAGCCGCAGCAGGGCCGGAATCTTCGTGGAGATCGCCGCGACCGGCAGGGCGCGCAACTGCGCGATCAACTCCAGGTACTCGCGGCCGGAGAGGTACCCGTAGAGCGACGGCTCCTCGGGGACGTACCCGAGGTGGCGGCGGTAGTCGACGAGGTCGGCGCCGATGTCCCGGTCGCGGAAGTACACCGCGCCGCGGCTCGGCTCGAGCAGTCCGGTCACGATGCGTGCGGTGGTGCTCTTGCCCGAGCCGTTGGCGCCGAGATAGCCGACGACCTCGCCGGGTTCGACCCGGAACGACACGTCACGCACGGCAGCCATGCCGCCGTAGTGCTTCCAGACCCGCCGCACCTCGAGCATCGTGCCTCCTCACTGCTTGCGTGTGTCCGTCTTCGACACCGCGCAACGTGGAAGGTTCCACGACGAGCCGGCGCGGGAGGCCGCCGTTCGAACGGCGCTACCGCGTCGTCTGGACGCGCGCCGCGACGAGCCCGACCGCGCGGGCGTGCACGTCGGCGACCTCGGCGGTCGCCGAGATCGTGCATCCGAGGTCGTGCAGCAGGCCGTCGCCGACGCCGTAGATCCAGCCGTGCACCGCCAGTTCGTGGCCCCGCTGCCAGGCGTCGCGCACGATCGTCGTCAGGCTCACGTTGCGCACCTGCTCGATCACGTTCAGCTCGCAGACGCGGTCGATCGTCGTCGCCAGGTCGTCGTCGGCCGGCAGCAGCGACGCATGACGGTCGCGCACGTCCTGGATGTGCCGCAGCCAGTTGTCGATGAGCCCGAGCGACATCTGCGTGCAGGCGGCCCTGACGCCGCCGCAGCCGTAGTGACCGACCACGAGGACGTCGCGCACCTGCAGCACGTCGACGGCGTACTGGAGCACCGACAGACAATTCAGGTCTGTGTGGACGACAAGGTTGGACACGTTGCGGTGGACGAACAGCTCGCCAGGCGCGAGGCCGGTGATCTGGTTGGCCGGCACGCGGCTGTCCGAGCAGCCGATCCACAGGTAGCGCGGCGTCTGCTGCGCGACGAGCGAGGCGAAGAAGTCGGGCGCGCGCCGTGTGACATCGTCGGCCCACGCCCGGTTCCGGGCCAGGAGGTTCGCCAGGTTGCTCATGGCGTCATACCGTACCCGATCGGCCGGGGCCCCGCGAGGGCGGCGGGGCCGGTCGCTCCACCCAACAGAATTGCTGGGGAAATCACACTATTGAAGGATTCCGCCCCCCTGCCGATTGGTAGGGCGCGTGCGAGATCCCGTGTCCTGCGCGGGTCCGTTCGTCCCTGCCCACGGCCGGTTCATCCGGGCCTCGGCTCGCGTGAAATGCTCCGTTGTCGGCCGGTGCCCGACACAGGAGGTGCGGTGACGACGTCGTCCAGTGGCGGGCCCAGTACGTCTCCAGCGGCGCCGACCGACCCGCCGCTGGGTCGCATCCTGTTGGTGGACGACGACTTCACGGTCGCGACGATCATCACGCGGCAACTCGGGCTGGCCGGCTTCCATGTCGCCCCGCACACCGCGAGCGAGACCGCGATCGGCGCCTTCGCCGACGATCCCCGGGCGTTCGATCTGGCCATCCTCGACCGCTTCATTCCGTCGATCAGCGGCGGCCGGCTGGCGTTCCTGCTCTGGCAGCTCGAGCCGGACCTGCCGATCGTCTTCATCTCCGGCGCGATCGACGAACTCAAGCTCACCCGCCAGCCGGGCCCGCACGTCAGGCTCGCCAAGCCCTTCCGCGACGTCGAGTTGCTCGGTGCGGTCCGTTCTCTCCTCGGTCTCCCATCAAACGCAACGCGCGCCTGACGTCGGCGCGGCGGAACCTCACCGCCGGTCCTCTCGTTCTAGTCTCCAGAATCACCATCACGACGCACGGCCGCAGGCCTCTGGGCTGGCAGCCGCGTTCGGGGAACGCCCCGATCCCGGTACCCGGCACCCGGCACCCGGTACCCGATCCCCGATACCCGTAAGGAATCCCCATGCGCCCCCCAGTTCTCGCCGCACTTGCCGCGCTCGCGCTGACGCAGACGACCCTGATCGGGCAGGTCGACAGGGCGGCTCGCGTCGAACAGGGTCTGCGCGGTCCCAACGTGCTCGCGGGGCAGCCCGCCACGCTCCTGACGCTGGCCGACCGGATGCGGGTGCTGAGGGTGCCCGGCGTCAGCGTCGCGGTCGT
>CBIHOS010000291.1:0-4477 GCA_966211945.1 uncultured bacterium
CGCTGGGATTGTAGCCCTCGCGTGTGACGACGCAAGTGAAGCCGAGCCATGGACGCCCGCGACAACGACGTCAAGGCCGGCGCCGCGGCGGCTCGACGCGCGGCGCGCGTCGAACCGAGAGTGGCGATGCAAGGGGGCCGCTGAGGGTCCCTCGGCAACGCGGGCTAGAAGCGGCCGAACGTGCCGGTCGCGCGGTCGTCCAGCGGCAGGAACTCCTCGGCCGCCTGGGTGGCGTGCCACGGCGACACGGACGCGGGCGGCGGCGCGGGCACCGCGGCCTGGCGTGACGCTCGCACGCTCGGCATGGCAGCGATCGTCGCCGGCCGTGCCGCTGCCGCCGGCCGCGCGGCGGCGACACCGGCCGCGCCGACGCCGTTGACCAGGCTGTCGAGCCGGCTCACCGCGTGCATGGACGTCGAGGCCTGCGCGCTCAGTTCCTCGCTCGCTGCCGCGCTCTCCTCGGCCGTCGCGGCGGTGTCCTGCGTCACCTTCTCCATCTGCGAGACGGCCTGCGTCACCTGGTCGATGCCCTGCGACTGCTGGCGGCTGGCCACGCTCACGCCGTCCACGAGCATCTTCATGCTCGCCGTGCTGGACGTGATCGACTCGATCGCCTGCGACACGAGACGGACCTTCTGCTGACCTTCGGCCGAACGCCCGATCGACTCCTCGATCAGGTCGGCCGTGTCCCGCGCCGCCTGGGCCGACCGCTGGGCGAGCGCCCGCACTTCCTCGGCGACCACCGCGAAGCCCATGCCCGATTCGCCGGCCCGTGCCGCCTCGACGGCGGCGTTGAGCGCCAGGATGTTCGTCTGGAACGCGATCTCGTCGATCGTCTTGATGATCCTGGCGACCTTGTCGCTCGATTCCTTGATGGCGGCCATCGATCCCACCATGCCGGTGAGGGCGCCTTCGGCGTCCACGACCAGCCGCTCGGTGTCGGCCATCATCGTCGCGGCCTGCTGGCTGTTGGCGGCGTTCTGCCGCGTCATCGACGCCATCTCCTCCATCGACGCCGACGTCTCCTCGAGCGACGCGGCCTGCTCCGTTGCGCCGCGCGACAGCTGGTTGGCCGCGCCCGCCACCTGACCGGACGCCGAGGCCACCTGGCTGGCGCTCTGCGCGAGGTCGGCGGTCACCGATCGGAGCGTGCGCGTCGTCTGCCGCACCACGAGGAGCGAGATGACGGCGGCCAGCAGGCCAACGACGGCCGCGCCGGCCAGGCCTTCAAGGCTGCGCACGATGAGTGCGTCACCGGCCTCGTTGCTGGTCGTGTTCGTCTGCACCAACACCTGGCGGAGCGTGCCGGCCGCGTCGTCCACCCCGCCGACCACGGCGTCGAGCTTGCCGTCCTGGAGCGCCACGGCAGCCGGAACGTCGTTGGCGCGCAGCGCCGTCGTCAGGTCCACGTGGACGCGTAGCCATGTGCCCACCAGTGCGCGAACCTTCTCGATCGCCTGGTGCTCGGCGTCGTTCTCCGCGAGTGCGTCGAGTTCCGCGATGGATGCCTGCAGCCCCCGCGCAGCCTCGTCGAACTCGCGGAGGTCGGCGGCGAGGTGGGGCGCGTTCTGCTGGAGGGCGCTGGACACGGCGGCTTCC
This sequence comes from uncultured bacterium, assembly GCA_966211945.1. Classification (GTDB taxonomy): domain Bacteria; phylum Acidobacteriota; class Vicinamibacteria; order Vicinamibacterales; family Vicinamibacteraceae; genus Luteitalea. Next base: position 1,600 of record CBIHOS010000291.1, read on the forward strand.
TCGTGCCCCACCATCGCATGCGCCTCCTCGTCGACGCGGCCGGCGGCGATTGCCTTGCGAACGTCGACGTCGTAGGCGTCGTCGATGACCGCCTGCAGCGCGCGGATGCTCCAGAAGGACAGTCCGGCGAGTACGACGATGACGAGGCCGGTGGCGCAGGTCGTGACGCCGAGTTTCTTGCCGATGCTCCAGGTCTTCATGATCTCTCTTCGTGAATGAATGAGTGCGTGCGAAGTTACAGGTCGAGACGGATGCGGCAGGTGACCGCCACGACGGAGCCGCGCGTCGCGTCGCCGCCAGGCCACCGGATGATCTGCACGTCAGGGATCACGCTGATCGACGGCGTGACGACGAAGCGGTGGAACGCTTCGAGGGCGAGTTCGGTCGGCGCATGGCCGTCGTCCGGGGCGAGCTGGACCCAGGTGGCGCCGACGCCCGTCACGTCCATCCGGCGTCGCACGAGCAAGCCGCGTGTCGCCACACCGGCGCCGACGTGACGACGGATGTCGCTCGTGCGATTGGACGAACCGACCTGGACGAACGCCGCGGCATTGCGCTCGCTGTCGGTCCAGAAGGTCTGTTCGGCGGCGACGTAGACGCCGCTGGTCACGGCTGCGTCGCCGCCGTCGTGCCGCCACCAGCCTGCCGCGGCCGCGCCGCTGAAGGAGGGCGCCACCGCCGTCCACGTAGTACGTGCCTGCGCGACGGCGAACCGGCTGTGCCACCCCACCCATCGGCCGTCTTCGGGCGTGCCGTTGAACAGGCCGCCGCCAAGTTCGAGGTTCGAGTTCGGTGTCACGAAGGCGCTGACGCTGCTGGCCGGCGTGGGATAGGTCGGGAGCGCGACGATCGACGGGCTGAAGCCCATCGACGCCGAGAGGAAGTCGGCGTTGGCGTCCAGATAGGCGAAGTCGCTGTTGGCGTCGACCCGCCCGACCTTCACCCGTCCGCGGGTGCCGAACTGCTGCTGGTACCAGAGTTCACCGAGCAGCGGCACGTCGTCGGCATCGAGATTGGAGAAGCCCTGCACGTCGCCGAGCGCGGCGCTGGCATTCTGGCCGGGCAGCCACTGCAACTGGACGAGCGCGGTTGCGCCCTGGACGTGCAGCGCGCGCGCGTCGGCGGTGAGGGCGCCGTCGAGCAACCCACGCGTCGCCAGGCGCCTGCCGCCGGACGACGATCCAAACGTGGACGCATCGGCCGTCTCGGCGATCGCGACGGCAACGCCGCGCTGGCCAAGCCAGGAGCGCAGCGCGCTCCAGTCACCGGTGACGACGGCCCATTCGCGCCAGGGGCGCGACCCGAACCATTCACGCGTGGCAGCCGATGTGGACGCCGCTCCGGCCGGACCGCCGATGCCCGGCAATACCGATGTCGTGGCGAGTCTCTCCTGTGCAGCCACCGGAGCGGCTGCGGGGAGGGCCAGGGTGAAGACCAGGAGGAGGACCGGACGAACGAAGAAGAGGACCGCTCGAAACAACTCACCCGGGGCAATCGGCGATCGATGTCCGGAAGTTGAGGGTCGCTCTTGGCAAGTCACTGCCATTGCAGGACTTACTCACCAAGGTGATGGGTTCGTCGGATCCTGTCTCGCGATAGGCTGTAGGGCCTGTCCCTGTCCTGGAGTCGACATGCCGATCAGCCGACGTCACTTCACCCGCACCGTACCCGCGCTCGCAGCGACGGCGGTGACGCCGCTTGCGTCTGCTGCCTTCACCGAGGCTGCGGCGCAGACGGCCGCGTCGAGTGCATCCGCCGGATCGCTGACCGACGTGCCGGGCGTGCGCGTCGGACATGCGACGCACGCGGACCGTCCCACGGGCTGCACCGTCATCCTGTTCGACGAGCCGGTCACGGCCGGCGCCGACTACGACGGCTCGGCGCCCGGTGAACTGCTCGGCGTGATGCTGCAACCGGTCAGCCCGCTCGAGCGCATTCACGGCATCCTGCTGACCGGCGGCGGGCCGATGGGGCTCGAGGCTGCGGCCGGCGTGGTCGCCCACCTCGAACAGCGAGGCAAGGGCTACGACTGGGGCATTCCCAACGTCCGCATCCCGATCGTGGTCGGCGCGGTCATCGACGATCTCTCGATCGGCGACGGGCGGATCCGGCCCGGCGCGGCCCTGGCTGCCCGCGCCGGCGTGGCCGCCGGCACCGGGCCGGTCGCCGAGGGCAATGTCGGCGTCGGCGCCGGCGCCACCGTCGGCAAGATGTTCCGGTCGCGCGGCATGTCGGGGATGAAGGGCGGTGTCGGCTGCGCGTCGATCACCGCCGGCGACGTCGTCGTGGCGGCGCTCTGCGTGGTCAACGCGGCCGGGGACGTCCTCGATCCGAAGGCCGGCCGCATCCTCGCCGGCGCTCGCACCGCCGACGGCCGCTCGTTCGTCGACAGCGTGGCGCAGCTGCGGCGCGACCTCGACACGCGCACGCGTGCCGACCGTCGGCTCGACGATCAGCCGTTCCGCGCGACGACGCTGACGGTCATCGCGACCAACGTCGCCCTCGACAAGACGAGCCTCACCAAGCTCGCGATGATGACCAACACGGGAGCGGCGCGGGTGATTGCGCCCTATCACACCAACGGTGACGGCGATCAGGTGCTGACCGTGTCGACCGGGAAGCTGCGGTCGTCGGTGTCGCTGACGGCGATCGGCTCGGTCGCCGCGGAAGCGGCAGGCCTGGCGATCCAGCGGGGCGTGCGAATGGCGACCGGCCTGCCGAACTGGCCGGCCGTCCGAGATCTGAAGTGAGCGCTCAGCGCCGCTCGCGGAGAGCGGCCCTACCCAGGCTGCGCGTTCGGCGTCACACGGCTTGACCGCCCCGCGGCCCGGCAGTAGTGTCGGTCCACCCATCATGACCAGGTACACCTCGCTGCTCG
>CBIHOS010000292.1:0-4448 GCA_966211945.1 uncultured bacterium
CGTCTCACCCCTTGGTGAGCGTCTCGTCGAGATTGAGCAGCACGTTGCCGACCATTGTCCAGGCGGCGCGCTCGATCGCGTCGGCGTCGATCTTCTCGCCGTCGGCGAGTCCCAGGGCCTCTCGTGCTTCGGCAGGGTGGCTCGCGTAGCGTTCCTTCGCCTGCCGCTGGAATGCCCGCAGGCGTTCGAGTTCGGCGGCGACGGGCAGGCGGCTCGTGACGAGCCGGAAGCCGAGCGTCAGCCGCGCCTCGGGCGTCCTGGCGGCCGCATCGCTGCGCATCCGGTCGCCGAGCGCGCGCGCGTGCTCGAAGAAGCCCTCGTCGTTGAGCGTCGCCAGTGCCTGCAGCGGCGTATTGGTGCGCACGCGACGAACCGTACAGAGCTCGCGGCTTGTCGCATCGAAGGTCGTGAACATCGGATAGGGCGCGGTGCGGCGCAGGAACGTGTACAGGCTGCGGCGATAGCGATCGGCGCCGGTGCTCTCGATCCACCGTGAGTTGTCGTACGGGTTGTCCCAGATGTTGGGCGGCTGCGAGGGGAACACGCTGGGGCCGCCGATCGTCGGGGTCAGCTGGCCGCTGGCGACCAGGGCGACGTCGCGGACCATCTCGGCCTCCATGCGGAAGCGCGGGCCGCGGGCCAGCAGCCGGTTGTACGGGTCGCGGGCCTGCAGGGCCTCCGAGGCGGTCGAATCCTGACGGTAGGTGGCCGAGAGGACGAGCGTGCGCAGCAGCGTCTTGGTGCTCCAGCCCTTCTCCATGTACTCGACGGCCAGCCAGTCGAGCAGCGCCGGATGCGACGGCGGCGCGCCCATCGTGCCGAAGTCCTCGCTCGTCTCGACGAGACCCCGGCCGTACAGCGCCTCCCACAGGCGGTTGACCATCACGCGCGCGGTGAGCGGGTTGTCGCGGCTCACCAGCCAGCGCGCCAGCCCGAGGCGGTTGGGCGGCAGCGCCTCGCTCATCGGCGGCAGCGACGAGGGCGTGTTGGCGTAGACGCGTTCACCGGGTGACGTGAAGGCGCCGCGCTCGCGGAGCGGCGTCGACGGACGCTCGTAGGACGGCTTCTCCTCCATGACGAGCGTCGTCGGCAGCTTCATGTCGTCGAGCGCCTTCTTCAGGCGGGCGATCTCCTTGCGGTCCGCGGCAAACACCGGCGACTGCTCGCGGAACTGCGTGGCGACGTCGGCCGCCTGAGCGGTCGTCCGCTTGGCCAGCGGCACGTGCACCGCGGCGCGCGTGCGGGCGGTGACGGCCACCGCCTGCAGGGGATCGGGGCTGCCGGTCGCCGACACGCGGAACCGCCCGATGCCCTGTCCAAGCGTGCCGTCCTCGTGGCCGAGCATCACCGTGACGATGGTGCCGCCCTCGTGCGCGATCGGCGCCTTGGGCACGAGCACGAGCTGCACGGGCACGCGCCAGCCCTCGCGCACGGCATCGACGACCCATGCCTTGCCGAGGCGCGCGTACTCCATCGGTCCGTCGGTGGCGAGGGCGATGAGATCGCCGCGCGACACGTTGCCGTCGCCCTTGACGGCGGCCAGGTCCACGCGCGTGCGCTGTGACGGCGCCCTGGCCGGCGCGGCGAAGACCTGGATCTTCGTGAGACGGAAGTGGCCGTAGGGGTCGCGGCCCGGTCCCTGCTTGGGCAGCGAGGGATCGAGCAATGCCTGCACGCGCAGGCCGGTGACCGACGGTGCTTCGGTGCGGGCCTCGATCGTGTAGGTCGTCACTTCCGGATTGGGACCGCTGGCCAGGACGCTGCCGTCGTCCTGGATCGCGAGGACGGCGCCGTTTGTCGCGGTGGCGCTGTCGGGCACGAGCGTCATCCACTTCGCGTCGGTCTCGCGTACGCCGGCTTCCCACTGCGCCTGGGCGCCGGCCCGCTCGGCCGTCTCCCTCGCGAGTGCCGCCTCGGCGGCCTTCAGTTGCTCGCGCAGGGCGCTGCGGGCCGCGTCCTGTTCGGGCGTGGCGAGATCGACCTGCGCCTCCACGTACTTGATCCCGGCGCCATGCTTCTCGGCCTTGTAGGCCGGGTTGGCGAAGAACGCCATCAGCCGGAAGTAGTCCTTCTGGCTGAACGGGTCGTACTTGTGGTTGTGGCACTGCGCGCAGGCGACGGTGCTGCCGAGCCACACGGTGGCGGTCGTGTTGACGCGGTCGATCTGCACGTCGTACATGGCTTCGTCCGGGTCGACGCCGCCTTCCTCGTTGGTCATCGCGTTGCGATGGAAGCCGCTCGCGATCCGCTGCGCCCGGGTCGCGTTGGGCAGCATGTCGCCGGCGATCTGCTCGACGGTGAACGTGTCGAACGGCATGTCGGCGTTGAAGGCCTGGATCACCCAGTCGCGATAGGGCCACATCGAACGCAGGCGGTCGGCCTCGAAGCCGTTGCTGTCGGCGTAGCGCGCGAGGTCGAGCCAGAGGCGCGCCCATCGTTCACCGTAGTGCGGCGAGGCGAGCAGCCGGTCCACGACGCGTTCGTAGGCATCCGGGCGGGTATCGGCGAGGAAGGCGTCGATCTCGGCAACCGTCGGCGGCAAGCCGGTGAGGTCGAGCGACACGCGCCGGATGAGGGTTTCGCGCGACGCCTCGTGCGAGGGCTGCAGCTTCTCGGCGCCGAGCGTGGCGAGCACGAACCTGTCGACCGGCGTCCGCACCCAGGTCTCGTTTGTCACCGCCGGAGCGGGTGACTTGCGCGGGGCGACGTACGCCCAGTGCTCGACGACCGCCGGCGCGGCGGCGGTCGTACCGGCCGCCACCGGCCACTCGGCGCCCTGATCGATCCAGGCGCGAATCAGCGCCACCTGATCAACGGGGAGCGGGTCGTGGTCGAGCGGCATCTGGTCTTCGCCGCCCTCGCCCAGCAGGCGATGCACGAGGTAACTCTTCGCGCTGTCGCCGGGCACGAGCAGCGGACCGGTGGCGCCGCCCTTCAGGGCCAGATCGCGGACGTGCAGCCGCAGCTTGCCGCGCGCCTTCTTCTCCCCGTGGCACTCGTAACAGTGCGTGGCGAGGATCGGTTCGATCTGTCTGGTGAAGTCGACAGGCGCCGGGGCCTGCGCCCTGGCGGACGCGCCGGCGCCGAGCCAGGCGGGGCCGAGGGCCACCGACAGGGCGAGTGCGGATCCGAGAAGCCAGAAATGGCGTACGGGAGCGTGCATCGGGATTCGGTCCGATCATACCCCCGGCGGCCGCGGGCCGGCGCGTGTGCAGGCGGGCGTGTGGTACGTTGGCGCCCGCTTCCAGGAGCCCTCGATGCCGCTCGCGTCACGCTGCCCATCACTGTCCCTGCTGCCGGCGCTGCTGGCGGCCACCCTGGGCGCCGCCTGCGGCGCGCCCTCGTCCGAGCCGCCGGCCGCGCCCGCGGCCGCGCCCGCGCCCACCGCCCTGCACATGACCCGATCCGCGTTCGGTGCACTCCCCGACGGCCAGGCCGTCGACGCCTTCACGCTCACCAATGCCAATGGCATGGAGGTGAAGGCCATCACCTACGGCGGCATCATCACGTCGCTGAAGGTGCCCGACAGGAACGGCCAGCTCGGCGACGTGGTGCTCGGCTACGACGCGCTCCAGGGCTACGTCGACAAGTCGCCGTTCTTCGGCACGATCGTCGGCCGCTACGGCAACCGCATCGCCAGGGGCAGGTTCACCATCGACGGCACGACGTACACGCTGCCGATCAACAACGGCCCGAACCATCTGCACGGCGGCCCGCAGGGTTTCGACAAGAAGGTGTGGAAGGCCGAGCCGTTCGAGCGGCCCGACGCGGTGGGGGTGGTCTTCACCCACACGAGTCCCGATGGCGACATGGGCTATCCGGGCACGCTGCAGGCCAAGGTCACTTACACGCTCACCAACGACAACACGCTGCGGTTCGACTACGAGGCGACGACCGACAAGCCGACCCACGTCAACCTCACCCAGCACACCTATTTCAATCTCGCCGGCGCCGGCAACGGCGACGTGCTGGGTCACGAATTGCAGATGGACGCCGACCGCTACACGCCGGTCGACGCCGGGCTGATCCCGACCGGCGACCTCGCGACGGTCGAGGGCACGCCGTTCGACTTCCGGACGGCGACGACGATCGGGGCGCGGATCGGCGCCGACCACCCGCAGATTGCTGCGGGTGGCGGCTACGACCACAACATGGTGTTCGCGCGGCCCGGCGCGATGGAGCCGGTCGTGCGCGTGTACGAACCGACCAGCGGCCGCACGCTCACGGTGTCCACGTCGGAGCCGGGCGTGCAGTTCTACACCGGCAACTTCCTCGACGGCACGATCACGGGCAAGGCCGGCAAGACCTATCCGAAGCGCTCGGGCTTCTGCCTCGAGACGCAGCACTTCCCGGATTCGCCGAACAAGCCGGAGTTCCCGAGCACGCTGCTCCGGCCGGGCGAGACGTATTCGTCGACGACCGCCTACACGTTCGGGACGCGCTGAACG
>CBIHOS010000293.1:0-4416 GCA_966211945.1 uncultured bacterium
CGCCGGGCCGTCGGCACATCGTCCGGGCCGGTCAGGTCCGGCCGCGTCGCGTTCGCGGCTATCATTCCGCCCAAGTTGCGTCCCCGTCCAGTAGCTGCTCGAACCGTGGAGAGCCGTGTCATGAAGATCACCGTGCTTGTCGCCTGTATTCTCGCCGGCGCCCTCGTCAGCGCTCGACAGACCCAGACTCCGCCGCCGCAGCCGCCGCCAGCGCCGACCGGCTATCAGGACACGCCGATGCAGCCCAATGGCAAGTGGCACATCCACGACGGCACGCGGCCGCAGCCGCGCGTGGTGACGCCGGGCCCGCTCGTGTCGCTGGCGCCGCCGTCGGATGCCGTCGTGCTGCTCGGGAGCGGCCAGGACCTCGGCCAGTGGCAGATGACGCAGGGCGGCGGCGCGGTGAGCTGGCCGATCGAAGGCGGCGTGCTGTCGAGCGGCAAGGGGATGATCCGCACGCGGCGCGACGACTTCACCGACTACCAGCTGCACGTCGAGTTCGCCACCCCGTCAGAGGTGAAGGGGAACAGCCAGGGACGCGGCAACAGCGGCGTCTTCCTGAACGGCGCCTTCGAGATCCAGGTGCTGGACAGCTTCGGGAACATCACCTATCCGGACGGCCAGGCCGCCGCGATGTACGGCCAGTTCCCGCCGATGGTGAACGCATCGCGCAAGCCCGGCGAGTGGCAGTCCTACGACATCGTCTTCACCGCCCCGCGGTTCAAGGGCGCAACGCTGGAGAAGCCGGCAACCGTGACCGTGCTCCACAACGGCGTGACCGTCCACGCCGCCCAGGCATTCCTCGGACCGACCGCGCACAAGCAGATCGGCACGTACGCACCGTCGCACGCCAAGGGCTTCATCGGACTCCAGGACCACGGCAATCCCGTCCGGTTCCGCAACATCTGGATCCGGCCGCTGGTGGAGGCACAGTAGTGCGGCGAAGCATTCATTTCTGATTGAAACGTTCCGTTTCACATCGAAAGACGACCGCCCGCGCTTCTCGGGCGATCGGCGGACTTTCGCGCCCGGTTGGTTCTTCCTGAGGTGGCCCCGCCTTTGCTCTCTCCACTGCGGGAGGCACTCATGAAGAAGACATCCATCCTCGTCGTATCCGACGTCGAGTTCGCCCACGCGACGGTGTTCGAACACGGTCTGCAGCTGGCGCAGCAGCTCGATGCCGAGTTGCACATCGTCCATCCGGTGCCGGCGGACCATCCCCTGTCGTTCCGGGCGGGCGAGCGGTTCCACCGGCTGACGGAGATGCGCACGCGCGCCAAGGAGGCCGGCGTCCCCGTGTACGTGACGCTCCGACAGGGGCACCCGGCGGAAGTGGCCACCGAGTACGGCGCCGCCCGCGCGGTCGATCTGATCGTCGTCGGCGCCGAGCCGCGCACCGGCTGGAAGCGCGTGAACGCGCCGTCACTGGCCGAAGGCGTGGTGCGCCTGACCAAGCAGCCGACCCTCGTGCTGCCGGTCGGCGGCCGCGATGCCTCTCTCCCGTTCGACCGGGTCGTGCTGGCGGTGGACCGGATCGATCGGACGGGTGAACTGATGACGCGGGCGGCCGACGTCCTGGGGCGTCCGGCGCGCGAGCTGACTGTCGTGCACGCGGTGGGCAGCCTCGAGGCCGCCAATGCCTTCTATGCGCGCTCCCGCTGGCTCGTACCGGAGGTCCGCGCCTATCTGCTGGCCAACGTCCGGAACGAGTTGACGACGGCGGTGGCACCGTACCTCGACGATGTCGTCGACACGCGGGTCCGCGCCACGGCAGGGGGCGCACTCGACGCGATCGTCAGCCAGGCGGCCGAGAGCGATGCCGACCTGATCGTGGTGGGTGGGAGCCAGCGCGTCCTGCGGACGGCATCGGTCACGGCAAGGCTGGTCCGTCGCGCCGACCGCGCGCTGCTCGTCCTGCCGGAGAACGACGTGACGGCGAGCGCGTGGCGCACGCCGCTGGCCGCCGAGCACATCGCGTGACCGGCCGGCCGTGAACGACCACGTCCTGCGGCAGGGTCGTGCGCGAGCACGCCCGCCGCTCCCTCCGCCCGCGGGCCGTCCCACATGCACGGCTCACCGAGGGGGCATTCCGTTCGCGTCGATGTCCGTGTGCCGTTCTGAGGCACGCGACATCGTCGCGGCACCGACAGACAGGAGATGTTCCCGATGGCCACCATCAACCCCAATCCGCACCGCTCCAGGTATGCGAGCATCATCGCGGTGTGGCTGGTCGGGCTGCTCTCGATGGCGGCGCTGTCCACCGCACTGGAGTCGCTCCCGCTCATGTCCCTGCTGCTGCCCTGGAGCGTGTTCGCCGCCCTTCTGATTGCCGCGCTGGTCTGGCGGGGGGGCTGGTCGCGCGCAGCCAATGTCGGCCAGACTGCTGGCGTGACGCCGACGCAGGTGACCGACAGCGAGCGTCTCGACGAGGAGCTGGACCAGTCGTTTCCGGCGAGCGACCCGCCGTCGTTCACCTCGGGGATCGCGCGCGTCCAGTCGGCGCAGTGATGGTTCGGCGACGGACGATGGCGTCTGCCGGCCGTTCTCGAGGATGGCGATGGCACACGTCAGGAAGCCGGGCAGGGTCGATGGGCACACGCCCACGCCACTGCAGCTCGCCGAGTTGCTGGAATACCGGCCGTCTCGCGGCACCATCCGTTTGCACTCGCAGCGCGTGGTCATCCTCAGCGCCGCGGCGATGGGGTTGATGCGGAAGGAACTGATCGAGACGATCGGCTACGCCGCCGCCCGCCGCGTGCTCCTCCGCTTCGGCTTCGCCGACGGCTACCACGACGCCGTCACGCTCCGCGCCCGTTCCCGATGGGCGACGCCGCTCGACGGGATCCGTTCGGGAGCCCTGTTCCATACGCTCGCCGGCATCGTCCGCGCGGAGGTTCGACGGATCGACTACGACGAGGAGACTGGACGCTTCGAGGAGGACGTCATCTGGCACAACTCCTACGAGGCCGAGCAGCACCTGCATCATTACGGGGAGAGCGAGGACCCGGGGTGCTGGTCCCTCGTGGGCTACTCGAGCGGGTTCGTCAGCGCGTGTCTCGGGAGCGAGGTGTACTTCCGCGAGACGATGTGCGTCGGGCAAGGCAGCCGGCACTGTCGCGCCGTCGGGCGCGACGTCGAGAGCTGGGGAGACGAGCGGGATGCCGTTCGCGCCGACTTCCAGACAGCCAGCTTGGGCGAGGAAGTGGAGCGCCTCCAGGCCAGCGTCCGCAAGCGGCTGAAGGAACTGGACCGGCGCGAGCGCGCCCTCGAACGACGCGAACGGGAACTGAACCTGCTGCGCGACCGCGTCCAGCGCCACGCCGCTGCCAGGCGGTTCGTCGCCGGCAGCCAGGCGATGCAGAAGGTACTCGAGCTCGCGGCGCGGGTCGCCCCCCTCGACACGACCGTGCTCGTCTCCGGCGAAAGCGGCACGGGCAAGGAGTTCGTGGTTCGCCTCATCCACGATCAGAGCAGCCGCGCCGGTGCGCCGTTTGTCAGCATCAATTGCGCCGCCCTGACCGAAACCCTGCTCGAATCGGAGTTGTTCGGGCACGTGCGCGGCGCGTTCACCGGCGCCGTGCGCGACAAGGCGGGGCTGTTCGAGGTCGCCGGCGCAGGGACGATCTTCCTCGACGAGATCGGTGAAGTGGCGCCGGCCGTCCAGGCCAAACTGCTGCGCGTGCTGCAGGAGCGAGAGATCCGGCGGGTCGGCGCCGAACGGAGCACGCGGGTGCACGCGCGGGTGATCGCGGCGACCAACCGCGACCTGCGTGCGGCCGTCGACTCCGGCGACTTCCGCGAGGACCTGTACTTCCGCCTCGCCGCGTTCGTCGTGACCGTGCCGCCCTTGCGCGAGCGCGGCGAGGACATCCCGGCCCTCGTCCACCTGTTCGTCGCCCGGGCCGCCGAGCGGATGAAGAAGGACGTCGGCGCCGTGTCGGCTGCGGCGATGTCGGCGCTGCTCCGCTACCAGTGGCCCGGCAACGTGCGCGAACTGGAACATGCCGTCGAGCGCGCCGTGATCCTGGCCGACCGCGCCACCGTCCGGCCACGCGACCTCCCGCCGGAAGTGACGGGCGACGTGCCGCAGCACCGCGTGAGTCCCGACACGCTGGACCTGCGTGCGCAGGAGCGGGCGTCGATCGAGCGGGCACTGGCGCGCTTCGCCGGCAACCGCAAGAAGGCGGCCGCGGCGCTCAACATCAGCACCGTCACCCTGTGGCGGCGGATGCGGCAGTACGGCCTCGTTCCGTGAGCTGGACGCGCCCATCGGTTATGCTCCGGCGCGAGGAGCCGACATGCACGCCATCGCCCTGATTGCCGTCGCCGCCAGCCTGCAGGCGGCAGCGCCGCCCGCATCCGTCCCGACACCAGAGGCGCAGATCGCCGGCGCGGTTCAGGCCGCGCCGGCCGACC
>CBIHOS010000294.1:0-4377 GCA_966211945.1 uncultured bacterium
CCCCGTGCCGCTTCCCGCAGCGTGATCTTCTTGGGCCGCGGCTTGCCGCCGCGCGTGCGCTTGACGTGGGCGGGGGTGGGCGCGTGACCGAACTTGACGCCGGTCTGCGGTTCGGTGTGCTTGCGGATCGTCGGCTGCGCGGGCGCCGCCGCCAGCCCGGCGTCGGCGCGCAGCTGCGCGACTTCGGCCGGGCGCAACTCGCGATACATACCGGGCTTGAGGCGACGATCGGTCAGCGACCCGATCTTGGTGCGCGACAGCGTGATGACGGGCATGCCCACCGCCTGACACATCCGGCGCACCTGGCGGTTGCGGCCCTCGTGGATCACCAGTTCGAGCAGCGACTGCTCGCCCGACTTCTTCGTGAAGCTCTCGATGACGCGCACCTTGGCGCGCGCCGTCCGGCGGCCGTCGAGCGGCACGCCGGTCTCGAGCCGGCGCACCATCTCGGTCGTCGGCACGCCGAACACCCGCACCTCGTACGTCCGCGGCACTTCGTGACGCGGATGCGTGAGCCGATCGGCGAGATCGCCGTCGTTGGTGAGGAGGATCAGGCCCTCGGAATCGAAGTCGAGCCGCCCCACCGGATAGAGGCCCTGGCCGTCCTGCCCGAGCAGCGTCAGCACGGTCGGCCGATGCTGCGGGTCCGACCGCGTGGTCACGTAGTGCACGGGCTTGTACAGCAGGATGTAACGGCGCGGCACCGCGGTGTGCAGGCGGCGCCCGTCGACCTCGATGCGGTCGGCGTCGGGATCGGCCTTGGCGCCGAGTTCCTTCAGGACCTCGCCGTTCACCTTGATACGGCCCTCGGCGATCAGGGTCTCGGCGACGCGTCGCGAGGCGACGCCGGCGGCCGACAGGATCTTCTGCAGACGTTCCAGGGCCATGGCCTCCTCAGCGGTCCTCGTCCGACGTGTCAGAGTCGGCTGACCCGTCGACAGGCGTCTCCGGCCCGTCGCCGGCCGGCTCGCCGTCGGGGATGTCGGCCGGCGCATCGGTGTCGCGGCGAGCGTCGCCGTCCGCGTCGGCGCCGGGCACGGTCTCGTCGCCCTCGAGCAGCGTCGACTCCACCGGACCGTCGAAGGGCAGCGAGACGCCGTCACCCTCGTCGACCGGCGTCGGCAGATCGAAGCCGAGCGCCTCCGACATGTCCTCGACCTTCGGCAGATCGGACAGATCGCGGAGACCGAACTTGTCGAGGAACTCGCGGGTCGTGCCGTACATGAACGGACGGCCGACCACCTGCTTGCGCCCGACGATCTTCACGAGCTTCCGGTCGAGCAGGGTGTTGAGCACGCCGGTCGTCGCGCTGACGCCGCGGATCTCGGCGATCTCGCCCGACGTCACCGGCTGCTTGTACGCGATCACCGCGAGCGTCTCGAGCGCCTGCACCGACAGCTTCGACGTCGTGCGTTCCTTGAACAGGCGGCGGACCCACTCGTAGAGCTCCGGGCGGGTGACGATCTGATACCCGCCGGCGACCTCGACCAGCTGCAGGCCGTCGGACCGCTGGTAGGTCTCGCGCATCTCCACGAGGGCGGCCTCGATCTCCTCGCGAGGCTGGTCCTCCAGCACCCGCGCCATCGCCTTGACCGTCAGCGGCTCGGGCGAGGCGAAGATGAGCGCCTCGACCACCGGCTTGAGCGGGTGCGGCGCGCGCGGCGCATTGGCGACCTCGGCCGGGTCGAAGAGCTCCGGATCCTGGAACTCCGCGGGCGGCGGCTCCACGGCCGTCACCTCGTCGTCGGCGCCCGCGGACGCGTCCGGTTCGTCAGCCGATGCTGACGCGTCTGGCGCGGCCGGCCGGGCGGCGCCCTTCCTGCTCCGCCGTCCCGCCGGCGTGGCCGGTGCGGCCGCCTCGGCGGCCTCGTCGACCTCGTCTTCCGTGACGTCGGGTGTGTGCTCGTCGCTCATGACTGCGATCCAGGCGTGCCGTGCGGCCGCGCGTGGTGAGGTTCGTGGTACTCGATGGGGCGCGGCGCGGCGGCCGGACGATCGCGCTTGTACACGCGGATCGGACCACCGGCGCCGGTCTGGAACACGCGCAGCACCTTCAGGCGGATCATCTCCAGGATCGCCAGGAAGGTGACGATGAGATCGGCGCGCTGGGCGACGTCCTCGAACAGGTCCTCGAAGCCGAGGGCGTCGACGCCGTCGAGGCGGCGGGCCAGCTGCTCGATGCGCTGCTCGATGGACATCTGCTCCATCGGCAGGTACGTCACCGGCCGCTGCTTGGCGCGCTCGACCACGGCCTTGAAGGCCGTCATCAGGCTGAAGAGATCGACCTCGAGCTCGGGCTCCTTGTCGAGCCCTTCCCCGGCCAGCGACGCGATGCGCTCGTCGGGGCGGCCCCACTGCGCGCTCCGCACCGTCTCGCGGTCGTGCAGGAGTTCGGCCGCCGCCTTGAACTTCTGGTGCTCGATGAGACGACGCACCAGGGCTTCGCGCGGATCCTCCTCGGGATCCTCCTGCTCGGGCGCCGGGCGCGGCAGCAGGCTGCGCGACTTGATGTGGATCAGCGTCGCGGCCATCACGAGGAAGTCCCCCGCGACGTCGAGCTGCAGTTCGTCCATGATCCCGATGTACTCCAGGTATTGCCTGGTGATCAGCGCGATCGGGATGTCGTAGATGTCGAGTTCGTGCTTCTTGATCAGGTGCAGCAGGAGGTCGAGCGGTCCCTCGAACACCTCGAGCTTCACCGGAAAGCGTTCGAGAGCGGACTCGAATTCGGGCTTGGCTCGGGCGGCGTCGGGCTTGCCCTGCGCGGAATCGAAGGGCGTGGTCATCGGTACGCCAGGTGCAGCGCCTCGCGCACCCGCTGCATCGTCTCCACCGCGATGGCGCGCGCCTTGCGAGAACCTTCGTGGATGATCTCGCGCACCCGTTCGGGATGCGCCTCGAGCGCGGCCCGCCGCTCGCGCAGCGGATCCAGCGCCGCGTTCAGCGCCACGGCGAGCTTCTTCTTCACCTCGACGTCGCCGACGCGGCCCTCACGGTACCGGGTCTTCAGGTCCTCGACCTCGTCGCGATCGGGATTGAAGGCGTCGTGATAGATGAACACCGGGTTGCCTTCGACCGTGCCGGGGATGTCGGCCCTCACCCGCTTCGGGTCGGTGTACATCTGCCGCACCTTCTGCTCGACGTCGGCGGCCGAGTCCGACAGGTCGATGGTGTTGCCGTAGCTCTTGCTCATCTTCCGGTTGTCGAGCCCGGGCAGGCGCGGAAAGTTCGTGAGCATCGCCTGCGGCTCGACGAAGATCGGCCCGTGCATGTGGTGCACGCGGCGGACCACCTCGCGCGACAGCTCGAGGTGCGCGACCTGGTCCTCGCCTACCGGCACCAGATGCGCGTCGTAGATCACCACGTCGGCGGTCTGCAGCAGCGGATAGCCGAGGAAGCCGTACGTCGTCAGGTCCTTCTCGGTGAGCTGCTCCTGGATCTCCTTGTAGGTCGGCACCCGCTCGAGCCACGGGATCGGGATCATCATCGACAGCAGCAGGTGCAGCTCGGCGTGCTCGGGCACCAGCGACTGGACGAAGATCGTCGCGCGCTCCGGATCGATGCCGGCAGCGAGCCAGTCGATGACGTTGTCGATGACGTGGCCTTGCAGGCGACTCGTATCGGCGTAATCGGTGGTCAGCGCGTGCCAGTCGGCCGCGAAGTAGAAGCAGTCGTACTCCGCCTGCAGCTCGGTCCAGTTCCGCAGGGCGCCCACGAGGTGCCCGAGGTGGAGTTTGCCGGTCGGACGCATGCCCGACACCACACGCTTTGTCACCACAACAATCCGGCGATGAAGATGGCGGGCGGCGTGATCAGGTAGCGCAGGGCTCCCGTGAGCATCAACCCGTAGAGGATGAAGATGCCGTAGGGGCGAATCTGATCCCACTGATAGGCCAGGTGGCGCGGCAGGACGGCGGCGATGACGTTGCTGCCGTCGAGCGGCGGCACCGGCAGCATGTTGAACACGGCCAGGAAGACGTTGATCAGGAAGAACTGCCGGATGAACTCGAACAGCGGCGCCACGACCGCGACGTTGCCGACGGCGCCAGGCAGGTACGGCAGCGCCCGCAGCAGCATGCTCGCCAGCATCGCGAGCAGGATGTTGCTCGCCGGACCGGCGAGCGCAATCCACATGAAATCGCGGCGGAAGTGCTTCAGGTACCGCCCGTCGACCGGCACCGGCTTGGCCCACCCGATGATGGGCAGGCTGGCCGCCATGGCGACCAGCGGCAGGAGGATCGTGCCGATCGGGTCGATGTGCACGGCGGGGTTGAGCGACAGCCGGCCCTGCAGCCGCGCGGTCGGATCGCCCAGACGCGACGCGGCCCACGCGTGCGACGCTTCGTGCACGGTGAGGGCCAGCAGCAATCCGATGAA
>CBIHOS010000295.1:0-4372 GCA_966211945.1 uncultured bacterium
CGTACTGGTTCGGGGCGCGGTGAGCGTATCGAACGCCGAACGCCGAACGCCGAACAGGGCCGGCGAGTGTGGAAGGTACGGCCCGGCCTGCCGATTCCCGACTGCCCGAAGGCCCAAGGCCCGAGGCCCAAGCCCCAAGGCCCAAGGCCCAAGCCCCAGATCTTGATTACACTCACCCCACTCCCATGACTGCCACCCGACGATCGTTCCTCACGGCGACGGCTCTCACTGCCGTCGCTTCGGCGATGCCCCTACCGTCCGTTGCCGGCCCCGTCAAGCGCGCCGGCAAGCCGCAGTTGCGCATCGGCCTGGCGGCCTACTCGATGCGCAAGTACCTGCAGGCCAAGCCCGGCACGCCCGGCGCCATGGATCTGCTGGGCTTTGTCGACTATGCCGCCGGTCTCGGCGTGGACGCCGTCGAACTCACGTCGTACTTCTTCCCGGCGACGTTCGATCGCGCCTACCTCAACGAGGTGAAGCGGCGCTGCCACGTCAACGGCCTCGACATCTCCGGCGGCGCGATCCGCAACAACTTCACGCTGCCCGACGGCGATCCCGAGCTCGAGAAGTGGCTGGCCCACACCGACACCTGGCTCGGGCACTATGCGGTGCTCGGCGCGCCGGTGGTCCGGGTGTTCAGCGGCGTGCCGCCCAAGGGCACGACCGAGGAGCAGGGCATCGCCAACGGCATCAAGAACCTGAAGAAGGCGCTGGTCTTCGCCGAGAAGCACGGCGTGATCCTCGGTCTCGAGAACCACGACTACCTGACCAAGATCGATCGGATGCTGCCGGCGCTGAAGGAGATCGACTCGCCCTGGTTCGGCGTCAACGTCGACTCGGGCAACGTCGACGACACCGACGTCTATCCGCAGCTCGCCAAGCTCATGCCCTACGCGGTCAACGTGCAGCTCAAGGTCGAGACCGGACCGGTCAAGCAGAAGGTCAAGACCGACGTGCCGCGCTTCGTGACGATGCTGAGGGACGCCGGCTACCGCGGCTACGTCGTCCTCGAATACGAGTCGGCGCCCGATCCGTACGAGGCGATCCCCGCGCACCTGGCCGAACTCCGCGCCGCCATCGCCAAGGCCTGATTCATGGACTTCATCACCGCGCTGTTCGTGTTCATGCTGGCGACGTTCATCGGGATGGACGTCATCCGGCGAGTCTCCCGTCTGCTGCACACGCCGCTGATGTCGCTGACCAACGCGATCTCGGCGATCGCCATCGTCGGCGCGATCATCCTGGCCGGGCCGCAGCACGACACGATGAGCACCGTCCTCGGCGCGGTGGCCGTCTTCGCCTCGACGACGAACATCGTCAGCGGCTTCCTGATCACCGATCGGATGCTCAAGATGTTCAAGAAGCGGGAGCCCGGCAAGTGAGCCCGCAAGTCATCGATCTGGTCTATCTCGTCTCGGCGGCGCTCTTCATCTTCTCGCTCAAGTGGATGAGCGACCCGAAGACGGCGCGCAACGGCGTCTTTGCCGGCGTCGCGGCGATGGCGCTCGCGGTGATCGGCACGCTGCTGCGGCCCGACATCGCCAGCTACACGTGGATCGCCATCGCGGTCGTGCTCGGCGTCGCGGTCGGCGTGCCGCTGTCGTGGGTGCCGCTCACGGCAGTGCCGCAGCGGACGGCGCTGTCGCACGCCTTCGGTGGCCTGGCGGCGGGGCTGGTCGGGATCGGCAAGTACTACCTGTTCCTGCACGACGGCGACCTCACGGCGTTCCGCACCGGCGCGATCGTCTTCGAGGTGGCGCTCGGTCTCATGACGTGCACGGGCAGTCTCGTGGCCGCCGGCAAGCTGCAGGAGGTGCTGCCGACGCGCCCGGTCACCTATCCCGGCCAGAACATCGTCAACTTCACGCTGATGGGATCGGCGGTGGCCATCGGCATCGCACTGGTGATCAACCCCGGGCTGACGTTCCTGTTCCCGGTGCTCGCGGTGCTGGCCCTGATGTTCGGCGTGATGCTGGTGATGCCGATCGGCGGGGCGGACATGCCGACGGTGATCTCGCTGCTCAACTCGTATGCCGGCCTCGCCGCCGTGGCGATGGGGTTCGTGCTCGAGAACAAGCTGCTGATCGTCGCCGGCGCGCTGGACGGATCGTCGGGCCTGATCCTGTCGATCATCATGTGCCGGGCGATGAACCGCTCGTTCACCAACGTGCTGTTCGGCGCCTTCGGCCAGGTGTCGTCGTCGGCCGGTGCGGTGGAGCAGCGCAGCGCGAAGTCGGCGACGATCGACGATGCGGCGCAGATCCTGGAGAACGCCGATCGCGTCGTCATCGTGCCGGGCTACGGCATGGCCGTCGCCCAGGCCCAGCACCGCGTCCGCGACGTCTTCGAGCAGCTCACGAAGAAGGGCATCGACGTGCGGTTCGCGATTCATCCGGTGGCCGGCCGCATGCCGGGCCACATGAACGTGCTGCTGGCCGAAGCCGAGATTCCCTACGACCAGCTCGTGGAGATGGACGACATCAACCCGGAGATGGCGCAGGTGGACGTCTGCGTGATCCTCGGCGCCAACGACGTCGTCAACCCGGCCGCCCGGCACGACAAGGGCAGCCCGATCTTCGGCATGCCGATCATCGACGCCGACAAGGCCAGGACCGTCATCGCCATCAAGCGGTCGATGAACCCGGGCTTTGCCGGCATCGAGAACGAGCTGTACTTCGCCGACAACACGCTGATGCTGTTCGGCGACGCCAAGGCGGTGATGGGCGATCTCGCCAAGCAGCTCAGTGGCGAATCCGGCATGGGGCACTAGGAATTGCAGAATTGCAGAATTGCAGAATTGCCGAATGTCACCACGACCTCCGCGCTTCGAAGGTTGGCGGTGGCGTTGAAATTCTGAAATTGTGAAATTGTGAACTTACATGTGGTGGTGGTCGGGGCCGGCGCGTTCGGCGGGTGGACGGCGCTGATGCTGCGGCGGGCCGGGGCGGCGGTCACGCTGGTCGACGCCTGGGGGCCCGGCAACGCGCGGGCGAGTTCGGCGGGCGAGACGCGGGTCGTCCGCGGCACGTACGGCGACCGCGCGATCTACACGCACATGGCGGCCCGCGCCATGACGCTCTGGCGCGAGCACGACGCCAGCGCCGGCCGGCAGTTCTTCCACCGCACCGGTGCCCTGTGGATCTTCGCGGGACCGGCGACGTTCGGCGAGGCGTCGGTCGAACCGATGCGCGCCGCGGGGCTGCCGGTCGAATGGCTCGACCCGGGCGAGGCCGCGTCGCGCTGGCCGCAGGTCTGCTTCGACGGCGTGGCGCGCGTGCTGTGGGAACCCGAGGCCGGATATGCGCTGGCCCGGCGCGCCTGCGAGCACGTGGTCGAGACGCTCGTCGCCGAAGGCGGGCGCTACGTCGTCGGCCAGGTCGTGGCGCCGGAGGGCGCAGCCTCGCCGGTGCCGGGCGACGCTCGTACGCTGCGCAGCCTCCGACTGGCGAGCGGCGCCACCCTCACGGCGGATCGGTTCGTCTTCGCGTGCGGGCCGTGGCTGGGATCGGTGTTTCCCGACGTGATTGGCGGCCGCGTCCGCCCGTCGCGGCAGGAGTCGTTCTATTTCGGCACGCCGCCCGGCGACGATCGCTGGCTGCCGCCGCGCCTGCCGGTGTGGCTCGATTACGGCGCGCGCATGGTGTACGGCATTCCCGGCAGTGCACACCGCGGCTTCAAGTTCGCCGACGACACGCCGGGTGCGACGTTCGATCCGACCCATGGCGATCGATCGCCGACCCCGGAGATGCTCGCCGAGGCCCGCGACTTCCTGCGCCGGCGGTTCCCGGCCCTCGCGACGGCGCCCCTCCTGGGCAGTGAAGTGTGCCAGTACGAACTCACACCCGACTCGCATTTCCTGATCGACCGCCATCCCGCCGCCGACAACGTGTGGCTGGTCGGCGGCGGATCGGGGCACGGCTTCAAGATGGGGCCGGCCCTCGGTGAAGCCGTCTCGCGCATCGTGACCGGACAGGCCGAACCCGATCCCGCGTTCCGCCTCGGGCGCTTCTGACGAGCAGACCGGCCCGACCACGTGCACGGCCGCGGCATGCGCGTTAGGCTGGGCGCATGGCGCTGACCCGCGCGCAGTTCCTCTCGTCTGTCGCCGGTGCCGTTGCCCTTCGGGCACCCCGGCGGAGCGGCCCTGCCGTCGACCAGGCCACGACATCCCGTCCGTCCTCACCGCCCGCCCGTATGCACACTCGACCCATTCCCTCGACCGGAATCGAGATCCCGGTCATCGGCCTCGGCACATGGCGCGGCTTCGACGTCGGCGCCGACCCGAATCGACGCGCCCGCCTGTCCGGCGTGCTGCGCGCCCTGTTCGAGGCAGGCGGCCGGGTCATCGACAGTTCGCCCATGTATGGGTCGT
>CBIHOS010000296.1:0-4350 GCA_966211945.1 uncultured bacterium
ATGGGGCGGAGGCTCGCGGACCTGATCCTCCCGCGGCCGGAGCCGGGGGCGACCACGAGGGGCCCGGCGTGGTGCGTCGAGACGGGGGCGGGCGGGCTGCTGAACCGGCGGGTCGAGGTGACGGCGGTCTCGCGCGGAGGGGAGGAGTTCCCGGTGGAGCTGGCGGTGTGCCCGGCGACGGTGTGGCCGTGGGACGCCGTGGCGCCAGGGCACCCCTTCGGATCGGGGCACGGCGTCGCCCCGTTCTCGATGATGCCCGGCACGAGGAAGCCGGGCACGTCGGTTGCCAGCGCCCGCGCCGGGTTGGCCACCGCGACACTGCGACCGCCATCGACCTTCAGGACGCCGGCTTCCGACTGCACGCGATCGGCGGTCCAGTTCTCGTACCGATCGGGCGCCGCCGCAAATCCGAGCAGCAGCTTGCGGGACGGGTTCGGGTCCACCGGGAAGCCGCGCGCATCGAGCTGATAGTTCAGCGAGAACGGCAGCTGCTGTTCCGGCAGGAAGCGGAAGACCGCCGCGTAGTCGCGCACCGCCTTGCCGGCGATCGCCGGCGTGTAGTGCTCGTTGCCGACCGCGACGATCGCCATGCCGCCGCACTCGTGATCGGCCGTGACGATCACGAGCGTGTCGTTGTCCGGATCCTTGTCGGCGTTGGCGGCGCGCGCGAACTCGACGGCGGCGGCCACCGCACGGTCGAACTCGATGGTGTCCCAGATCACGCGCTCCTGGTCGGCCGCATGGGAGCGCTTGTCGATCGACGCTCCTTCGACCATCAGGTAGAAGCCGGCCGGCGAGTTGGCCGACAGCGACTTGATCGCGAGCCGCGTCATGTCCTCGAGCATCGGCGTGTCGCGATACGCCGCGTTCTTCTCGAGCGCGAGCTCGTCGCTGTAGGTGCCGGCGCCCACCTTGTCGAACGCGACGACCATGTGCGACTGGTGGAACAGGCCGAGCAGCGCCCTGGGAGCCGGTCGGCCCGGCTCGAGCCAGCCCTTGACGTCGGCGCCGGTCCGGACGGTCTCGTAGCCCGCTTCGCCGAACTCGGCGACGAGGTCTCGCGAGTCAGGACGCGTGCCGCCGCCACCCTTCGGCTGGAAGTGCTGGGCGCCGCCACCCATGAGGACGGTCACGCCGTTGGTGGTGCGCTCGTCGAAGAACTGCGCCGCGATGCCGGGGCCGGCAAAGCGGTTCGACGTGTGCGCCGCGTTGGCGGCCGGCGTCGAGTCCGTGAGATCGGCCGTCGTGACGATGCCGACGTTGAAGCGGGGGCCGCGCGTGCGCCGCAGGATCTCGCCGAGGTACTCGACGCGCGGGTTGTCGAACGCGTCGGCGGTGTTGTCGGGGAACACGCCCTCCTGGTTGTTGTTGTGCTTCTGGCCGGTGACGTAGGACGACATGCCCGGCGACGAGTCGGTGATCACGGCGTTGAGCGCGCTGGTCATCACCATGCCCGTCACGTCGAGCGAATCCATCGCGAGCCGTCCGGCTGCCTTGCCGTTGTGGAGGCCGCGTGACACCACGCGTGCGGCCGTGCGGTGGGCCGCGCCCATGCCGTCGCCGAGGAAGAGGATGACGTTGCGGGCCCGCCGGGTGCCCGGCGCCGGCGTGCCGGCCCAGCGCTCGACCTGGAGGCGTGCCTCGGCCCGCGCGCCGTCGCTCGTCGTCGCGACGATGGTGAGCGGGCCGGCCGTGTCGGCCGAGAAGCGCCGCCACACGAAGTTCGAGGAGTTGGCGGGCGCCCCCTTGTCGGAATCGGGCGCGCGCCGGGCCGTGACGTCGGTGCCGTTGACCAGCACGCGCAGCCCCTCGGGCCGGCTGGCGCCGTCCGACGAGGCCTCGACGCGCAGGTCGAGGCGCTGCCCGGCGGCGATCGTGGCGCCATCGGGCGGCATGATCCGGATGGTCGTCGCGCCGGACGCCAGCGAGGGGGAGGCGCACAGCAGGCAGAGGGCGAGAAACGTCCGCATGACCGCCGATCATAGTGCGGTCGGCGCGGCTCCGCCGGGCCGTGACGCCGACGTCGTGAGCCTGACGCTATACTCGCGGCGTGAAGCGAATCCTGCTGGTGGTGCTGCTGACTCCCGCCCTGCTGTCGGCGCAGGGCCGGGCCCGAAACGTCGTGTTGTTCCTGGCAGATGCGGGCGGCACGTCGACGATCGCCGCGGCGAGCCTGCACGCGCACGGCGCCCCGCGCAAGCTGTTCATCCAGAGCATGCCGCACGTCGCGCTGGCCGACACGTCCACCGCGTCGCAGATCGTCACCGACTCGGCGGCCGGCATGACGGCGATCGTGACCGGGCAGAAGACGCAGAACGGCGTGATTTCGCTGTCGGCGTCGACCGTCCGCGGCAAGGTCGATGGCGAGCCGCTCAAGACCATCCTCGAGTACGCCGAGCAGCACGGACTGGCGACGGGCCTCGTCACCAACGACGGGCTGACCGGCGCGACGCCGGCGGCACTGTACGCCCACGCCAACGACCGGGCCGCCAGCGCCGTGATCTTCCAGCAGGCGTTCGCGCCGCGCTTCGGCGACGGCGTCGACGTCATGATCGGGCCGGGACGCGCGGCGATCACCAAGTCGCTGGCCGCCGCCGGTGTCGACATCGACACCTTGTCGCGTGAGAAGGGCCGGCCCATTCACGCCTCGCTGTCCGAGGTGCCGGCCGACGCCCGGCGGGCGGTCGTGCTGCTCGATTCACGCGACTTCGACCTGCAGGAAGCGGCGCTGGCCGCCCAGAAGATCCTGTCGCGCCACAAGAAGGGCTACTTCCTGATGGTCGAGGGCGACACCCACACCGACCACCTGCGCGAAGGCCTCGACAAGATGGCCATGCTCGATCGGACGGTGGCCAGCGTCACCGCCGCCGCCGGCAAGCAGACGCTCGTCGTGTTCACCGCCGATCACTCGTTCGACATCCGGCTGCGCGGCGGCCTGCTGGCCACGCCGCTGCTGACGGGGATCGAGGAGGAAGAAGCGAAAGCCGCCGCCGAGAAGCGCCGCGACATCAGGATTCCTGCCGTCCGCATGGACAACGGCCACACCGGCGAGGCCGTGATGGTCGCAGCCCAGGGGCCGGGGGCCGAGCGGGTTCGCGGGTTCATGGACAATACCGACGTCTTCAGGGTGATGATGCAGGCGTTCGGCTGGAAGGCAGACTGACCGTCGATCCACGAGGTGCCGTCATGCGTGTCGCGCCGTTCAAGGGGCTGATTCGTGTCGTGTGCGGGCTCGCCGTCGTTGCCGCGACGGCGACGGCGCAAACGCCGGCTCCGGCCGCCCCGCCCGCCACCGATGCGCAGACCGCGCGCATGGTTGCCGACCTCGGCCTGCGCGAAGGCGAGACGCCGGTGTCGTCGACGCCGGGGTGGAAGCGGCCGAGCCGCGTCCTCGTCCGCGATCTGCCGGCCGATCGGCGCGCCTGGCTGCAGGAGGTGGCGCCCGGCGTGGAACTCGTGGCGGCCTCGTCCGTGCAGGAGGCCAGGGCGCTGGCCGCCGACGTGGACGTCTCCCTCGGCTTCTGCGAGGCGCCGGTGCTCGAAGCCGGCACCCGGATCCGGTGGGTGCAGACCTACAACGCGGGCATCGAGCGGTGCCTGGTGAGTCCGGTCTTCCGCGAGCGCGGGCTCCTGCTCACCAACATGCAGCGCATCGCCGGTCCGGTGATGGCCGAGCACGTGATGGCCCTGGCCCTGGCGTTCTCGCGGGGCCTGCCCGGTTACCTCACCGCCCAGCGCGACGGTCGCTGGAGCCGCGACGCGGCGTCGTTCATGGCCGACGGCCAGCAGCCGGCCTTCGCACTCACCGGCAAGACGATGCTCGTGGTCGGGTTCGGCGGCGTCGGCACCGAGGTGGCGCGCCGCGCGCACGCCTTCGGCATGACGGTGGTCGCCATCCGCAACAGCAAATCCGATCCGCCGCCGTACGTCAGCCGCATGGGGCTGCCGGGCGACCTGCCCGCCTTCGTGCGCGACGCCGACATCGTCGTCGACACGCTGCCGCTGACGCCGGACACGCAGGGCATGTTCGACGCGCGGATCTTCGGTGCGATGAAGCGCAGCGCGATCTTCATCAACGTCGGGCGCGGCGGCACCGTGAAGACCGACGACCTCGTGAAGGCGCTGGTGGAGCGGACCATCGCCGGCGCCGGGCTCGACGTCGTCGATCCCGAGCCGCTGCCGGACGGGCACCCGCTGTGGAAGGCGCCCGGGCTCATCCTCACACCGCATGTCTCGGCCGATTCGGACATCGACGAAGAGGCGCGCTGGCTGCTCGTCCGCGAGAACCTGCGGCGGTACGTCGCCGGCGACAGGTTGCTGTCGGTGGTCGATACGAGCCGCGGCTACTGA
>CBIHOS010000297.1:0-4299 GCA_966211945.1 uncultured bacterium
TGCAGGTCCTGGTAGCGGATGTGCCTGGCGACTTGGGCCGCCGTGCTGCCCGAGTCGATGATGATTGTCTCGCCGTCGCGAATCAGCGCCGCCGCGGCGGCGCCGATACGCACTTTCTCGGCATGGTGACGCCTGGCCTTGGTGTCGAGCGGCAGATCGAGGCCGTCCACCCGGAGCGCGCCGCCGTGGGCGCGGACCAGGTCGCCGGCGGCCTCGAGGGCTGCCAGATCGGAACGCACCGTCACGGCCGACACGGCGAAATGCCGGACGAGTTGATCGACGGTGAGCCGATCCTGCGCGTGGAGCATGCGCAGGATCTCGCGGCGCCGCTCCTCGACCAGTGGACGTGAGCGTTCGGCAGTCATGGAAGGGCGCGCGCCCCCTGCGGTCAGAACGTCAGTCGCAGGCCGAGCGTGATCTGCCGGCCCAGCCCGAACTGCTCGGGGCTCCCCGTCTCCACCACGGTGTTGGTCACGCCGTTGTCGCGGATACCGTTGACCAGGAAATCCGTGAGATCCAGCATCGGCGACTGCGGGCTCACGAGGAACTGCGGGTGGTTGAACGCGTTGTCGAGCGTGGCGCGGAACTCCGCGCGGAAGCCGTCGGTGCGCACGAGGTCCTTGTACAACCCGAGGTTCACGACCCAGGTACCCGGCCCCTGGATGATGCCGCGCTTGGCATTGCCGATCGTCCCCGGCGCCGGCAGCGCGAACGCGTCGAGGTTGAACCAGTTGCCCGGCTCGCGCGGACCCTTGGGATCGCCCACGACGTCGGGCTTCCACGCTTCGCCGAACGCGTTGATGGTGTCGTAGGCCTTGCCGGTATTGGCCGGGTATAGCGGGTCGGTGCCGTAGGCGAAGTACGGCGTCAGGAAATGACCGCTGCGCGCCTGGAAGATCGCCGACAACGTCCAGCCGCCGGCCAGCGACTCGGCCCATGTCGGCAGGTTCGAGAGGAAGCGCCGCTCGCGGCCGATCGGCAGCTGCCAGGCGGCGTTGGCCACGAAGCGATGCCGCGTCACGTTCGGATCGGGGCCGCGGTCGGCCTCGATGTCATAGGGGTTGTACTGGATCACGCCGAGCGACGAGTTGCCCAGATCGGGCGCGTTGCTGTCGGTGTAGGCCAGCGTGTACGCCGCCTCGAACTGCAGGCCGCCGATGAACGGCCGACGCACCTCGAATTGCAGGGCGTCGAAACGGCCGTCGCCGGCGTTCTCGACCACGTTCAGGAAGGCGCCGAGGGTCGGGTAGGGAAGGCGGTCGAGCATGGACGGATCGTCCGGATCGAAGAACGTCGTGCTCGGCGGCAGCGTGTTGATGTCGCGGTTGACCAGCAGCTTCTTCATGCGGCTGCCCATGTACGTGGCCCGCACGCCGAGCGTGCCGGGCAGTTCGCGCTCCAGCGTCAGGTTGTACTGGAGGACTTCCGCGCTCTCGAGGTCGACGTCGACCCCGTTGACGCCGAAGCTCGGGCTGGTGAGCAGCGTGCCGGTGGAGAAGGCCTGCGTGTAGACCGGGTTGTCGCGCGTCACCGAGTAGCGGAACGGCGCCCGCGACAGCGCGTCGCGGATGCCCTGCGCCGCCTGCGTCGGGTAGAAGTAGCCGAGCCCGCCACGCAGGACCGTCTTGTTGCCCTCGTCGAGGCGCCACGCGAAGCCGACGCGCGGACTGAAGTTGTTGGTGTCGTTGTTGACCAGCGCGCGCGACCCGCCGATGTCCTCGGCGCGGACCCGCGGCACGGTCGCGCGGGCCCCTGGCGCGAGGTAGTCCTCGATCGCGGCGGTCGGCAGGATCAGGCTGCCGGTCGCCGGATCGAAGTTGATCAGCAGATCGTTCTTCTCGCGGAAGTTGCCCAGCACCTCGTAGCGCAGCCCGAGGAAGAGCGTGACCCGGTTGCTGATCTTCCAGTCGTCCTGGACGAACGCCGCCCATTCATCGGCGGTCGCTTCGAGCGGCCGACCGCCGCGCGTGTTGATCTGGGCCGACGATCGGAACGGCACGCCGAGCAGGAAGTCGGAGAAGGCGTTGCCGGTCGCCGCGCCATTGAACAGGAACTGGCCGCTGCCTTCGTTGGCGCCGGCCGAGAAGCCGTCGAGGATCTTGTTGCGCGACCAGGCGCCGCCGATCCGCAGCGAGTGCCGCCCGGTCACCCAGGTCACGTTGTCGCTCAGCGAGAACGAGGTGGTCTCGATGTCGCGCAGCACGTTCTGGCGCAGGTCGCGCATGATGCTCGGCGTGTTGGTGCCCTGGAAGGCGAAGGCCGCGTGCCCGAGCCGGTCGCGGCCCTCGGCCGGAATCTCGAGGCCCCACTGGTCGGCCAGCGCGCCGGCGTCGAAATTGCTCCGCCGATTGGCTTCGTCCACGTTGAAGCCGCCGCGCAGTTCGTTCAGGAGCGCGCTCGTGAAGATCTGCGTCCAGCTGCCGCTGAACGTGCGGCCGGAGACCTTCCGGTCCTGGAACCCGAGGTGCGGATAGAACGCGTTCTCCAGGCTCTCCTGCGGCGTGCGGCCCTGCCAGCCGAAGCGGCCGAACACCGAGCTGTTGGGCGAGAACTCGTGGTCCACGCGGACGTCGTAGCGCTGCCGCTCGACCGAGGTGTTGATCGGGCTGCGGTAGCGGCCGAAGCCGTTGGCGAGCGGCGTCTGGTTGGGCAGCGGGTAGAAGAACTCGAGGACCTCGCGGCTCGACGGGTGGATGCGACTGGCCGGGATGACGTTGCCGGGAAACGGCTGGCCGGTCAGCGGATCGCGGACGATGAAGCTGGCCTGCGAGAAGTCGCCGACGCGCATTGCCTCGCTCGGCACCGTCGCCGTGGAGCTGAACGACGATCCCTGCGAGTCGCTGCCGTCGTAGGCGGCGAAGAAGAACGTCCGGTTCTTGACGATCGGGCCGCCGAAGGTCCCGCCCCAGCGATGCCGGTGCGTCTGCAGCGTCGGGTCGTCGCGCTCGAGCCCGGCACGCGTCTGCGCCCACGTGCAGGCGTTGAGCGCATTGCCGTTGAAGTCGTAGAAGCCCGTGCCGCTGTATCGCGAGCTGCCGCGGCGCGTCGTGACGACCACGCCGGCCAGCCCGCCGTACTCGGCACTGTACGAGTTGGAGAGCACCTTCACCTCGGCAATCGAGTCGAGGCTCGGAGCGGCGTTGCCGATCTCGCCGAAGATCGCACCGGTCGATCGCTGTCCGTCCTGGATGTAGGAAGCGCCGTACGTCCGCCCCCCGAGGAACTGGAAGCCGCCGTCGACGCTGTCGCCGACGATGTTCGGGCTGAGGAAGAGGAAGTCCTGGACGTCGCGGCTGACGCGCGGGAGCAGGTCGAGCTGCTGCGCCGTGAGGCCGCCGCTGATCGCCTGGCTCTCGAGCTGGATCGTGCTGCCGCCGCCCCGGACCGTCACTTCCTCGGTCGCGCCCGCCACGCCCATCGTCGCGTCGACGCGGGTGGTCTCGCCGGCCCGGAGGACCACGCCTTCGGCGCGAAACGTCTGCAGGTTTGGCGCCGAGATCTCGATCCGGTAGCGGCCGGCCCGCAGGTTGGGCGCCTCGTAGTCGCCGACGTCGTTGCTCTCGACCACGCGCGGCACGCCGGTGTCCTCGTCGGTGATCAGGACCGCGGCCTTGACCACGACCTGCCCCTGCGGGTCCGTCACGGTCCCGCGGATGGTCCCGAGCGTCGTTTGGCCGGCGGCCACGCCGCTCAGGGCGAGGGTGGCAGCGACGACGACCGCGAGACCCGCGAGACGGCGGGCGGCAGATGCCGCACACGCCGTCCATCGCCAGGGGGTGATGCAGGCCACACTCATACTCGTCCTCCCGGGACGGGCTCGGCCTGGTTCGCGCGCGTGGAGCACGGTGCGGCAGTGCACCTCGCGCCAAAAGGAAAGCGAACGCAACCGAGCGTCTTTCGTTTTCTTACGTTTCATGTGGTACACCGGGAGCATCGTTACCGTCAATGGATAGGAGGCAGGTGTGGAACTTCGCGGGTGGAGGCAGGGTGCGGTCGTAGCCGTCGTCATGGCCGCCAGCCTGGGCGGCGTGGTCGCCCGTGGAGCGGCGCAGCCGAAGGCCGCGGCCGACGAACAGGCGGTTCGGGCCGTCGTGGCGCGCTACGTGGACGCGCGTGAGAAGCGGGACGCGGCAGCGCTCGCGGCGCTGTTTGTCGCCGATGTCGACCAGCTCGTGTCGTCCGGCGAATGGCGGCGGGGCAAGGAAGCCGTCGTCTCCGGCGGGCTGGCGTCGTCGGCGCGCAGTGCAGGGGCGCGGACGATCCGGATCGAGCACGTGCGCCTGGTGGCGCCGGACGTCG
>CBIHOS010000298.1:0-4289 GCA_966211945.1 uncultured bacterium
GCCTACAGCCTACGGCCTACAGCCTACAGCCTACAGCCTACGGCCAAAAGGTTCAGCTTGAAGAAAGGTGTCAAGCCGCCAGCAGGACGCGTCGATTGAACGCTCGATGGAGTGCGACGACCGCACTCCCAGATCGAGCTCCCCATGACGATCAACGCCACGTTCCAGTCCTTCAGCGCCTCGGCGATGCGCCTCACCTTCACTGAGCGCACGGCCGCCGCCACGGCTCCGGCACCACCCGCGGAGACGGTGGCACCCGCGGCCAGTAGCGGCGGCGCTGACCGGGTGACGCTCTCGGGCGCCGCCGACTCCGGCCCCGCTGCGTCGGCCGACGCGCCTGCCCCCGAGGGCGAGCCGGCCCCGGCATCGCCGCTCTTCACCAGGCTCGATGCCGACCAGGACGGCACCATGACGAAGGAGGAGTTCACGACGGGCGCGCTCGCGCTGCTCGGCCGCCGTGCTGACCGTTCGCGCGTCCATGGCAACGGCGATGGCGACAACGGCCGTCGTGCGCGCGGTGTGCCTGGCCTCGAACGTCGTCTCGAGAAGGCCTTCGCCCGCGTCGACGCGAACAGGGATGGCGGGATCGACGACGGTGAACTGAACGCGGCGCTGGCGCGCGTGGGCGACGACGATGGTGCGGCTGCCCCGGCACCGCCGTCCGGGCAGCCGCAGGCGGTGTCGTCGACGACGACCTTGGTGAGCGTCACGTACGTGTCGGTGGCGGTCCAGCGGTACTCGTCGATGCAGCAGGCGGCACCCGCGGAGTCGCCGGTCACGGCGAGCGCGCCGGAGGCTCCCGCCGGGGACCCGACGCCCCGCGCGGCAGCGTAGGGCGCTGCGGACCCGCGTTCGCCCCAGGAGCGCCGACGTCTGGCGCCGACAACGGATGAACGAAAAGCCCCGTTTCCGGGGCTCTTGTGTCACCGTATCCTGTTGATTCCAAAGATGGTGCGGAAGAGGGGACTCGAACCCCTACGAGATTGCTCCCGCCAGCCCCTCAAGCTGGTGCGTCTGCCAATTCCGCCACTTCCGCGTGCGGTGAGTTGCCGGCGCCTTTCGGCCAGCCGACAGAACCACGAACTATAGCAGCTACGTTCGTGGGAGGGAAGCAGCCAGCGGGGGCTGGCCCGTACCGTACGACCTACTGCTTCTTCGGCTCGCCCTTGGCTGCCGGCGCCGTCGTTGTCGACGGCGTGGCGGCCGCATCGGCAGGCGGTACGCCCGGAGCGGGCGCCACCGGCGTCTGCGTCGGGGCCGGATTGTCGGTCACGGCCGACGGGTTGGTCGGAGCCTTCGGGGCCGCCTTCGGGGCCGCCGCCGGCGCGACCGGCGCCGCTCCGGGCACGCCGCTCATCACCGAGGCCGGGCCTCGCGTACCGACAATCGACAGGGCCAGGGCACCGATCATGAAGAGCCCGCCGAGCACGGCCGACGCCTTCGACAGGACCGTCGCGCCCTGACGGGCGCCAAAGGCCGCCTGGCCGCCTCCGCCACCGAACGCCGCGGCGATGTCGCCGCCCTTGCCCTGCTGCAACAGGACCGCCAGCAGCAGCACCAGGCAGACGACCACGTAAACGGTGACGAGGAACCAATACAGCATAACGACTGAGTATACCCCGCTGCCGGAGTGCCGTGCCACCGTTCGTCGCCCCCGTGCCCGCCCCGGTGCTGGGCCCCGTGCTAGTCCCGTGCTAGCCTCGTGCTAGCCTCGTGCTAGCCTCGTGCTAGCCTCTGGGCCCGCCGTGCCCGAGCCACGCCCCCAGCTCACGGGAATGCAGCGCGTCCTGACGGCGCTCCTGATGGCGGCCGTCGCCCTCGTCGTGGCGCTCGCCGACGTCCGGCCGGCGCGCGGCAGCGATCCCTTCGGCACCCTCCTCGTCTCGAAAGCCCTCGTCGAGCACGGCACGGTCCGGCTCGATTCGCTGGGTATCCCGCACCTCGACCAACGGCTCGGTTACCGCTGGTTCGAACGAGGCGGGCATCAGTACTACGTCTACCCGCTGGGCACCTCGCTCGCGGCGGCGCCCTTCGTCGCGATCGGCCAGGCGTTGGGCGCCGACGTCACCGTGCCCGACACCGAGGTCCGCGTCCAGCACTGGCTCGTCGTCCTCTGCGCCGTCGCGACCGTGTGGGTGCTGCTCCGCCTGGCGCGCCGGCTGGTGCCGTTTGGCCCGGCCTGGGCCTGCACGGCGGTGTTCTGGAGCGGGACGTCCCTGGCCAGCGTCGCGGGCGCGGCGCTCTGGTCGCACACCCTCGCCCTCCTGCTCGCGCTCGTCGCCGTGGATCTCGTCGTGGCCGCCGAGACGGAGCGCCGGCCGGTCCGCTGGGCCTGGCTCGGCGTCATGTTGTTCGCCGCTTACCTGTGCCGTCCGACGATGGCCGTGTTCGCGGTGGCGGTGCTGGGGTGGACGGCGTGGCGCGACAGGCGGCGGGCGCTGATGGCGGGGATCGCGATCGCCGTCCTGCTCGCGGCGTTCGCGGCGTTCAGCATCCGGGAGTTCGGCGAGTGGCTGCCGCCGTACTACCGGATGGGCATGAGTGGCGGCGCGTTCACGGCCAGCGCGCTCGCGGGGCTGCTCGTGAGCCCGTCGCGCGGGCTGCTCGTCTTCTCGCCGATCCTCCTGGCGGCATGGGCCGCACGGCCGCTGGCCCGCCAGGACTGGCCGCTCGGTGCCGGGTGGCTCCTCGTGGCCGTCGGCTGGCCGCTGGCGCTCGTTGCCGCGTTGTCACGCTGGGAGATGTGGTGGGGCGGCGGTTGCTACGGCCCGCGGCTGCTCGCCGACACGCTGCCGGGACTGTTCCTCCTCACGCTCCGCACCTGGCCGGTGCGGCGGCCGGCCGGCGCGCGCTGGCTCGGCATCGTCGTGCTGGCCGCGGCGGCGCTCGGCTCGGCCTGGATCCACGTCGCGCAGGGGCTCTACAACCCCTGGGTGCAGCACTGGAACGTCGAGCCGTCGATCGACACGGACCCATGGACGCGCTTCGACTGGCGGTTCCCGCAGTTCCTGCACAGCGGTCCGCGCCATCGCGATCGCCTGGTGGCGTACTTCGACCGGCATCCGCCGGCCGTCGACCTGCCGCTCGTGCGACTCGAGGCCGCCCTGGGACCGGACAACCAGGTCTTCGATGCCGTGGGATTCGACCGCATGCGGGACGAGGGCCGATGGACGCTGCTGCAGGTCGCCGAACTGCGCTTTGCGGCCATGCCCCGTGTGACGCCGTTGTCGGACGTGTCGGTGACGTTCGGGACCAACGGCCGGCAGGCAGTGCGGATCGAGCTGAACGACGTGGTGCTGTTCGAGGACACGTTCGAGACCACGATCTCGATGGTGACGCTGCCGCTGCCCCCCG
Source organism: uncultured bacterium (assembly GCA_966211945.1). Lineage (GTDB taxonomy): Bacteria > Acidobacteriota > Vicinamibacteria > Vicinamibacterales > Vicinamibacteraceae > Luteitalea. The sequence goes on from CBIHOS010000298.1 coordinate 3,355, forward strand.
GCAGCGTGCGCGACGGCCTCAACCGGCTGCGGTTCGTGACGCCGGACGCCCGCCGGCGCGGCCGCGGCGACCCGCGCCACTACGGCATCGTGATCAAGGGCGTGATGTTTCGGTAGGGACGGCTCGCCGAGCCGTCCGATACGGCACGACGCGCAAGCCGATGAGGATTTCGGCCGCGCCGGCGAGGCCCGCCGTGGGCGGGGCTACCGCGCGGCCGAGGCGATGGCGAAGAAGCCGTGCGGATCGAGGCTGGCGCCGCCGACCAGGGCGCCGTCGACATCCGGTTGCTGCAGGATGGCGCGCGCGTTGTCGGCCTTGACGCTGCCGCCGTAGAGGATCTGGCACTTGTCGGCGGGCTCGGCGCCGAGCCAGGCACGCAACCGGCCGCGCACGTGCGCGTGCGCTTCCTGTGCCTGCTCCGGCGTGGCGTTCCTGCCGGTGCCAATCGCCCAGACCGGCTCGTAAGCGATCACCATCTTCGAGAATTGCTCGGCCGAGACGCCGTCGATCACCGCTTTGAGCTGCGTGTCGAGCACGTCGAAGGTCTGTCCGGCCTCGCGTTCGTGCAGCGTCTCGCCGATGCAGGCGATCGGGTCGAGACCGGCCGCGTATGCGGCGTGGATCTTCCGCGTCACGACGGCATCGCTGTCGCCGAACACGCGACGGCGTTCGGAGTGCCCGATGATGACCAGTTCGGCGCCGGCTTCCTTGAGCATCGGCGCGCTCACCGCACCGGTGAACGCGCCTTCACGTTCCCAGAAGCAGTCCTGGCCCGCGGTCGCGATGCCCGAATTGCGGAGCGCGTCGGCCACGCCGTGCACGGCAGTGAACGGCGGCGCGACGACGAGTTCGACGTCGGTCAGGTCCTTCGCCAGCGCGCGGAACTCCTTGGCATAGGCCACGGCATCCGCGACGCCCTTGAACATCTTCCAATT
>CBIHOS010000299.1:0-4287 GCA_966211945.1 uncultured bacterium
ATCGTGCTGATCCAGGCCGACGACCTCGGCTGGGGCGACCTCTCGGTCCAGGGGCAGCAGAAGTTCCGTACGCCGAACATCGATCGGATCGCCGCGGAGGGCCTGCGGTTCACGCAGTACTACTCGGGAAGCACGGTCTGCGCGCCGTCCCGGGCGTCGCTGATGACGGGGCTGCACACCGGCCACGGCCGCATTCGCGGCAACGGCGAGATCCCGCTCGAGGACGCCGACGTGACGATGGCGGAGGTGCTCGCGGCACGCGGCTATCGCACGGCGATCGTCGGCAAGTGGGGACTCGGGTACGAAGGCACGCCGGGGCTGCCCGAGCGCCAGGGGTTCGCCGAGGCGTTCGGGTACCTGACGCACCAGCACCCGCACCGCCAGTACACGGACCGCCTGTGGAAGAACGGCGCGTGGACTCCGGTGTCGCCCGAACGGGACTTCACGAGCGACCTGTTCACGCAGGCGGCCGTGGACTTCATCGATCGCTCCGCGGCGCAGCCGTTCTTTCTCTATCTCGCCTACCCGTTGCCGCACGCCGAGCTTCGCGTGCCCGACGATGCCATGGCGCCGTTCAGGGGCGCGTTCCCGGAAACGCCGTTCGTGAATGCCAAGGCGGACGCAACGACGCCCGTCCCGCCGTACCGCGTGAGCGGCGGCTACCGGTCGCAGCCCACCCCGCGCGCGGCGTTTGCCGGCATGGTCACGCGCATGGACGACGGCGTTGGCCGCGTGCTCGAGCGCCTGCGCGCCCGCGGCATCGACGACAACACGATCGTGCTGTTCACGAGCGACAACGGCCCGCACAAGGAAGGCGGCGCCGATCCCGAGTTCTTCGACAGCAACGGCCCGCTGCGCGGCATCAAGCGCGACCTCTACGACGGCGGCATCCGCGTGCCGATGCTCGTGCGCTGGCCCGGACACCTGCGCGCCGGCACGGTACACGAGGACGCCTGGGCGCATTGGGATCTGATGCCGACGCTGGCCGCGCTCGCCGGCGCCACGGCGCCGGCCGACGTGGACGGGCAGTCGCTGGCCGCCTGGTTCACGCAAGCCGGCCCGACGTCCGACGATGTCGCGCGCAACCGCGCGCGCACGCTGTACTGGGAGTTCCACGAGCGCGGGTTCCAGCGTGCGGCACGCCGCGGCGACTGGAAGGCGGTCTGGCTGGCGCCGGATGCACCACTGGAGTTGTACGACCTGCGCAGCGACCCCGGCGAAGCGCGCAACGTGGCGGCATCGCACGCCGACGTGGTGGCCTCGTTCGAGAAGTACTTCGCGCAGGCGCGGACGCCCTCGGAGCGGTGGCCCGGCACCGGCGGCGGATAGGCGTTCACGACAATGCGCTTGCGTCTGACACGATCGCGAGAGTCGCCGCGAGCGGGACGAGGCGCTTCGGCGTCATTGCAGCTGGAAGTTGATCGTCACCGTCATCTGCACCGGCCTCGCTTCGCCGTCGATTTCGAACGGTTCGTAGCGCCAATGCGACACGGCGATCAGCGCATGCAGATCCAGTTGTGGAATCGATCGCATGATCCTGGCCTCGGTCACGCAGCCTGCAGCGCTGATCGTCGTTTCCATGATGACCACGCCTTGAATGCGCTTGGCTAGCGCTTCCTGCGGATAGAGCGGCTTCCGATCGACGGCCTTCTCGAGTTGCACGCGCCGACGGTTTGCAATGGCCGTTGGCGCGGGTGCGTCATCGGCACCAGCGATGCATGACCACCATGGGTCGTCGAGGCGAACGACAGTCCGGGCTTGCGCCGCGCCTGGCAGCGCAGGAGGGCCGTACGCAGCCGAAAGCACTACCTGCGCCATCTGCAGGCAGGGGGGTGACAAAGCCGCGCCGTGCAACGCAGCGCCTTGCACGCGGCCGTCCGCACGGTGGGTGATGACCAACCCCAAGGCATCGCTGCTCGTGGCCTTGCAGCCGGTCAGTCTGCCGACATCGAGCACCAGACTCGGCGGGACGTCGGTCAGCATCAGACCGGGATCGGTAAACGGCTGTCGCCACCGGTTCCTCGCCACGATCTCTTCAAGCGATGCGCGCGTCGCCGCCGTCTTCGGATCGCGATGCGGGCCGACGCGCTCCTCCACTGCACGCAACTCCTGCCGCGTCAGCGGCACGAGCACGCCAGCGTCGAGACCCAACCCGTCCAGGTCGTCCGCGCGCAGTCCTTCGATGGCTGGGGTGAGGTCGGACGTTGCTCCGACAATCCATCGGTCGGCCAGGGCGAGCAGGAACGCGTGTAACGGCGTCACGGTCGTCGTCGAGCCGCGACTCGCGCCATACGCCTCGACGAGGGTGGCATCGGCGGCGGCTGTGGACGGCTTCTCATATGTACGGGACAGGTAGCGCAGGGCGTCGATGGATGCGTCCTCATCAGCGCGCAGAGCCGCGACCACGAGGGTGGGCGCCAGCCGATGGCGCGTCGCCAGGCCCACTCGCAGCAGGCCCGCAAGCACGCGTGGGCTCGCCGCCGATGCTCCCTGCTCGAGGCGAGCGGCTTCCTCTGGCGCGGCGGTCAGCAGCCTCGCTTGGACGGCAGCGACGACGTCGGCCCTTTGCGCGAAGTGCCCGCCAGCGAGGAGGTGGGTCACGAGGCCGGATGGTCGTACGGCCGCAAGCGTGACCGCCAGCCGACTGGCGGCGAGGGCCGACACGTCGCCGGCACGCCGGTACACCAGTCCATCGCTCGCGTCTGATCCGATGATGACCAGCGCGCGCAGCATCTCGCCCAGCACGACCGGATCGCGCTCGTCCAACGCCGCCGCGCGTAGTCCGCCAATCACCGTTCGCGATGCCGTTGCACCAATCATGCGGGCGGCCGCCGTGCGACGACTCGCGTCGGGGTCCTCGAGCGCCTCGCGCCACCGTTGCGGCACGAGAGGGTCGGCCGCATGCAGGACGAGCAGGGCGTCAGCGCCGGGCGACGGCGTCAGCGCGAGCAATGCGTCGAGCGTCGCCGGGGCCTGGGCGGATGTCGCCGATGGCACCAACATCGCCAGCCATGCACACAGCACCGTCTTCCTGAATCGCATGCGATGACCATCCGGACGCGAACTGGGGAAGCCGCGTCGAATGGCTCAGGTTAACAGATGGTCATAGAATGGGCCGTACACCCGCTTTTGGAGGCTCCATGGCCTGGTCCCGACGGCATTTCGTCCGATCGACAGCAGCCGCTGCGTCCGGTCTCGTGCTCGCACGCGGGCGCGAAGCCGGCGCGTTCACGTTGGCGGCGGACACGCGCGTCGGGCAGGTCATTCGCCTCGACAGCAACGAGAACGCCGCCGGCCCCTGCGCGGCGGCGATGGCGGCGATTCGCGGCGCGACCGCGATCTCGCACGTCTACCCGTTCCGGTTCCAGGGCTCGCTCCAGGCCGCGATCGCCAGGCGGCAGGGCGTGTCTGCCGACAACGTCACGGTGGGCTGCGGATCGTCGGAGATGCTGCTCAACGCCGTGCTCGCGTTCACCGATGCCAAGCGCGGGTTGCTGGCGCCGGTGCCGACGTTCGAGGAGCCGGCCCGCCGTGCCAGGCAGTTGCAGCGACCGGTCCACGAGGTGCCGGTCCGCGCCGACCTGCAGGTCGACCTCGACGCGATGGCCCGACTCGTCCCGGACGCGGGCCTGGTCTTCCTCTGCAATCCGAACAACCCGACGAGCGTGGCCCTGCCGGCCGATCGGGTGAAGGCATTCGTCACCGACGCGCTCACCCGTAACCCGGAGCTGGTCGTGCTGGTGGACGAGGCGTACATCGAGTACGCCGACGGCGGCGGCGTGGCCTCGGCGTTGCCGCTCGCGCTGCAGTCGCCTCGCGTGCTCGTGACCCGCACGTTCTCGAAGATGTACGGCATGGCGGGGCTGCGGGTCGGCTACGCGATGGGGCAGCCGGCGCTGCTGGACCGCCTCAACGCGTGGAGCCTGCCGATGAGCGTCAACACCATCGGCCTGCACGCCGCGCTCGCGGCGCTCGAAGACTCGGGGCTCGAGGCGCGCGAGCGATCGCGCAACGCCGACGTCCGCGCCTACACCGTCAAGCGGCTCGAAGCGCAGGGCGCCAGGGTGGCGCCCTCACACGCAAACTTCGTGATGGCCGACATCGGCCGCGACACCGTCGCGTTCGCCCGCGCCTGCCGCGCGTCGGGCATCGCCGTCGGCCGCCCCTTCCCGCCGCTCGACACCCACAGCCGGATTTCGATCGGCACGATGGCGGAGATGCAGAAGGCGTGCGACGTCTTCGAGCGCGTGCTCAGGTCGTGAGGGCCGCTCCGGCCTTTTTGGCCCT
>CBIHOS010000300.1:0-4252 GCA_966211945.1 uncultured bacterium
CACGTCGCCGCCGGGCAGGGCGCCGACCGTCACGTCCACCATCAATGCCATGCGGGACGGCTGAACGGCCTGACCCGCCATCGCCGGGACACCGCTGCGTTCAGGGCCGACGCCCTGCGCGTCGAGCCATCCCGTGAGCAGCCCCCACAGCTCGCGCATGTCGCCCACGATGTGTCCTGAATGAGGCGACGCCATGTGCCTCGGCCGGCTCGCCGCACTCACGGTGCGACCGTCACGCTGACCTGCTTGGTGAACTGCGTGCCGTCGGCATCCTCGAAGGAGTAGACCACCTGCACGACCGCTTCCTTGCGCTGGCTGGGCAGGTCGTACCAGATCTCGAAGGTCAGTGCGATCGAGGATCCGACCGCCGGCATCGAGTTGCCGGACGCACCGAGCGTCACGTACTCGGAGTGCTCGGTCTCCGACCCGGTGGGCGGCGTGATGATGCCGCCCGACGCCTGCTTCACCGTCAACTGCGTCGCGGTGACCTTGATCGGCCAGTCGATGTCGAGGTCGTCGTCGTTGGCGGCGCTGTTCATGGTCAGCGTCGTCGCGAACACGGCGTGCCAGTCGTACGGCAGGATCTCGTCGGGCTGGTTGTTGCCGCGCACCACGCGGTACGTGCGGTCGCCCGTGGTGGAGTCGGCAGCAATCGGATCGGGCGTCGACGCCACCGTCACCGTGTCGGCGTAGGGCACCACGTCGTCGGCCGAGGTCGGGCTCTGGCAACCGGCGAGCGTACACAGGGCGGCGAGGACGACGGGCATCGTCTTGATCAGTCGTGGCATGCGGTTCTCCGATGGGAATTCAGAAGGTGGTGCCGACGGCGAACTTGAGCGCGCGCGCCGGCTGGAAGGAATCGCGATAGACGTTCCAGGCATAGATCAGGCGGAACGGGACGTTGAGCATGGGCATGAGGAAGCGGACCTCGACGCCCGAGGAGGTCCGGAGCTGACGCATGTCGATCGGGCTGCCTTCGGCGAAGGCCTGTCCGGCGTCGTGGAAGAGCAGGGCCCGCACCGGACCGAACACGTCGACGTAGTACTCGGCGTTGAAGAGGACGAACTTGTCGCCGCCGAGCCCGCGGTCGTCGGCATCGGTCGGACCGACGGTCCGGATGTCGTAGCCGCGGATCTCGTACTCGCCGCCCAGGTAGTAGCGCAGGTAGTACGGCAGCGCGCTCGTGCGCCCGTACGGCCGCAGGAAGCCGGTCTTGGCGCGCAGGCCGAAGCCGGTGCGCCTCGTGATCGGCAGGTACTGCACGAGCTCGGCTTCCGGTCGCGCGTACTGCACCGTCCCACCGAGCCAGCCGCCCGACACCGGCAGGCTCAACGTGAGCCGGCGGCCCCGGCGCGACATCAGCGGCGCGTCGACCGTGTCGTACACGAACGTCGGCGTGAGACGACTCTCGGTGTTGCGTCCGGTGTCCAGCCCCGTCGTGAACAGCGGCACGCCCGCCCCGCCGCCGCCCTCGAGCGCTTCCTCGAGATCGTCACTGACCGCCGTGTCTGCCACCTCGTAGCCGTACCCGAGGTAGGCGCGCGCGAAGCCGAACAGGCGGTAGCCGGCGGTGACGTTGACGCCGCTGCGCACTTCGCTGTAGCCGACCTCGTCGATGCCGGTGAGGAAGTCGACCTTGCGTGAGTAGAGATCGATCCCGGTGCTGATCGGCCGGTCGAACATGAACGGCTCGGTGAACGCCAGCTGATAGGCCGACGACCGGTTGCCGCGCTGTGCGGCCACGGTGACGCTCTCGCCGCGGCCGAGGAAGTTGGTGGTCGTGTAACTGACGTTCGCGAACAGGCCGTCGTACTGCGACATGCCGCCGCCGAACTGCAGCGCGTTGCGGTTCTGCTCGCTCAACTTCAGCGTGACGTCGACGCTGTCCTTCCGCGTCGTCGACTTCTCGACCTGCACGTCCTTCTCGTTGCCCTCGAGGCGCTGGAAGTACCCGAGCTGGTTGATCCGCTGGACCGTCGCCTCGAGCGCCTGCGTGTTGAACACGCCGCCTTCGAGCAGCCGCACCTCGCGGCGGATGACCGCGTCCCGCGTCGTCGCGTTGCCCTTGAACGTGATGGTGTTGACCGTGAACCGCGGACCTTCGACGATGCGGAGGACGATGTCGACGATGGCAGGATCGTCGGGCTCGCCTGGGCGCGGCGTCAGGTCCGGATAGCCGGTGAACTCCATGTGGCCCGCCGCACCGTAGACCTTCCGGGCCTTCTCGAACCCGGCACGCATCGCCGCGTGGCTGTACCACTCGCCTTCCTTCACCTCGAACAGCTCCCGCAGCGCCTCGGCACGCAGCAGCTGGTTGCCGTCGAACGTCAGCGTGCCGATGCGGTACCGCCGGCCCTCGCGGACGGGCACGCGCAGCTGCGCCCACCGCGTGCGCCCGTCGTCGGACGACTCGAGCGACCGCAGTTCCGGCTGTCCCAGGCGCGCGTCGATATAGCCGTGATCGCGGTAGAACTCCTCGACCAGCGTCGCGTCCTCCTCGAACCGGTTGGGCAGGTAGTGACCGCCGCCCGTCAGCAGCGTCAGCAGCGTTCGCGGCACGTTGGTCTTCAGCGCCCGGGCCAGCGCCTCGTCGTCGAAGGTCTCGTTGCCGAGGAACTCGACGTCGCGCAGCGCGATGCGCGGCCCGTCGTCGATGTCGAAGGTGATGTTGACGACCTTCGGGCTGCCGGCGACCGGGGTGACGCTGTGCGAGACGACGGCATCCAGGTAGCCCTTTTCCTCGAGCAGATCGCGGATCGTCGAGCGGACCCGCGACAGCAGGCCGGGGTCGGTGAACGCATCGACCCGCAGCGCCAGGTCCTTCTCGCGCAGCGCCTTGTCGATCGCGTCGCTGTCGAGGACGCGCGAGCCGGTGTACGTGATGATCCTGGCGCGCTGCCGCTCCTCGAGGTGATAGGTCACCAGCTTGCCGACGACACCGTTGGCGAAGACGTAGTCGTTGGCCTCGATCGTCAGGTCGTCGAGAAAGCTGGTGGCCCAGAGCCGCCGGAAGTCGGCGAGCATCGTTTCCCGCGCGGTGGCGTCGAAAGCGATCCAGTCGTCCTGCGAGGGGCGGCTCGGTCGCAGCTGCACGTAGTGGAGATAGGTCTCGGTGCCGACCAGCGACACGTTGCCCTGGGCCGAGAAGCAGAGCGCGAGCAGATAGACGACCGGCTCCGATCCGTCGGGTGGCAGCCGCGCGGGCGGCGCCACCGGCTGGCCGCAGATCGTCGTCGCAGGGGCCGGCGCCGGCGAGGCCGAGGCGGCGTCCTGCGCGGACGCGCGTGCCGGCGGTGCGACGAAGGCCAGGAGGCACATCAGCAGGGCGAGCGCGCCGGCCTGCCGGGCACGCGCGTAGGAGTCGAAGGCGTTGCAGGTCATGGCGCCTACAACTTGAAACGCACGCCGAAGCGGGCGACCAGGCGCGTCGGCGCGCCTTCGTCGTTGCGTGTCAGCCCGAAGCCGTACCCGCCCTCGACGAAGACGCTCGCGCGCGAGGACAACGCGCCCTGCAACCCGATCTTGGCCAGGACGGCGCCGGCGTCGGGCCCGGAACGCTGCGTGATCTGCGCCCAGTACTCGGCACCCGAATAGAGGCTCGCCAGTGCGCGGGGCGTGAAGTACCAGAGCGCGCCGCCGAACGCGTGCAAGGCAGGCGCGCCGCTGCCGGCCGGCAGGTCGTCGGTGTCGCCGCCGATGCTGCCGCTTCCGGCCACACCTCCCTGGATGACGACGTGGCGCGTCAGGAAGTGCCCGACGTCGGCGTGCACGGTGTAGTTGAACGAGGTGTCGTCTTCGACCGTGAACACACGATCGACGTGGCCGCCGAGACCGATGAGGGTGGTGCCGGAGGTGCCGATCGAGCGTGGTTGGACGTCCTCGGCCACGGCGGGCCGAGAGGCCGCTTCCTGTGCACGCGACACCGAGGAGCACGTGAGGAGGCCGGCCAGGACCGGCAGCAGCAATCGAGCAGTCGTGATGGGAGGGCGACGCGAACGTGGAACCGTCACGACCCGCTGCGATGTGCAAGCGCAGTTCCATCGCGGCCTGCTGCACCGGCCGGGCACGTGCACGCGACAACGGCGTCTTCGTGTCCTCCGCGGCTGTCGCGGAGTCCTCGCGAGAGGTCGAAGACCCACGACTGTTCAACGTAAGTGACAGCTAACTTGTATCAGCGTCGATACAAAGTTTACGAGCTTGACACGCCTGGCGCCGGCTGTCGCGTCGCGCTGACGCCCGACGCCCGCGAACG
>CBIHOS010000301.1:0-4154 GCA_966211945.1 uncultured bacterium
TGGATACCAGCGCACCGGCGAGCGGGGCGAGCATGAACATGCCCAGCGCCACGCCATTGTTGTCGCCCAGCACGACGTGCGGGTTCTGGTTGGCGGCGCCCGGATTCAGCACGAGCTGCGCCCATCCCTGTTTCACGGCCTCGAAACCGAGCGAGAGCACGATGACCAGCAGCGCGAGCCGCATGCGCCGCTCGGTGTTCACCAGCATGGTGATGAGCAAGCCGATCACCAGCACCTTCGAGAACTCCACCCACCAAGCCCACGACCGATCGGGGTCGATGCTGTACGTCGCCGACAGCAGTGTGTGTGCGAACGCACAGATCAGCAGCAATACTCCCAGGTTCAGTCGGGGCCGAAGGTCGTCGAAGCGAACGAGCGACAGCAGCAGGGTAAGTGTCCCGACGACGAACGAGAGATTCAGGGACGTGACCCAATTGGTGTGCAGCCAGCCGTCCGGGCGGAAGTACGCGATCCACAGGTAGAACAACATCGCGTTGAACGGGCCCCAGAGGCTGCTGGCGAACCCGAAGGCGATGATACTCGCGACGAAGATGTTCCTCAGCATCGCGCCTCACTCAGTGCCGTGCCCCTGGCGCCGTCGGCCAACGCTCCATACACGGTATTCAAGTCTCGCTGGACGCGATTCACCTCGAAGTGCTCGCGTACTCGTCGAAGGCCGGCCTGCCCCATCGCGTTACGCCGCCCCGCGTCCGCAAACAGCGCAAAAATCGCGTCCGCCAGTCGTCTCGGATCGCGCGGCGGCACGAGCAGGCCGGTCGTGCCATCGAGCACTGCCTCAGGCACGCCATTGACGGGCGTCGACACTACCGCCCTGCCACACGACATTGCCTCGAGCGCGGCGAGCGGAAGTCCCTCCTGCTCTGATGGCAACACGAAGAGGTCTGCCGCCCGCAAGACCGGTCGCACGTCCGCCACTGCGCCGAGGAAACGTACCCGCGCCGAGATGCCGAGGTCCCGTGCGAGCCGGCGCATCGAGTCCGTGTATCCCTGGCTGGTGGTTTCCCCGCCAGCGCAGAGAAACAGGGCGTGTGGATATGTGGTCAGCACGCGCGCCGCCGCCTCGAGGAAGGTCGGATAGCCCTTGACTTCCGATACGTGGGCAACGATGGCGGCGACGTGCGAGGCGTCCTCGCGAAGCGCCCTGGCCGCGGGGTCGTCCTCCGTCGAGACCTAGTGGTCCACTTCGATGCCGTTCGGTACAGCGAGCACGGGGATGTCCGAGCGCACGTCGGACCGTATCTCATCCGCCTGTTTGCGATACACGGTCAGGACGAGGTCAGCGCCGTGGCGCAGCGCGTAGGTCAACTCCCCGGGGTTCGGAGGGAACTGCACATGACAGATCCGCGGAATGCCGAGCACCCGTCCTACGAGCCCCACAGGCGGATAGCAGGTCACGGCTTCGGCGTGGATGACGGCGGCGCCACGGGCCACGCGCGCCAGATGCAGGGCATTGCGGTATGTCGCAGCGCGGCCGCTGATGGCATTCCGGCCGCCGTGCGGTGCAAGACTCCACGGCACCCCGTGGGCTGATGCCCAGGCAGAGAAGGTTCCCTCTGCCGGCACGACGAGATGCGGCGTGAATCTGGGCGCGAGGCCAAGCATCGCCTGTATCAGGACACGGGCGCCCCCGCCCACATTCGCGCCGTTTGCGACGTAGACGACACGCGCCGCGAGGGCCGGCATCAGCAGATCCGCGCGCGTCGAGCCGCCTCGTCGTGAGCCGCCCGGAGGCGCGCCGACGACGCGTCCCAGCTGAACTCCTGCTCGACGCGGCGCTTCCCCGCGGCTCCGAGACGCTGCCTCAGTTCTGGGCTGCCGAGCAGTAACTCGAGCTGCTTCACCAATTCCTCGACGTCCTCACCACCCACGAGCAGCCCGGACTCACCCTCGGCCACCGCCTCCGGCACGCCACCCGAGCGCCCCCCGATCACCGGCTTGGCCGCCGCCGCCGCCTCCAGAAACACAATGCCGAAGCCCTCGAAGTCGCCTTGCTCCACCCGATTGGGCATGACGAACACGTCGGCCGACGCGAAGTAGCGCGGCAGGCACTCCTCGGAAACCTCACCAACGAAGGTGACGTGCGCTGCGACACCCAACTCTAACGCCAGGCGTTCGAGCCGGGGCCGCTCCTCACCATCGCCGACCACCAGGTATCGTGTCGTGGGGTGTCTCTGTAACACGGCGGGCAGTGCCTTCAGGACGAGATCGTGGCCCTTGCGCCGCTGCAGGCGTCCAACGGTGAGGAGGACGGGGCCACCATCCTGCTGAACAGGGGCGGCAGCGGCGAAACGCCCCGCCTCGACTCCCGGGTAGACGATGCGAACCTTGTCGCCGGCCACGCCGCTTCGCGACAGTTCCTGAAGAGCAGTCCTGGAGCTCGCCAGGAGAAGCGTGGCCCTCCTGTGCACGAGTCGCATCATGGCGTGGTGCTCACGCGACTGACGAGCAGAGTTCATCTCCTCGCCGTGCACCCACGCAACGAACGGCAGCCGCGCACGTGTGGCCGAGGCCAGCATCGCCGGAAGCCCCTCTGGTAGCGCACGGCCGCAATGGACGACGGCAGGACCGTTCTGCCTCAGCACGCGGGCCAGTCGCACGTGTTGCCGAAGCGCGCCAGGCTCACGAATGCCACGCAGGCGGCTGTCGATTCGAATCCCTGATTCGTACTCGAAGCGCTGCGACCTGCCGGCGCGGTCGTTCGTGAGCACTCGGACGGGAACACCAAGGCGTCGATAGAGGTTCTCGTACAGGACCGCAGTCCCGCCCACCGCGGGCGGAAACATCTCCGACAGGAGCACTGCCGGTACGCCCGACGCCTCCATCAGCGGCACAGCGCGTCGAGTGCGTGCACCAGGGATGGCGGCGCCGCCGCATCGAGTTTCCTGGCAAAGTGCAGGTTCAGTGTGGCAATCCGCTCGACGTCGGGCAGTTCGAGGGACTTCGGATGGCCCTGACCGACGTGCCAATCCGTGTACCGCCAGTTGCGGTTGTTCAGCCTGAGATCGGGCATGCTGGCGAGTACGGTCTGAAAATACGATTCGTCGGGAACCATGACGCGGCGGTAATGCCGCTTGAATCGCCGGTCCGAGCGCCAGAAATCAAGGACACGCCGTGCGGCCAGCCCGTTGATTGTAAACCATTGACTCCCGGCATGGCAGGGTCGGCTTGCCGAGAATGGCAGAAACGGCCGCGTCAGCGCCGGTCGCCACAGCCGCCGCCGAAGGACGGGGACCTCGACTGTGCAGTACCACGAGTAAGCGGTGCCGACGTCCACGAAGTGTTCGCCCTGCACTCGGGAGCGATGCCAATCCTCGGCATACCACGACGGGTCGAGCGCACGCTCGTCGATCTTCTTGTGCTGGATGTGCGCGTCACAGGGAACAGCGTCGAGGTCGGCAAGGACCCTGTCTGCCGACGCGGTTGGATAATCAGCTGCGCTGAGCAGAACCGACCATCGAGGGCCTTCCTGACGGTCGTACATCGCCTCCAGGAGCCGAATCGCTGCCTCGATCAGCGAGAACGTGCCCCATGCCGTGCGGACGTAGGGCCTGACGAATGTGACGTTTGGGGGCGCCGACCATCCCGTCAAGTCAGATTGCGAGAAATCGTGGTGACACACGATGGGCGGCGCGTCATACAGCGCATCCAAGCGATTGACCAACCTGTCGATCTGGCGGGCACCTCCGTGAGTCAGGAGCATGAAGCCGATAGGTGGCGGCATATCCTCAGGCAGTTCTCCCTAGTACGTGCTCGGCCGCGCGCTTGGCTCGCACGAGCCACGTCGGCAGCACACGTCGGGTCAGAGCCGGCGGCACGTCGAGTCCCGCAGGCCAGCCAGCCACGAGTTCCTGCCGCGCCTGGTGGAATCGCTCGAAGTTGCCGAACCAATAGTCGATCCAGACGTCGTTGACGATGGCGTCGACGATGGCGCGCTCGGCCCGGCGCACGTCGGTCAGACCAAGCTCGGCCCAGTGGCGACGCGCCCAGTCTAGCCTGCCGCGTAGGGCGCGAGCGAGGTGGCCGCGGCCACATGTGACCTGCTCCGGATGCACTCGCCGCCTGAACAGCGGATCGCCGACGGCGCCGATCTGCGCGAACCTCCTCATGCACGCAAGATAGACCAGATCCTCGGC
>CBIHOS010000302.1:0-4102 GCA_966211945.1 uncultured bacterium
TCGGCCTGATCGGCCGACGCCGTTTGATGGGCCGTTCGGGGAACGGCCCCTACCTGCGGAAGACGGCGCGGTTGGTGATGCCTCGTCGCGCTGGTAGGGTCACGCTGGTAGGGGCGCCTCCCCGAGGCGCCCTGTCGCGATCGTGAATCGATATCAACCCTCGATGACGATCTTGAGGCGATCGCCGGGTTGCGGGCGTTCCTCGGGTGCGAAGCCGTTGATCACGGCGAGCGTCGATGCCGGCACCTGCTTGCGGCCGGCGCCCGCGGCGATGCTCTCCCACGTGTCGCCCTGGCGCACGGTGTAGATCTCGAGCACGTCCGGCCGGATGCGTTCGGCCTCGGCGGCCGTGATCGGCTGGAACGAGCGCACGCTCGCGTCGACCGCCTGCTGCAGCTGGCGATAGGAGTTCGTGCCGGCGAGCCCGGCGAGCCGGAACACGTGATTGTCGTGGCGAATCCAGGCCGACCGCAGCACGACGTCGCCCAGCTGCGGCAACTGCCCCTGGAAGGTGCCGACGAACGCCGGCAGTCCGTTCACCTTCGTCTCGCCGCCCTCGACCAGGCGCAGGCCCGTCTGCCCGAGGTCGGCCGCGGCCACGTCCTGCAGCGACTGCCCGCGCGGCTGCTGCACCAGTTGGAGGAACACGTAGCCGCCGCCTCCCGGCGGCTGCGCCACCACCTGCTGCGGCGTGTTCTGGATCTGCCATCCCTGCGGGAACTCCATCCGGAAGCGCATGTCCGGGTGCAGGAAGGCATTGCCACGCTGGATGCCCTCGCGCGGGTTGTCGCCGAACATCAGGCCGTCCACGCGCTGCAGGTACTGGCTGCGGTTGACGGCGAGGTCCCCCGTCGCCTGACTGCGAAGCGCCGCGACCCGCTCCTCGAGGCGCGCGACGCGATCGGCAGGCATCGGATGGGTGGACATCCAGTTGGGCACGCCCTTGCGATCGGAGCCTTCGCCGAGCCGGCCGAGGGTCTCGAGCATGCTCGACACGCCGCGCGGGTCCCATCCCTCCGCTGTCGCATAGCCCGCGCCCAGGGTATCGGCCTCGATCTCATCGTCGCGGCCGAACTTCAGGAAGAGCAGGCCGAGGCCCGCCTCTGCGGCCTGGCCGAAGGGCCGCAGTTCCGGCACGAAGATCTGGCCGAGCAGCAGGCCGAGTGAACCGGCTGTCTGCTTGCTGTACTGGGCGGCGGAATGCCTTGCGGTCACGTGGGCGATCTCGTGACCGAGCACGCCGGCCAGTTCGGCCTCGCTGTTGAGGTGAGCGAGGATGCCGCGCGTGACGTAGACGTACCCGCCGGGCAGCGCGAAGGCGTTGACGGCGGCCGCATCGACGACCGTGAACGTCCAGGGCAGGCCCGGACGCTCGCTGCCGGCAGCCAGCGGCCGGGCGATGCGGTCCACGTACTGCTGGAGGCCCTGATCGGCAACCACGCCCATTTCCTGGCGGATCTGGACGTCCGATTGCTTGCCGAGCGCGATCTCCTGCGACTCGCTCATCAGGTTCAGCTCGCGCTTGCCGGTGGCAGGATTGGTCGCGCAGGCGGCAGTGATCGCCGCCGCCGCCGCCAGCGCCGCCATCCGCCTCGATGTGCACACCCGTGAAGTCATCGCGTCACTCCTGGGTCACGATCCAGCAAAGACGGCGCCATCTCCTCGCAGCGGCACGACGGCGGCTGCCGGCAGGGCGCGGATTATACTCGCGGGCACATCGTGGAAGTCCTGATCGGGCTCGTCTTCCTGGGTGCGTCGCTGGCCGTCGCGTTCGTCCTGCCGGTCATCTCGTTTCTCCGCGCCTCACAGGCCAACCAACGGTCCGAGGCGCTGGGTCGCGAGATGCAGGCGCTGCGGGCCGAGGTCGCGGCGCTGCGCGCTGCCGGCGGTCCACAGGCGATGGCGCGTTCGCCGGACGCGCCTGACGAGGAAGGCCAGGCGGCCGTCCCGGCCGTCCCGGCCGCCGCGGACGCCGCCCATGAGGCGTGGGTCGCGGAAGTGCTTGGGATGGCGGCGTCGGACACGGTCGTCGACGCGACGTCCGCGATCGACCCAGGCCAGGCTGGGACCCAGCTTCGCCCCACGGCTTCGGTGGGCCAGGCAGCCGGTCCTACCATCACCGGTCGTGACTCGCTCGAGGAGCGCATCGGCGCGCGCTGGCTGCTCTACGCCGGCATCGGCGCGCTGATCCTCGGCGT
The DNA here is from genome assembly GCA_966211945.1 of uncultured bacterium. Taxonomy (GTDB): domain Bacteria; phylum Acidobacteriota; class Vicinamibacteria; order Vicinamibacterales; family Vicinamibacteraceae; genus Luteitalea. The sequence continues at coordinate 2,199 of CBIHOS010000302.1, forward strand.
CAGCTACTTCATCAAGTTCGCCTTCGACAACGGTTGGGTGAGCGAGCCTTTACGCGTCGGCATCGGCCTGCTGGCCGGGGCGGCGCTGGTGGCGGCCGGCCAGCGCTTCGTGCAGCGCGGCCTCGCCTTCTTCGGGCACACCCTCAGCGGCGGCGGCATCGTCGTCCTGTACATCGCGATCTATGCCGCCCTGCACGTCTACGGACTGATCGCGCCGCCGGTCGCCTTCACGGCGATGGTCGCGGTCACGCTGCTGGCCTCGACGCTCGCCGATCGACACGGCCTGCAGGTGCTCGGCGTGCTCGCCGTGGTCGGCGGGTTCGCCACGCCGGCGCTCGTCGGCGGCGGCCGCGACGCGCAGGTGGTGCTCTTCACCTACAACGCCATCCTGCTGGCCGGCGCGCTCGTCCTCGTCGTGCGGCACGCATGGGCCGGCGTCGCGGCCACCGCCTACGTGCTCGCGACGCTGGCCGCCATCGCCTGGGCCACCAGCTTCTACACGCCGGCGGCGGCGATGCGGACACTGCTCTTCCTGACGGTGCATCTCGCGCTGGTCATGGCGATGGTCGTGGTGCTGCGCCGCCAGCGGGCGCGGGCGCAGCTCGGCGTGCCCGCCAGCTGGCTGCTGATGACGGCGCCGGTGCTGTACCACATCGCCGCGCTCATGCTCGTGGGCCGATCGTACGGGCGGCTGCTCGTCTACCTGCTGGTGGCGACCGTCGCCGGACTCTCGGCGAGCTACCACGCCGGCTGGCGCTGGGCGCGCACGGTGGTGCTGGTGCTCGTCGCCCTGCCGTTCATCAGCTGGCTCGGGGAACTGCAGGCGCCCCGCTGGTACTTCGGGGCGATCGTCACGGCATGCGCGCTGTATTTGCTGCACCTGGCGGGACAGTGGCGCGACCTGAGCGACGATGCCGCGGACGCGCCGGTGCCGGTCAGCGAACTGGTGCACACACATGCGACCGGGCTGTTCCTGCCGCTCGCGCTCTACGTCTTCTTCGAGAATCACTTCGCCTGGTGGAACGCGCCGATGCTGACCGTGCTGGCGGCCTGGAACGGCGGCCTCGCGGCGGTGGTGTGGCGGCGGGTACCGGTGCTCGCGTGGCAGTTCCTCGGCCTGGCCGCCACGCTCGCCGCGCTCGCCATCAGCGAGTGGTTCGACGGGCCGGTGGTGGCCATCGGCTGGGCGCTCGAAGGGGCGGCGCTCGGCTATGCGGCGCTGCGCGTCGGCAGTCCATGGCTCGATCGCGCCAGCCTTGTACTGTTCGTCCTCAGCACAGTGCGCCTCGTCGACGCGCTCGTGTCGCCGATGCCGGTGGGCACGTGGCCGGTGCTGAACACGCGCGCGCTGGCCGCCGCGATCATCGTCGGCGCCATGGCCTGGCTGGCGGCGCGGGTGAAGGAGGCGCCGGGACACCTCGGCGGGCCGGCGGTGCGGCACGCCCTGATCATCGGCGCGCACGTCCTGGCGATCGGCTGGATCTCGGCCGAGATCACGCTGGTGTTCGTCGAACGCGCGTATGCCTCGACCGCGGCCGGCATTCCGGCCGGCGCCGCACGGGCCGAGCTCACCCAGCAGGTGGCGCTGTCGATCGCCTGGGCGCTGTATGCCGTGGGGCTCGTCGCCATCGGCTTCCGCCGCGACTACGCGCCGGCGCGCTACCTGGCCATCGCCCTGTTCGCGCTCACGCTGCTGAAGGTGATGACCAAGGACATCGCCGAGCTCGACCGCGTCTACCAGATGCTCAGCGTGCTCATCGTCGGCGCACTCCTGGTGGCGGCGTCCTACCTGTACCAGCGGATGGCGACCCGAACGCCGGACGCGTAACGGCGTCGCCAACAGGCATCACCGACCACGCCATCGTCCGTGGGTAGGGGCCGTTCCCCCGACGTCCATTCCCACC
>CBIHOS010000303.1:0-4086 GCA_966211945.1 uncultured bacterium
ATCTCCGCTCTGACGTCTCGGTCCGCCCGATCGACCGGCTGATGGTCGCCTCGGTGTCCGGCTGGCGCTCTGGCGGTTGAGCCGATTGGACCGTCGATCTCACATTGCGGGTTGAAGGAGAACCGCATGCGCATCGACGCCGCCCGTGTCGTGTTCGCCAACGTCGTGATCGCCATGCTGAGCACGCCAACCGCGGCACAACCGCCGGCGCCGCCGCTGGTCATCGTGGGCGCTGGCGTCGCCCTCAACTGCCCCGGCGCCAACGACGGCCTGCCGGTCCTCCCGTGCACGCGGTGGGGCGAGTCCACGCCGGGCATTCACCCGCGTGTGTTCGTGGACGTGCGGCCGTTCGACCGTTTGCTCGTGTCGCTCACGGCCGGCGCCCTCCGCGTCCGTGCCCGTGCCCACGAGGCCGCCGGCTCCACGCCGGCGGAGACGTGGATGGTCCGCCATTCCGGCCGCACCAGTTGGCACGTCGCGAGCACGGCCGCCTATGTCGGCGGCGGGCCGGGGCACGCCGTGCGCGGCTTCATCGGTGGGGGCCTGCTCGCCTACCGCGATCCCGTCAACATCACGATCACCGGCGACTCGCCGCCGCCGCCGTGGCTCGATGCCGTACCGGTGCGCAGCGGAATCGGGACCGTACTCACGGCGGGCGCGCTGATCCGCGGCAGGCAGCGATGGAGCGGCAAGGTGACCTACATGCTGGCGAGCGAGATGGCCGACGCCGGCAGGTCGGATGGGGGCTGGCGCCACGAGATGGCGTTCGGCCTCGGGTGGGCGGTGCGGCACCGCTAGACCCGCGTTGTCGGGCCGTGGGGACGGGGCTTCACCACGACTTCCATCGCCGCCTGCAGCATCCGGCTCACGCCGAGCGCCCGCAGCCTCGCGCGACGCTGCGGCGACAGCGCCAGCCAACGCCAGTAGAGCCTCAGCGCCAGGCGGTCGCGTACGAGACGGGCGCGGCCGGCCAGCGACGATCGGACAGGCTCAATCGGCCCCTCGGCCATGCAGTCGCGGTACAGACGCTCGAGGTGATCGAGCGTCCGTTCGAGCGACGCCTCGTCGCGGATGCGGGCACAGACGGCGGCGGCCTCCGCCGGGTCGTACCTGCCGATCCGTTCGAGGACCGTGGCGACGGTGAGCGGCTCGGTCAGCGTCGCGTAGCCGAAGTTGTGCCGGCGCAGGTCATCCAGTCCCGCAGTGGTGACCATCGGACCGACGCCCGCGAAGTCACACAGTACGACCGCCGTGCCCACCGCCATCGCCTCGAGGGCCGCCTTCGCCTTCGCGAACACGATGTCGTACTCACCGAGGAGGGCCTCCGGATGCGTCACGAGACGGCCGACGCCGTTGCCGACCACGTCCAGCGGCAGGCCGGCGCGGCGGCAGGCCTCGCGAACGACCGGCAGGACCGTCGACTCGGTCGCGTAGTTGCTGAAGACCAGGGCTCGCGCTGGGCGGGCCGGGAGTGCGCGACGCGGCGCGTACCGTGCCACGTCCACGAAGTTGAACAGCAGGTCCGTCCGTTCGGGCGGCACGCCATCGCGGATCTGGCGGGTGCGGCACACCTCGCTGACCGCCAGGTACCGGCGCACGGCCGGATGCAGCAGCGGGCGCTCGTGTATCGAGGTGTGGTCGTGACAGATGTGGACCACCGGCACCCCGGGCCAGCGCGCCACGGCGGCCGACAGCGGCAGCAGGTGGTGCCCGTGGATGACGTCCGGCGTCCACGGCAGCGCGTCCAGGCGCGACACCACCGCAATGCCAGCCGACCGCAGTTCGTCGCAGAGGGGTCCGGCCCCGTCCGAGAACACCGCCGGCGTCCAGCCGCGCCGCTGCAGGCCGCAGGCCAGGTCGCGAACGTAGGTGACCGTGCCGCTGAGCGGCCAGGTCACGAGGTTGGTGATGAGCACCCGCACTGGACGCTACGCAGGTGTGTCGAGGGCGGCGCGCACGGGCCGCACGTGGTCCGCGTACGTGATCAGGCGCGCATACCGCCCGGCGGCGACCTGCGCGGCCCCATAGGTCTCGTAGTAGGGCTGCTCGCTCGCGTCCAGCGGACTGGTGCGCGCGTGCGTCAGGAACTCGGTGCCGAACGCCGAACGCCCGAATGTGGCGACCGCATGCTCGACTTCGGCCGCCAGCTCCGGGTAGTGGCGCGCGGCCTCGAGCTTGCGGTCCAGTGCGGTCTCGTCCAGATGCACGACGACGGCCTGCGCATCGTCGCCGGCATGGCGGGACGAGGGCGGTCCCACGAGCGGAAACTCGAGGTCGGCCAGCGGACGGCCCGTCGCCTGGCGGACGCGCGCGGCTGCCGCCGCTGCGAGGTAGCGACACAGGTCGTGCGACGGGTTGTAGCGTTCTTCCGCGTCGGCCGCGAGCACGTCGATGCCAGCTCCCACGAGGACGTCGACGATCTCGGCCAGGGCGCTCGTGAACACGGGCACGTCGCCGCCGACGAGGGCATCGTAGACGTCGGCGTCACGCCATCGGCCGTAGACGGGGCCGATGGTCGCGCCGGCCCGTTCGAGCACGCGTGTCGTGGACATCAAGCGCGAGGCACGCGAGTGACCGTCTCCGCGGGTGAGGACCAGCACGAGCGGCCTGGTGCGTTCGATCCAGTGATGGACACGCAGCTCGTGACCGGGATGTGCGATGAGCAGTGCCGCCCGCTGCTCGCGCCGTGCGACGCTGGTCATCGGCGAGGCGCGCGCATCACAACCTGGGCAGCGTGACGCCGGTCTGCTTCAGGTACTTGCCCTTCTTGTCCGCGTACGACACCTCGCAGGGCTCGTCGCCCTGGAAGAACAGCACCTGGGCGATGCCTTCGTTGGCGTAGATGCGGGCCGGCAGCGGCGTCGTGTTGCTGATCTCCAGCGTCACGTAGCCTTCCCATTCCGGCTCGAACGGCGTGACGTTGACGATGATGCCGCAGCGCGCATACGTGGACTTGCCGAGACACACCGTCAGCACGTCGCGGGGAATGCGGAAGTACTCGATCGTCCGGGCCAGCGCAAACGAGTTCGGCGGCACGATGCAGACGTCGGTCTTGATGTCCACGAAGCTGCGGGGATCGAACTGCTTGGGATCGATCACCGTGCTGTTGATGTTCGTGAAGACCTTGAACTCGTCGGCGACGCGGATGTCGTAGCCGTAGGACGAGAGGCCGTAGGACACGACCCCTTCGCGCACCTGTCGATCCTCGAACGGCTCGATCATGCCGTGCTCGAGGGCCATCCGTCGGATCCAGCGATCGGCTTTGATGGACATAGGCAGCTTGGACGCACGCGACGCGCGACGCCTTCTCGTTCCGTTACCGGCGGAAGATCGAGAGAAGCACCGTCAGCAACACGCTGAGGACGATGCAGGTGACGACCGGGAAGTAGAACGTGCCGCGGCCACGTTGGACGACGATGTCGCCGGGCAGCCGGCCGAGCGGCAGACCCAGCGTCACCAGCAGTCCGATGCCGGCGATGATGAGCCCGACGACAATCAGCCAGCGTCCCATCGCGGATCGGCGCCCTAGAGTTCGAGGCCCCGGAAGAAGTACCCGAGTTCGAAGGCAGCCGTGTCCGGCGCGTCCGATCCGTGCGTCGCGTTGTTGTCGATCGACGCCCCGAACTCCTTGCGCAGCGTGCCGGCTTCGGCGTTGGCCGGGTTGGTCGCGCCCATCAGCGTGCGCCACTTCTTGATCGCGTCCGGCGCCTCGAGCGCCAGCAGCACACACGGCCCCGACGACATGAAGTCGGTCAGGCCGCCGAAGAACGGCTTGCTGCTGTGGACGGCGTAGAAGCCCTCCGCTTCACGCTTGGAGAGGTGCTGCAGCCGCATCGCGACGATGCGGAAGCCCTCCTGCTCGACGCGGGCAAGGATGCGGCCGATGACGCCAGCCTTGACGGCGTCGGGTTTGATGATCGCGAATGTGCGTTCCATTGAATCTCTGCGTGGTAGGGCCGGTTTCTGCGTGAGGTAGGGGCGTCTGCGTGAGGTAGGGCCGGCTGTCCCAGCCCGCCTGGCGGTAAGCCGCGTCGGGACAACGGGGCACACTCGTAATGCTCAATGCTCAATGCTCAATGCTCAATG
>CBIHOS010000304.1:0-3991 GCA_966211945.1 uncultured bacterium
CCTTTGACCTTCCTATGACATCCCGGGAGGGGAGCCGAGCGGGTGTGAATCGCTATGATCGGGGGAGAGGCCCGTCCTGCCAGCGGCTGGCCGAGCCAAGGAGCTTCCGTGTCGCACACCGTTCACATCCCCACGCCGCTTCGCCAATACACCGACAAGCTCGACACGGTGCAGGTGGGTGGCGCAACCATCGGCGATTTGCTGACGCAACTCACCACGACCTATCCCGAGCTCAAGAAGCACCTGTACAACGAGCAGGGCAAGCTCCGGCACTTCGTCAACATCTACGTCAACGACGAGGACATCCGGTACCTCCAGAAGGAACAGACCGCGCTGGGGGAGAAGGACACCATCAGCATCATCCCGTCGGTGGCCGGCGGCAGCGACGCCGCCGTCGCGACGCCGCTGCCGACACTCGAGCAGGAGGAGGTGGCGCGCTACAGCCGTCACCTCATCCTCCCCGAGGTGGGGCTCGAGGGGCAGCGCAAGCTGAAGGCCGCCAGCGTCCTGTGCATCGGCGCCGGCGGGCTCGGCTCACCGGCGTTGCTCTATCTGGCCGCGGCCGGCATCGGCCGCATCGGCATCGTCGACTTCGACGTCGTCGATCTCAGCAACCTGCAGCGGCAGGTGGTGCACGGCACCAGCGACATCGGCCGCACGAAACTCGAATCGGCGCGCGACTCGGTCCAGGCGATCAATCCGCACGTGCAGGTCGACCTGTACGAGACGGCCCTGACCTCGCAGAACGCGCTGGAGCTGTTTGCGCCGTACGACGTCATCCTCGACGGTACCGACAACTTCCCGACCCGCTACCTCGTGAACGACGCGTGCGTGCTGCTCGGCAAGCCGAATGCGTACGGCAGCATCTTCCGCTTCGAGGGGCAGGCGTCGGTCTTTGCGACAAAGGACGGCCCCTGCTACCGCTGCCTCTATCCGGAGCCGCCGCCGCCGGGACTGGTTCCGAGCTGCGCGGAAGGCGGCGTGCTCGGCGTGCTGCCGGGCATCATCGGCGTGATCCAGGCGACTGAGGCCATCAAGGTGATCCTCGGCGCCGGCGAGCCGCTGATCGGCCGGTTCCTGATCTACGACGCGCTCCGGATGAAGTTCCGCGAACTCAAGCTGCGTCGCGATCCGGAGTGCCCGGTGTGCGGCGACCATCCGACGGTGAAGACGCTGATCGACTACGAGCAGTTCTGCGGCCTCAAGCCGGCACCTGGCGCGGCGCCCGTTGCGAGCACGGCGGTGCCGGACGTGACGGTGGAGGAATTGAAGGCGCGCATCGATCGCGGCGACGATTTCGACATCCTCGACGTGCGCGAGCCGCACGAAGTGGACATCGTCCGCATCGAAGGGACGACGGTGATCCCGCTCGGCGAACTGCCCAACCGCCTCGCCGAACTCGATCGCTCGCGCGATCTCGTCGTCCACTGCAAGATGGGCGGCCGCAGCGCCAAGGCCGTCGCGCTCCTCCGGGAGCAGGGCTTCGACCGCGCCGTCAACCTGGCCGGCGGCATCCTGGCATGGGTCGATCGCATCGAGCCGCACAAGAACAGGTACTGAGCCGATATCGGGTATCGGGTGCCGGGTACCGGGTACGGGTATCGGGCCGACGCAGGTAGGGACGCGCCGCCGGCGCGTCCGTCCCAATCCGCTCATGTCGCGAGCTATCCAAGGTTGACCCTGCAACGTTCCCGTCCGTGACTGCCACTCGTTGATGTTCGGCGGTCATGTCGGCCGCCGTTGACACCAACGTGCGGCGCTCTGTGTCCCTCTCGGTCTGCATGCTCCTCGCGAGCCTCGTGTCTGCGCCGGTGGCGCGGACCGGCGCCGGCGACGGCGACGTGCTGCCGCTGCCCGAGACGCTGCGCGGTACGGGCCTCTATGCCGACTGGGACACCAGGGTCGTTGCCGCCGGCAACTTGCCGTACTCCCCGCAGTACGCGCTCTGGACCGACGGCGCGACAAAGTCCCGCTGGCTGCACCTGCCGCCCGGCGCCTGGATCGACGGCAGCAACCCAGACGCATGGGAATTCCCGGTCGGAACCCGGGTCTGGAAGGAGTTCCGGTTCAACGGCGCGCCGGCCGAGACGCGGTTCATCGAGCGCACACCGGCCGGCTGGCGCTACGCCAGCTACGTCTGGAGGCCCGACGGCACGGCGACGCTGGTGCCGGCCCGCGGCATCCTGAACAGCGTCGAAGTGCGCCCCGGCATCCGCCACGCGATCCCGTCGCGCACCGACTGCACGGCCTGTCACGAAGCCGGCCCGTCGCGGCTCCTGAGCCTGAGCGCCCTGCAGCTCTCGACCGATCGCGATCCACTCGCGCCGCACGCCGAAGCGCTGCCGGAAGGCGCGCTCACGCTGCAGACGCTCCTCGAGCGCGGCCTCGTCCGCAACCTGCCGCAACGGTTCATCGACCGGGCGCCGCGCATCGACGCGCCGACACCGGTGTCGCGCGCCGCGCTCGGCTACCTGCACGGCAACTGCGGCATGTGCCATACCGGGGCCGGCGAGATGGCCTCTCTCGGGTTCGTCCTTCATTACACATTGCAGCGTCAGTGGGGCGCCGCCGATGCGCTGTCGACGTCGGTCGGCCGCCCGAGCCGCTTCGTCGCTGCATCACACCCGGCCGTCCGCGAGCGGATCGCGCCAGGCAACCCCGACGCCAGCATGCTGCTGGCCCGCATGGCGTCGCGACACCCCGTCCTGCAGATGCCGCCGCTCGGCACGCGCCTCGTCGACGAGGACGCCGTTGCCCTCTTGCGGCGGTGGATCGCCGAGGACACCACGCACGCCCCGACCCGCGCGGCAACGCGCTAGGAGCCACCCATGCGCATCGTTCACTCAGGGTCGTCCACTGTCCTCGCGGCGAGTGCCCTCGCCGTCGTCGTCATGGTTGGTCTGCGATCGGCCACGCCCGGCGCGGTAGACCCCGCGGCCGTACAGGCCAAGCCGGTCTCGCCGGCCACGCGCGTGGCGCGCGGCGAGTACCTCGTCAAGACCGGCGGCTGCGACGACTGCCACACGCCCTGGAAGATGGGCGACAACGGTCCCGAGCCCGACATGTCTCGCCGTCTGATGGGCCATCCGGCCGGCCTCGTGGCCACCGACCCGCCGGGGCTGAAGGCGCCCTGGATCGGCAGCACCAGCGCGACGATGACGTCGTGGTCGGGTCCCTGGGGCCGCAGCTTCACAGCGAACCTCACGCCGGACCCGGAGACCGGCCTCGGCACGTGGACCGAAGCGCAGTTCATCGCGACCATCCGCAACGGCCGGCACCTCGGCGACGGGCGGCCGCTGCTGCCGCCGATGCCGTGGCCGGCGTTCCGGCAGTTCTCGGACGAGGATCTCGGTGCGATGTTCGCCTATCTGAAGACGCTGCCGGCCATGCCCAACAAGGTGCCCGAGCCGACCGCGCCGGCAGGACCCGCGATGCCGCCCCCGCCGCCCCCGAGCCCGGTGAACCGTACGTCCACGCCCGGTCACGCCGATCCGGTTGCGCGCGGCAAGTACCTGGTCACCGCGAAGGGCTGCGGCGACTGCCACACGCCGATGAAGATGGGCGCGACGGGACCGGAGTACGACATGTCGCGCATGCTGTCGGGCTTCGACGTGCGAGGCCCGGTCCCGCCGATGCCGCCGATCGGCGACGCCGCACAGGTCTACGTGCTCGAGCCGGCATTCGCCGGCGCCTGGGGCATGAGCTTCGCCGCCAACCTGACACCGGACGCCGAGACCGGCCTCGGCACATGGACCAGGCAGCAGTTCCTCGACACGCTGCGCAACGGGCGGCACCAGGGGCGCGGCCGCCAGCTGCTGCCGCCGATGCCCTGGCAGCCCTTCGGCCAGATGGACGACGCCGACCTCGAGGCGATCTTCGCCTATCTGAAGTCGGTGCCGGCGGTGAAGAACAAGGTTCCCGAACCTATCGCTCCTGTTCCGAAGTAATTCGCTGCCAAGGGCGGAGCGTGACAAAGGGCAAGAAGTTCGAA
>CBIHOS010000305.1:0-3968 GCA_966211945.1 uncultured bacterium
CGACTCGGGATCGGCGAGGGCTGATTCAGGAGAACAGGAGCACAGGAACTCGGCCGACTGCCGACTGCCGGCCCGTGTCCCTGACTCCTGTCTTCCTGTCTCCCTGTTACTCGACGATGAGCTGACCGACCATGCCGGCCTGGAAGTGGCCGGGGAACGTGCAGATGAACTGATACTTGCCCGCGGCCGGGGCCGTGAACTCCACGTCCACGGTCTCGCCGGCGCCAGCCAGGCCGCTGGCCGCGATGATCTGCGCCTTGAACTTGGCCGGCACGAACGCGGTATCGCGCGCCGTGGCGCCGGCGGTTGCCACCGCGGTGGCGTCGGTGCCTGCCTTCAGCAGCACGAAGTTGTGGGCCATTGCCAGCTTGGGCAGCTGGCTCACCACCTTCAACGACACCTTCACCTTCGCGCCGGCCTTCACGCGAATCACGGCCGGGGCGAACTTCATCGTGTCGGAGCCGGTCAAGGCAACGGCCTTCACGGCACCGGCCTTGGCGGCAGCTTTGGGCGCCGCCTTGGTGGCTTGCGCCAGCGCGAGCGCCGGCGAGAGCGTCAGCGCAACGGTGCACAGCGCGGCGCACAGAGAGTGACGGGGCATGGAGATTGATCCTTTTGAAGAGGCACGCGGTGCCACCACGACGGCGGCCCGCACGGTTGCCGCCGACACCGGCGGACCATCGAGCATCCTACTCGAAACATGACGCAGATCGTCGGGCCGCGGCCGTGCCGGGCGGCTCGACGTTGCGTGCCAGGCCTATCGTTTGACAGGATGAGGCCGGCTTCCGAGCTCATGCCAGAGCTTCGGACGACGGTCTGGGCGGTGTGTCGCGCCGTCGCGGTCACGGCAGGTGGCGGGCCATCGGGAGGGGAACGTGAAGGCACGAGCGGCGCAGCTGGTGATGGTGGTCGCGGTGGTCACGGGGCTGTCGGCAGTGAGCGCGGCCCAGCCCGATGTGCGGCAGATGGGCGGCGTCGGCATCACGGTGTTCGAGGATCGCCAATACCGTGGCCGCAACGCGACGTTCCGGAACGATGTGCCGGACCTGCGGCGCGTCGGCCTCAACGACCGGATCGAGAGCCTGCGGGTGGCACCGGACGAGATGTGGGAGGTCTGCGAGCACGACAACTTCGGTGGCCGCTGCCAGGTCTTCTCCGGCGTCGAACCGGACCTCCGGCTCCGCGGCTGGTCGCGGACGATCTCGTCGATGCGCCGGGTGCGTGGCGGCGGCTACCCACGGCCACCGGTCTACCCGCCCACCTATCCCGAACCGGCCCCCGGCGGCCTCACGCTCTACTCGAACCGGAACTTCGGCGGCAGCAGCCGCACGCTGCACGGTCCGACGCCCGACCTCCGGCAGATGGACTTCAGCGACAAGGCCGAGAGCCTGCGCTTGCCGCGCGGCCAGGTGTGGGACGTCTGCAAGGACATCCACTACCGCGACTGCGTGCAGGTCGATTCCGACTACCCGGACCTGCGCCGGCTCCGCAACCTCGCCGGAGAGATTTCGTCGGCGCGGCCGTGGCGCTCCGGCGGCGGCTTCCCGGGCCCCGGTCCCGGCCCCGTGCCGCCGTTCCCTGGACCGGGCATGCGCGGCCGGCTGGTGATCTATACCGGCCGCAACTTCACCGGTCGGGCGACGGTCGTGACCAGCGCGAGCAGTGCGATCGACCTGCGCAGCGCCAACAGCGTGCGAGTCGAGGGCGGCAACTGGCAGATCTGCGAGGACACGAACTTCCGCGGCCGGTGCTCGACGGTGAACGTCGACGTGCCGGACATCCGGTCGTTCGGCCTGCCCGGCCGCCTGCGCTCGGCGCGGCCCGTCGCGCCGCCGCTGCGTTAGTTCGGCAGTCGGCAGTGGGCAGTCGGTTGTCGGGCGTTGGTAGGGCGCGTTCCCCGAACGCGCCTGGCAGTGGGCCGTGGGCAGCCGGAGGCGCGCGGCATCACCGCACGCGGCCGCGGTCGTGTCGTACGATGGCGCGCACATGCTGAACCGCACTCTCGTCCGTCTCATCTCGCCCGCCGTGCTCGTGTTCGCGCTCGGCACCGCGGCATCGGCGCAGGCGCCGATCGGCGCCGCACCGGCCGCCACCGCCACCATCCAGCAGGTGGCCTTCATCGCCGGGCAGTGGACCGGCACGCTGGGCGATCGGACGATCGAGCAGCACTGGATGACGCCGCTCGGCACGTCCATGGTGGCGATGTACCGCAACGTGCAGGGCAAGGAGCCGAAGCTCTACGAACTGCTCGCCATCGAACAGGAGGGCAGCGGGCTCGTGCTGCGCATCAAGCACTTCGTCCCCGGAGCCGGACTGGCCGGGCGCCAGCCGCAGGGCGAGTCGATCAACCACAAGTTGGTGAAGGTGGAAGGGCAGACGGCGGTGTTCGAAGGCACCGGCGACAGTCCCAACCGCGTCATCTTCACGCGCAAGAGCGCCGACGCCCTCGACATCATCGTCGAGCGGACGCGCGACGGGAAGGTGCAGAGCACGGTCTTCGCCTACACCAGGATCAAGCAGTAGGGACCAGGGCTCTTGACGCCGCCGCCGTGCGCGAATATATTCGCCTCACGCGAAAAAATTCGCGCACGTGCCGGAGGCTTCACCCGTGTCGACCGCTCCGCCCAATCTCACCCGTCGTGAGAGCCAGATCATGCAGATCCTCCATCGCCGCCGGCGCGCGACGGTCGAGGAGATCCGCGCCGAACTGCCCGACGCCCCCACCGCGTCCAGCGTCCGCAAACTCCTCGACATCATGATCGACCGCGGGCTGCTCGCCCGCGAGTACGACGGCCCGCGCTTCCTGTACTTCCCCGCGACACGGCCTGAAGAGGCACGGCGTTCGGCCCTGCAGCAGCTGCTCCGCACCTTCTTCGACGACTCGCCCGGATCGGCGATGGCCGCCCTGCTCGACATGTCGGACGGGCCGCTCTCGCAGGCCGAGTACACCAGGCTTCGGGCCCTGCTCGATCGCAACCGCACCACGGGAGACAAGTGATGTTCGAGATGCTTGCGTCCATCGGGTCCGTCGTGCCGGGCCTCGTCCTCCGCGTCACGCTCGTCCTCCTGCTCGCCTGGGGCCTCGAGCGCCTCCTGCGCCGCGGCTCCGCTGCCGTGCGCCATCTCGTGTGGACGATGTCGCTAGCGGGCGTGCTGGCGATGCCGGTCGTGAGCCTCCTGGGACCGTCGTGGACCATCGAGGTGCGCCGCGTCGTTGCGCCTGCCGTCGAACCGGCGGTCGCCGCCGACGCCGCGCCGCTGTCCGGCCAGGCGGTTGCCGAGCCGGCCGACACGCACGACGCGCCAGCTGCTGCTCCTGCATCACCGGCGATCGGTGCGGCTGTCGTCTCCTGGCCCGTCGCCATCGGCGTGCTCTACCTCACGGGGCTGCTGGCCGCGCTCGTCGTGGTCGCCCGGCAGCGCTGGCAGTTGTGGCGCCTGTGCCGAGCCTCGGCGCCCATTGCCGATGGCCCGTGGCTCGAGCTGCTCGTGCGCTGCGCCGCCGTGATGGACGTGCGCGATGGCGTCAGGCTCCTGCGCGGCGGCCACGTGGTACCGCTGACGTGCGGCACCTGGCGTCCGACGATCGTCGTGCCTGCCGCGGCCGACGGCTGGGATCAGGATCGCCGCGAGGCGGTGCTGCTGCACGAACTGGCGCACGTGACCCGCCGCGACTGCCTCACGCAGTTCCTCGCCTCGCTGGCGTGCGCGGCTGCCTGGTATCACCCCGGCGTCTGGCTGGCGGCGCGCCGCATGCGGGAGGAGCGTGAGCTTGCCTGCGACGATCGCGTCGTCGGCACTGGCACGCCGGCTCGCGGCTACGCCGGTCATCTGCTGGACATCGCTTACGCATTTGCCGGCGACCGGGCCCCGACGCAGGCGCTCGCGATGGCGCGGCCGCGGCAGCTCGAGTCGCGTATGCGTGCTCTGCTCGACGTGTCCCGCGATCGACGGCCGGCTGGCTGGGC
>CBIHOS010000306.1:0-3948 GCA_966211945.1 uncultured bacterium
CTCAGAGAGGCGCCCGTACCTGTCGGGTCATTTTCCCGGTGCCGCCGCGACCCACGTCGTGCACGCCGCCGGCCGCGGTCGTTCCCGTTCGATCGTGACGCACGTCCAGCGGCGGCCCGCGTAGGCACGCGCGGTCCGCGCGTTGCGGTCAGGTCCGAGGTCGTTCGCCCACACCACGCGAGCCTCCTGCGGCGATGGCGCGTTGTACACCCAGTCACGCCTGAGTGATTCGCCGCTGCCGTAGCGGACGAACACCAGCGCCGGGCCGTCGCGGCCGGCGTCGGCCTCGAGCGCGCGTCTGGCGTCGAGGCCGCGCGGCGTGTGGTACGGCAGCCATTCGATCGGAATCAGCGGGGCGTGCAGCACGGCGCCACCCGCGACGATCCGAGCGGCCAGTACGAGCGCTGCCGCCGTCGCGATCGTGCCGGCGACCATCGAGGCGGGAAGACGATGGCGCACGCACCAGAGGCGGATGGCCGTCGATGCAAACAGCACGAGGAATCCCAGAGCCCCGGCGTAGTAGTGCGGGAACGACCAGGGATGCGCGCCAACGACGATGAAGAAGCCGAGGAGCCCCGGCAGCGCGGGCCGCAGCCGGCCGACAGAGAGACTGCGGCGCCACTCACGCCAGCCCAGCGTGAGGAAGGGCCCGACGAGGAACACCCACACCCAGCCGAGCGTGCGCAGCCGCGTCCCGACAAAACCGCCGAACGTCCAGCCGTACGCCGCATAGCCGCGCGTCTCGTCGTAGAACGCGCCCATGTGCGCGGTGGCTGGCGGTTCGGCGCCGGCTGCGGGCACACCCATGAAGACGCCGTAGCCGTGACGCGCCATGTTGAGGTCGTAGCCGAAGCGGAGGGGATGCCCGGTGAGCGCGGCGTTCGTGCAGGCGACCGCTGCGACCACCAGCAGGAAGAGCGCGACGGCGGGCATGGTGGCCCACACGATCGCGGCCCGACCGCGGATCGGCCGCAGCAGCCACACCATCGGCACGGCGCAGAGGCCGAGGACGACGGCCTCGAACGGCCGGCTGCTGAACATCACGCCGAGCGCCAGCGCGCCACACGCGGCAATCCATGGCGACGGTCGGCGCGCCGCCCTTGGCAAGGCTCCGGCAAACAGGAGGGCGCAGATCGCCGGGAGCGCGCCCGTCATGTAGGACTCGGCCCAATAGCCGAACAGGCCGAGCCGCAACGCGACGAGCGTGCC
The DNA here is from genome assembly GCA_966211945.1 of uncultured bacterium. Lineage (GTDB taxonomy): Bacteria > Acidobacteriota > Vicinamibacteria > Vicinamibacterales > Vicinamibacteraceae > Luteitalea. The sequence goes on from CBIHOS010000306.1 coordinate 1,210, forward strand.
GCCGAGCAGCGCCCAGCGCCGCGGCATCCAGCCCGCGAGCATCCACCACGTGGTCCAGCCGACGAGCGGCGCGAGGATCCAGTTGGCGTACACGGGATGCCCGAGCCAGCGCCAGGCGAGCGCAAGCGCCATCCCCTGGCCTGGCGGGTACATCGCGTTGTAGCTCGGCACGAAGTTGACGTGCACCGTGTCGAGCGCATGCCATTCGGGCGGCGTCGGGTTGGTCAGGCGCCCTTCGAGGAACGTCTCGGCCGAGAGCAGGTAACCGAACTCGTCGTGGACGGCCGGTGCGCGTCGCGGCTGCCGCCACTCCAGGCCGACGTGGATTGCGGCGAGGCAGAGCGCCAGGCCGGTCATGAACGCGGCGGGGCGCCGCGCGGCAGCGCGCCAGCCGGCGGCCAGCGGCGCGCACCAGCGCGGTCGCCGGCGGAGGAGCAGCCAGACGCTCACCGCCAGGCCCACTTCGAGCAACTGGACCGGCTGCGAGAGCAGGCCCGGCAACAGCACCTCGAAGACTCTGCTCATGGGCGCTCGAGCAGGTCCGGCTTACAAGCTGGCGATGCCTTCGATTTCGACGAGCAGATCGGTGCGGCACAACTCGGCCTGCGCGAACTCGACGTCGGCGAGCGGGCCGTAGCGTTCGTCCAGGCGCTGCCGCACGATCGCGATGTCGTCCGGGCGCACGAGATAGACGCGCAGGCTGGTCAGCCTGGACGGCGCACCGGCTTCGCCCCGCTTGACCTGGGCCGCGGCGAGCAGCGCATCGAGGTTGTCGAGCGTCTCGATCGTCTGAGCGTCGATGTCGCCGACGTGCATGGTCTCCTCGCCGCGAATGCTCGCGGTGCCGGCGATCAGCAGCCACCAGGCGCCCTCGACCGGCGTCAGCATCCGGGTGGCGCGGGCGAAGCACGGCGGGCACGGCCCGTATCGGCGCGAGTACCGGTACGCCGGGACCTGCCGCGGGTTCTCGACCGGCTCGCCAGCGGCGTCGGCCGCGAGACAGTGCACCGCCAGCGCGTCGCCGAGCACACCCACGCCAGACGCGGAGGCCAGCGTGTGGTCGAACGCGTTGGGCGAGCCGTGCCAGTGTTCGCAGGCGGCGAAGCGGCCGCCGTTGAAGACCATGTAGCGGTCCAGCCCGTCGCCGGCCGGCGTGTGGATGCGCGGCACGAAGTTCCAGAAGCGGAGCGGGTGCCGCTGCTGGGCATTCACCGTGGCGGCAATCTCGAGGTAGGCGTCGCGCACGTGCGCATGGAGCGCATCCGGCGCGAGCCCGTCGGCGTGCGGGATGGTGACGGAGACCTGCGTGAAGTGCCGGCCCGTGGTCACTTCAATCGCGGCATCGGTCGTGCCACGAAGGACTCGTGTGGACGATGGACCGAGCAGCGACGTCACCCAGGCCGGTGGCCGAGGTGACAGGGACGAAGGGACGACCGGCGTCGTGGCCGTGGACTTTGGCATCACTGCACGGCGACACCGCATTCGCACACGCGGGCCGAGTCGTCATAATACCTGAAGATGAGCACTGCTCCGCTGGCCGGCAGCGCGCGTGCGCTGTCGCGCGCCTCGCGACTGCAGCGGGCCGTCCACGCGCTGAGAACCGAGGGCGACAGCCGGGGCCGCGAGTCGATCGCCGTCGGTGTCGGCCTGCTGATTGGCTGCTCGCCGTTCTGGGGCGTGCACCTCGGTCTGTGTTGGCTCGCCGGCGTCGTCTTTCGCCTCAACCGGCTGAAGATGTACCTCGCTGCCAACGTCATCAATCCCGTCGTCATCCCGCCGCTGCTGTACGCCGAGGTCCAGGCCGGCGCCTTCGTGCGCCAGGGCCACGCCGTCGCACTCACCTGGGACATGGTCGAGCCCGAACACATCTGGACGTTCGGGACCGACCTCGTGGTCGGCAGTCTCATCGTCGGAGTGTTAGTGGGCGCGGCCGGCGCGATCGTGACATACGTCGCCCGGCGTCCGGCCCGCGACCCGTTCTTCCAGTTGCTGGTCCGCCGTGCCAGTGACCGATATCTGGACACCGGGATCACGGCGTGGGAGTTCGCGCGCGGGAAGCTGTCCGGCGATCCGGTGTACGCGGCCGCCCTGACGACCGAACTGCCCGCCGCGACCGGCACGCTGCTCGATCTGGGGTGCGGCCAGGGCCTGATGCTGGCGCTGGTCGCCGAGGCGCAGCACACCGCGGCGCAGGGCGCCTGGGATACGTCCAGGCCCGATCCACCGCGATTCACGCGGCTCGTCGGCGTCGAGACACGGCCGCGAATCGCCGCAATCGCGGCGCGGGCACTCGAGCACGAAGCCGCGATCGTCTCCGGCGACGCACGCCAGGCCGGACTGCCGGCGTGCGACGTCGCGCTGCTGTTCGACGTGCTGCACATGATGCCCGACGCCGACCAGCGCGCCCTGCTGCGCGCGCTGCACGCCGCGCTGGCGCCAGGCGGGAGACTGCTGGTGCGCGAGGCCGACGCGGCGGCCGGGTGGCGGTTCGCGATGGTGCGGGCCGGCAACGCGATCAAGGCGATCGTCACCGGCCACTGGCGTCAGCGGTTTGCCTTCCGTACGGCCTCGGCGTGGCGGACGCTGCTGCACGAGGAAGGGTTCACGCCACACGTGCAGCCGATGGGCGACGGCACGCCGTTCGCCAACGTGTTGCTGGTGGCGACCCGCCGTTCGTGATGCCGCGTTGGTAGGGGCGCCTCCCCGAGGCGCCCTGACGGTGACGGCGTCATGGTCGTC
>CBIHOS010000307.1:0-3938 GCA_966211945.1 uncultured bacterium
GAGCAGCTTCTTCATGACTTCTCCTCCCCCTGCGACGGGGACTGTGTCCGCCGCTGGGAAAGCGGTCCGGACCTGCCGCCACACGTCCCCCATGGCCGTGTGGCACTCACTTCCACCGTGGCGGAAGTGACAACGCAGGCGAGCCACCCGGGCCGCCTGACATGTGCGGGGACGCGCCCCCGACGCGCGTCCTATCTAGAGCTATCGACACAGCTCGGCTGTAACTGAAGGGCTGCTCGCTGCCAGCGCCAGACGCACCTGGTCCCCCGCGCGTAAGACGTCCGTGACACTTCCAGCCGCCAACTCGATCGCAGCGAAGGCGCGCCACGCAGCTGCCATCCGCCAGGGGCCGAGACTGCCGCGCGCCTTGACTACGCAGCCGTCGCGATCCACGAACAACACGTCGATCGGGAACCGCATCCCAATCGTGTGCACCGCCTGACACGGTGCGATCACGAGCGCCGATCCCGCCGGCCACGCAGCCTGCCCGAGCAGTCCGCTCCGTCTCGACGCCGAGTCGAACGCGGTGTGCAGCCGGTCGGCCACCACCTGCCCCGTCGTCGCCTGCACCAGCGTCCACGGGGCGTCGCCGTTGCGGAGCAGCGGCGAGAGAAAATGCGCCATCACCAGGTAATCGGCATCTGCAGGCGGTACGACACCGCTTTCCCGTCACGCATCGCCGGACTGAAGCGCCACGTCTTGGCCGCCGACACCATCATCCGGTCCTGGTGGCGATTGGAGGCCGGTACCAGCCTGGCCGACGTCACCTGTCCATCCCGTCCCACGAGCAGTTCCAGCACGCCCGGCCGTCCCGTCGGCAGACCGGCGATCTGCTCCCCCGGCATCTGCGGCCGGGCCAGCATGGGTGGCGCCACGTCTGCGTTCGACGCGCTGAACACCGTATCGATGACAGGCTCGGCCACCGTCTCGGATGCGCCGGGCCGTGGTTCCGATGCCGGTGCATCGACAGCACCGACGGGCGCCGCCGACACCGACGTGTTCGCCGCGGGCGGCTGCGCCGGTTCGAGCGCCGGCCCGCGTTTACGCCCGCGGCGCGCCGGCAGCGTGAGATCCTTGCCACGGCCAGCGACTGGCGCGGGCGGCGCCTCCAGCGTTTCCTGCACGAACGCCGCGGCCGTCGTCATCGACTGCTGCACACGCGATGCCACACGTTCCAGCGGGGAGACTGCGGCAGCCGGTTGTCCGTCGGCTGGCGGCGTGCGTGTCAGCGTCCAGGCCAGGCCGGCTCCGCCGAGCAGCACGATCGCGGCACCGACGACCATCGCCAAACGACGCGTGCCCAGAGGCTTACGAGTCGTCGGGGGCGCATCGGCCACCGCGGGTGCGGCATGCCGCGCACGGTCGGTCAACGCCTGCAGCGCGGCCTGACGGTCTCGCGCTTCGAGCGCCGCGTACGCCTTCTGCGCGAGCGCGTCGATCTCGGCGGCGTCATCTGGCCGCGCGAAAAAAGACAGCGCGTCGATGAACTCTTGTCCAGAGGCTTGGCGAATTGTCGGGTTCTGGTCGTCCGCGAGGACCTGGAGATCCGCCGGTGCAGACGCTGGCAGCAGGTCCCGGAGGAGTGCGGAGAGGCTGGGCGCGAGATCGCCCGGACCTCCGAAGGCCGCCGGGACGAGAAGTCTGCCCTCGCGGCTCAACTGAATCTGCCCGGTCTCGGGCACGCCGGACGACGGACCGCCAGACGGTACCTGGCGCGCCACATCCCGGACCACCGCGACGGCTTCGTGCCACGCGATCGGCACGTTCCATTCGACAAGGTCCGACAGGCGGACCTCCGACGGGGAGGAGGGAGGGACGATCACGACTGCAAGTGCTCTTCGATCTACTACCGATCAACGAAGCTCGTCGAGGGTAGCGAACGCACGCAAACGTCGGAGTTCGATTACCTATCGATTGATAGCCATGGACCACCGGAAGGCAGCGCCCGCCATCACCAGCACTTTTGAAGAACGGAAGAGTCGACGGTAGCAGGCACGTGGGTAAATCGGTACTAACGTTTGGCAGGATGAATCGAAAGAGACTAAAAGGCCGAACGCGGTCGCGGCGCCCCGGGCGCCCGCCTATAATTTCGTAGCCGCATGCCCCCCGCGCCACGCCGCCGTGCCCGCGCCGCCAGGTCTCGATCGCCGCGCCTGCGCCGGGCCGGCCGCATCGTCGCCGCCCTCGCCGCCGCCGGCGTGCTCTTCCTCGGATACCTGGCCGCGACCGTGCCCGACGTGCGCGGGCTCGCGGCCGCGCCGCCGGACGAGACCGCGTTCATGCGCCAGAGCGCCAGCGCCGCCCATGCCGAGGGCCGGCCGTCCCGCCGCGACTACCGCTTCGTGCCCTACGCGCGCATCGCCCAGACCCTCAAGCGCGCCGTGCTGGTCGCCGAGGACAGCGGCTTCTGGGACCACCAGGGCATCGAGCTCGACGCCATCCGCGACTCGCTCGAAGTCAGCCTCGCCAAGCGCCGCATCGTGCGCGGCGGCTCGACCATCACCCAGCAGCTCGCCAAGAACCTCTACCTGTCGCCGTCGCAGGATCCGCTCCGCAAGTTGCGTGAACTGATGATTACGCATCGGCTCGAGCGCCTGCTCAGCAAGCGCCGCATCTTCGAGCTCTATCTCAACGTGAGCGAGTGGGGCGACGACACCTGGGGCGCCGAGGCGGCGAGCCGGCACTACTTCGGCAAGCCGGCGGCGCGGCTGGGAGCCTCGGAAGCGGCGCTGCTCGCCGCGGCGCTCATCAATCCGAACGTCTACAACCCGGGCCACCCGCCGGCACGGCTGCGCCGGCGTCAGCAGATCATCCTCAGACGGATGGGCATGCGCGACGCGCCGGTGCCGCCGGCCGAGACCGACGTGTCAGCAGCTGCCGACGCAACGGACGAGCGCCCGCCTACTGTCGACGAAACTCCCGTCCCGCCGCTGTCGTCAGAGGAGCAGGAGGTGGTGCCGGAGCCCCCTGCTCCGGAAGAGCCACTGCCACCTGAACCCAGTCCAGCGCCAGCACAACCGGTACCGGAAGAGGTGCCTCAAAAACCTGTTCCGACACCAACTTTGGATGCTTGACCCGGTGACAGCGGCCGTTGCCTAATGTTGCGGCCCGCCAGACCGATTCGCCTCACAGCGATGTTTCACTTCACCGACGCGCTCACCCGTCTCGTCGCGGACATCACCCTCCGTGTGCCTGCGCTGAGCCACGTGCGTCCCGACCGCACGCTCGTGTTCGCGCGGCGCGGCCGGAGCGGCGCCGACGGGCCCAACGCGACGTGCCACTGCCTGACGCTGCCGACCAGCGAGCCCGGCTACTACTTCTGGGCGGATGCAGTCACCGGACGAGTCACGCGGCGTTCGCCGCTGTTCGTCACGCGATCGCCAGAGGTCGTGATCAACGGCGCGCCGATCGAGTACATGCTCTCGTTCGCGCTGCCGCGCTTCTCCGATCAGGTGAGCCGGTGCAAGCTCGAACGATACGCGGGCACCGGCCTGCCGGCGTGGGTCGTGAGGCTCGACACTGTCGTGCACGAGCTCTATCACATCGCGCCCGATGCCAACGGCCTGCGCCGCCTGGCGCGGCCCGACGGCTCGTTCGACCAGCGCGCCCATCCGCCGCAGTTCTTCGACGATGTGCGCGCGATGGTCTGTGCCTACCTGGCCACCGGTCCCGACGACGATGTGCTGGAAGTGGTGCGGCACGACTTCGCCACGCTGCAGCAGAAGCACGATCGCGTCGTGGCCACGACGTTCCGCGACGGATCCTTCCCGCAGCGGTACGCGCACGTGCTCGAGGAGCAGCCGGTCGATCCCGGGATGCTCGTCGTGCCCTTCAAGGACGCGCCGGGCCGCGGATCGTTCAGCGACGCCGACCTCGTCGTGCGCAACTTCAGCCGCGCCCAGCCCTCTGTCGTGCCCGTCCGGGCCGCGTAGGGCGAA
>CBIHOS010000308.1:0-3925 GCA_966211945.1 uncultured bacterium
GCCGGAGTGGCGGATTTCCGGATGGCGGAGCAGGAGCGAGCCCCGTGGCGCGGGCCCCATGTCGGCCGCCTCGGCGAGGCGTCCCTACCTGAGAGAACGCAACGACCGATGCGTCGGTCTCAGGCGCGGCCGGCGAACTCGCGGGTCTCGGTGTGGACGCGCACCTTCTCGCCCTCGTTCACGAACAGCGGCACCCGCACCTCGAGACCGGTCTCGAGCCTGGCGGCCTTCGTCACGCTGCCGCTGGCGGTGTCGCCGCGGCTGCCCATCTCGGTCTCGGCGACGGTCAGCTCGACGATCACCGGCAGTTGCAGGCCGATCGGGTTGCCGTTGAACTTCTGCACCTGCACCTCGAGGTTGTCGGTGAGCAGCAGGCGATCGTCGCCGACGATGTCCTCGTTCAGCGTGAGGGTCTCGTAGTTGCCGAGGTCCATGAAGTGCAGGCCGGTGCCGTCGGCGAACTGGAAGGAGGCCGGCACCATCACGAGATCCGGTTCCTTCAGCTTGTCCTGCGCCTTGAAGGTCTTGTCGAACACGGCCCGATTGAGCAGGTTGCGCATCTTCACGCGCACCAGCGTCTGGCCGCCGCGAGCGGTCGGGCGCGAGACCTCCACGTCGAGCATGTGGTACGGCGCCTCCTCGAACTCGACGTACATCTTGCGTTTCAGGTCGATCGCGGCAATCAGTCCGGCCATGGCGTACGGAAGATCCTCTCAGATGGCCTGGCTCCGCTTCCGCCCGAGGCTGCGGCGGACACGTCGGAGCGCCGGCGCTAGGTCAGGTGTTGTTTCAGAAACGCCAGGATTGCCTGCCGGCCTTCCGGCGTCTCCTGGTGTTCGACGTCGTAGCGCAGCAGCGACCACCGTTCCGGATGGCCGACCTTCGCGTAGACGTCCTTCAGGTACGTATCGATGCGGTCGAGCCCGGCGAGCGGTGTCAGCTTGTCGCGCGTCCCGGCCAGCGCCAGGTGGGCGCGCGGGGCAATCAGCGCGTTGATCTCACCGGCCGTGAAGTGCTTCATGAGCGACGGCACGTAGTAGTAGATGCCGTGGCGCGACAGGCCCTCGTCGGCGATCAGCGCGTCGAAGTCTGTCAGGCAGTTGATGTCGACCGTGACCCTGATGCGCTCGTCCAGGGCGCCCAGCCACCAGGCAGCGGTGCTGCCCATCGACATGCCGAGCGTGCCGATGCGGGTCGGGTCGACATCGGGCCGCTGCAGCAGGACGTCGACCGCCCGCAGGCTGTCGTACATCATCATCCCCCACAGCACCTGCCCCTTCCACAGCATGGCCTTGAACATGTCGGCCTCACTGGTGTGGCTGCGCTCGCCGAACACCCAGGCATCGATGCTGATCGCCACGTAGCCGAGGTCGGTCAGCGCCTTGGCGTACGGCGTCGGCTGCAGGTAGCTGCGGCCATCGGTGAACTCCTTCTTACCGATCGCGTACCCGCCGCCATGCGAGTGGTTGAACACGACGGCGGGGGCGCGACCGGTGATCGTCTTCGGACGTGCGACGTACCCGGGCACCGGCTCGAGCCCGTTCAGGTCGTAGCGCCACGTCTCGAGCACGTAGCCGTCGCGTTCCTCTTCCTTCAGCTTCTCGCCCGTAACCGGACGACGCCGATCCGGCAGGTCGCCGAGGAGCCGATACAGCTCGGCCCGCCGCTGCGCCGGCGCCGCCGCCCGCGCGCCGCGCCGGGGTGGGGAAGGCGCCTGTATGTCTGCCGCGAGGGACCCCGACGCCGCCGCGCCGAGGGCGCCAATCGACCCGATGGCTGCACGACGTGTGATTGGGGAGCCGCTCATCCGGAACATTCTACGGGGGCTTCGCACGAAATGCGGGAATGCCGGAATGCGGAAATGTCGAGAGCGGTTCACGTCGCAGCCTCCGACGGATTGACCGCGAGCGTGAACGGTTCGCGCCGTTTCTAGGCGCGTTCGGGGAACGCGCCCTACCTTCAGTCGGCGAAGGCCGAAGCCCGCCTGTGCGCCATAGCCTTGGCGAAGGCGGAACTGCCGACTGCCGACTGCCGACTGCCGACAGCTGTCGGCCAAGGCCGACGGCCCAAGGCCCAGGGCCCAAGGCCGATCTGGGAACCCGTCCCCCTTACTTCCAGCCGGTGCTCTTGCGGAGGAACCTGGCCGGGATCGCCGGCTTCTGTTCGGCCGCAGCCGCAGACGTCGGCGTCGGGGCTGGCTCGGGCTCGCCGGCAGCGGCGGCGATCTCCCGCTCCAGGTCCTCGTCGTTGGGCAGACCCACGAGCTGGTCCACGAAGACGAGCGACTGCTGCGAGGGGATCTCGAACTGCTTGCCGCAGCTCTTGCAGGTGACCTCGTCCTCGACCCGCAGGAGGTGGTCGCGCAGCTTCGAGAACTTGGCGCGGTCCTGCTCGTCGGCGCCGCCAGGAGGCCGGGCCTTCTTGGTCCGCCGCACCCAGCGCACTGCGTACTCGTTGGTCCGCTTGCAGCGCGGGCACTGGTGCCGCGACTGTCGGGACTCCGGTCGTTCGTCGAAGAAGGCGCGTTCGTCGAGGGCCACGCCGCTATGGTATCCCCGACGTCAGCCAGCCGGTGCGACCGCGACCTCGAAAGGTAGGGCGCGTTCCCCGAACGCGCCTGACGCCGACACCAGGTCCGCAGTCATGGCCGGGCTGGGATAGCCGGCCCTACCTACGGAAGCCAGTCTTCACCAGCGCAGCTTGCCGGGGGCGTACTCGTCGATCAGGTCCTTGTAATACGGTGTCAGCTCGGCGACGTTCGGCCGTGCGTCGCCCTTCGAGTAGAGGTCGAAGCGATTGAACGCCTTGACCCACTTCATCGCGTCCCGGTCCTGCTCGTTGGTCAGGTGCTCGTAGGCACCTTCCTTGTGCCACGGATAGAACGAGTGATATCGCAGCGCGTAGAGACCGCCCTGCGGGATGTGATTCTTGAACACCTGGTAGATGTACTCGTCGTGTCCCCACGACAGGTGCACGTTGTCCAGCCCGCAGTGCGGTTCGTAGATGCCGTGCTCGGTCATGTAGGCCGGGTTGTTCGAGTCGGGGTTGAGCTCGAAGAACTCGGGGTACACGCACTTGTCGGAGAACTTGCAGCCCACCGGGAACGTGTCGCCGACCACCGCCCACTGCGGCTCGCCCCAGATGCAGAGCACCTTGCCGATGTCGTGGACCAGACCCGTGAGCTGGAACCAGCGCGGCTGACCGGCGGCCCGAATCGCTTCGGCCGTCTGCATCGCGTGCTCGATCTGCGTGAAGTCGACGTCGGGGTCACTGTCGTCGACCAGCTGGTTCATGTACTCGAGCGCTTCCCACACGGTCATCTCCATGCGGTCGAGCGTCAGGTACTCCTTCTTCTTGGCCAGCACGAAGTCCAGCGTCTGGTGCGTGTGGTTCAGACGGTAGAACTCCTTGACGGTGCTGCGCGCCTCCGCGGCATAGTTCCGAAACTCTTCCGCCTTGCGTCCCTCACCGGCGTGCGTCGTCGCTTGTGCCATGGCCCCTCCTGAATGGGCAGAGATTCAGTATACCGCCGGGTGCTAGGATGGCCCTGAGATGGATGTCAAGGTCCTCAGCGACTACGAGCAATCCAGCCTGTCGCAGCGCCAGCCGCTCCCGGACCGCTACCTCCGGCTGGGGCTCGACGAGATGGAAGCCCGAATCCGGGCCGCCAAGCGGGAGCTGGGCGACCGCCTGCTGATCCTCGGTCACCACTACCAGCGCGACGAGGTGCTCGTGCACGCCGACGTGATCGGCGACTCCTGGAAGCTGTCGCGCGAGTGCAAGGCGCGCACCCAGGCCGAGTTCGTCGTCTTCTGCGGCGTCCACTTCATGGCCGAGAGCGCCGACATCCTCGGCGCCGATCACCAGAAGGTCAGCCTGCCCGACCTGGCCGCTGGCTGCTCTATGGCCGACATGGCCGACATCG
>CBIHOS010000309.1:0-3822 GCA_966211945.1 uncultured bacterium
CCGAACGCCGAACGCCGAACGCCGAACGCCGAACGCCGAACGCCGAACGCCGAACCGGCGACGGGCGCCTCGGGGAGGCGCCCCTACCTGGCCGAAATCCAGCGCGCCATGTCGCGGTAGCTGGCGGTCTTGCCCTGCAACAGCAACCCGACGCGGAGGATGCGACCGGCCGCCCAGACCATCGCCAGGGTGACGGCGATGGCGCCGATCACCGAGACGATCACCTGCCAGGCCGGCGGGCCGGGCGGGATGGCGATGCGCAGCAGCATCAGGTAAGGCGTCGCGAACGGAAACATCGAGACGCCGGTCGACATCGGGCTGTCGGGGTTCTGGGCCACCTGCAGCCACAGGAACACCGGGAACATCGCGAGGACGAGGGCCGGCATCATCATCCCCTGCGCGTCCTTCACTTCGCTGCAGGCGGCGCCGATGGCGATGAAGATCGAGCCGTACATGACGACGGCGATCAGCAGGAACAGCGCGAACCACGGCAACAGGCTCCACCGGATCAGGCCGAAGTAGTCGGCCTGTGCCGCCAGCAGCAGTCCGCCGCCGACGTAGATCGCCGCCAGGACGAGCGTGACGCCGACGCTGCCGAGCAGCTTGCCCAGCATCAACTGGAACGCGGTCACCGACCCGAGCAGGACTTCGCTGATCCGGCTCGTCTTCTCCTCGATCACGCTGTTGAGCAGCTGCGGCGCCGAACTCATGACCAGGCCGAACAGCAGGAACATCGCGATCGCCGGCATCGCGAACGCACGCAGCGCGTCCACCTTCTCGGCCTCCGAGATGCGGCCCTCGACGGTGCGCTGGACCAGGCCCTGCCGGTCCATCGGGATCGGTTCGAGCAGGCGGCGCGTCTCGGCCGGATCGGCGCCCAGGCGCGACAACCGGCGGTCGGCCACGGCGCGGCTCACCTCGCGCCGCAGCCAGTCGGGCAGCGCCTGGTAGGTCGGATACTCGGTGAAGTACTGGAGGTGCGGCCCCTCGTCATCGTCAGCCGCCGGCATCCGGCTGGCCATCACGTCGGCCGGAATCTCCACGAACGCGAACAGTTCCTCGCGCCGCACGCGGTCCGACAACGCGAGGCGCAGGACGTCGGGCGCCTGCCCGCCGGCCGGCACGACTTCGGGCAGGAACTGCGGGCCGGTCAGCCGGCCTTGCGGCGTCCGCATCTCCTCGTTGTGGGTGCCGGCCGCCGCCACGAGCGCCGCGGCAACCACGCCGGTCCGATCGACGATCGCAAAGCGGCGCTCGGAGGTGTCGCGCCGCGCCGTCATCGCCTGGATGAAGAAGGCGGCCGACATCAGCAGCGGCAGCGCCAGCAGGCCGATGATGAATGCACGGCTGCGCACCGCTTGCTCGAACTCGGCGATCGCGATCGTCAGGACCTTGCGCATGGCGTCAGCACCCGCGTCACACGGCGGGCGTCGTGTCTTCCTCGGGGGCCGGACGGGCGATCTCCACGAAGATGTCGTGCAGCGACGGCCGGGTGATCTCGAAGCGCTGCACCGTGGTCCGCGCGACCAGCCGCGCCAGGAACGTCTGCGGATCGACCGACAGCCGGACCTGCTGCGCGTTGCCATGGTCGACGACGCCGCGCACGCCTTCGATCTCGCGCAGTACGTCGCCGCCGCCCTGGACGCGGACGTGCACCTCGTCGCGGCCGTAGGTCGACTGGATCTCGTCGAGCGATCCGTCCAGCACCTTCCGGCCCTTGAAGATCATGAAGATGCGGTCGCACATCAGCTCCGCCATCGTCATGTCGTGGGTGCTGAAGACGATGGTGGTGCCGCGCCGCTTGAGTTCGAGGACGGCATCGCGCAGCACGTCGCGGTTGACCGGATCGAGCCCGGAGAACGGCTCGTCGAGGATCACGAGCTCGGGTCGGGCGACGACCGTCGCGATGAACTGTACCTTCTGCGACATGCCCTTGGAGAGCGCCTGGATCTTCTTGTCGGCCACGCCGGACAGCCCGAGCCGCGACAGCCAGGCGTCGGTCTCGCGCTGCACGTCCTTCCGCGGCGCGCCCTTGAGTTCGCCGTAGTACGTGAGCAGGCGCCGCACCGGCATCTGCTTGTAGAGCCCGCGTTCTTCCGGCAGATAGCCGACGCGGTCGCGCGCCGCCACGGTGGTACGGTCGCCGAGCACCTCGACGCTGCCGCTGTCGGGCAGCAGGATGTTCATGATCATCCGCAGCGTCGTCGTCTTGCCGGATCCGTTGGGCCCGATGAAGCCGTAGATCGCGCCGTAGGGCACTTCGAGCGACAGGGCATCCACCGCGGTCGTCTGGGCGAAGCGCTTGCTGACCGACTCGAGGACGATGGCGGGTCTCATGCTGGTGGCCGGCGGTCGCTCCCGGGCCGGCAGCGCGCTATCTCACGCGGATGTTGCCGATGACGAGGCGATCGCGCGCCGGCACCAGGGTGATGATGAGGGTCCGCCGGCGCTGCTCGCCGCCGGGCAGCTGGGTCAGCAGACGCGCGCTGACGTTGAACTCGTCGCTGGCGCGCACGATCGTCAGGTTCTCGAAGACGCAGACGAGTTCGCCGGTGGTCGCGAACGCGTCGCGGAACTCGGCTCGCCACGCCGGCCCCATCGTCGGCCACAGGCGATTGAGGCCGCCGATGTCGCGACCGAGGTAGGCGCCGCTGAACTGCGAGATGGCGGCGCGCGCCTCTTCGTTGGACCAGATCGACAAGTCGGTGCGCGGCTCGCCCGACGTCGGAGACGCGGCGGTCCCGTTGGCGGCCGCGTTGGCGGGGGCGTTCGCGGGCGCAGTGCCAGGTGCGGTGGGACCCGGCGCCGGCGTTGCGGGTGGCACCGCAGCCGGCGGTTCGGCGATTGCCGCGGCCGGCGCCCTGCCGCTGTCGGTGAACGCCTGCAGGAAGTGCGCGCGCGCCTCCCCGTAGCTCGTGACGGCGTCGCGCAGCCGGCCGGCGGAGCGATCCCGCTCGGCCGCGGCCTGCCTGGTGGTGCCCAGCACGTACTGCGGGCTCCGGGTCAGGCGGAGGTCCTCGGCGCCGCGACGGGCCGCGAGCGCGAACCGCGCCGCGTTGTCCACCACGCGCTGGCGCTCGGCCTGTACCTCCGACGCCGAGACGCCCTGCACCTGATCGATCGCGGCGATGGCCCGATCGAACCGGCCGCCGGCGATGTGCTGTCGCACCGTCACCCAGGGATCGGTGCGCGGCGCGGGCGTCGCTGCCGCAGGCGCCGCGGGCGCAGCGCTGGTTCCCGACCCCGGGGGATTTGCGGGCGGGGTCGTGACAACTGCCGCGGGTGTGGTCGTCGGTCCGGTCGGCCCTGCTTCTTCCGACGGCGTAATCCCCGGGACCGGCGCCGGCGTGGGCGCGACCACGAACGCGTAGTAGCCGCCTGCCCCCAGCAGCAGGGCGATCACGGCCGCGGCAGCGGCGATCGGCACCGGCGACCGCCGCGGCACCGGCGTGGGCCCGGGCGTGACCGGCGCGCCGTCGGCGTCCGACGATGTGGCTTCGCGCGACAGCCGCATGCCTTGCGCGAGATCCGCGGCGGCCTCGGCGTTGACTGGTTCTCGGAGCAGCAGGCCGTCCATCGCCGCCGCCGCGGCAGGCCTGGCGGTCGAGGGCCCCTGCGGACTCGACGGCTTCACGGCGGCCGCTGGCGCCTCGGTCTGCCGTGCGGGCGCCGCCTGCGGCATGCCGCCGCCGGCCTTGTCCCGGCCGGTCGTGATGACCGACTTCAACGGCGCCGCCTTGGCCGGGGCCTTCGGCGCGTCTTTCGCGGCCGGCGCCGCGGCTGCTGCGGCAGCGGCGGCCGGAACCGGCTCCGCGGCAGCCG
>CBIHOS010000310.1:0-3822 GCA_966211945.1 uncultured bacterium
GCCGCGAGGATGGCCACGCGCGAACACAGCGCCTCGGCGTCGGAGAGGATGTGGCTGCTGAACAGGACCGTCCGCCCTTCGTCGCGGAGGGCGAGGATGAGGGTGCGGACGTCGCGGCGGCCGATCGGATCGAGTCCGGACATCGGCTCATCGAGGATGACGAGCGCCGGATCGTTGATCAGCGCTTGCGCAAGGCCGAGACGCTGCACCATGCCTTTCGAGTACCTGCGGACGGCGAGTCGTCGTTCGCCTTGAAGGCCGACCCGGTCGAGCAGCGTCGACGCACGCTGCCGCGCATCAGCCGTCCGCAGGCCGCACAGCTGCCCGCAGTAGGTCAACAGTTCCTCACCGGTCAGGTAGTCGTAGAAGACCGGGTTCTCCGGCAGGAAGCCGACCTGCCGGCGAGCGGCGACCTGCGATGCCGGCACGCCGAACAGGTGGGCGGAGCCGGAGGTCGGACTGACAAGGGCCATCAGCAGCTTGAGCGTCGTGCTCTTGCCGGCGCCGTTGGGCCCGAGTAACCCGAATACTTCTCCTGGCGCGACCGTCAGCGACAGGCCGTCGAGGGCCCGGTAGGGCCGCGGCCGCCAGAAGCCGACGGGATAGTCCTTGGTGAGGCGATCGGTGGCGATGACCGGTTCGGGCATGGCGTGCGAGCAGTGGTCGGGCGCGGTGGCCGGAGCCTCCTGCTCAATCGGCAGCCTCCGCCGCTTACTGCACCGCGGGCGCTGCGATCTTGCTCAGTTCGTACTCGATGATGTAGTCGAGGACGCGCGGCGCGATGCCGCCGGGGATCTTCACGCCATTGATGAAGAAGGTCGGCGTGGAGCCGACACCCAGGCTGGCGCCCAGCGCCGTGTCGCTCTTCACGGCCGGCAGGACGGTCGCGTACCGCGCGTCGAAATCGCTGATCGCCGCCACCTCGCGCAGGCCGTCCTTGACGCTCGCGGGCGTCAGCGACGACTGGTGGGCGAACAGCCACTGCTCGAACTCGTCGGCCTTACCGGCGGTGCGGGCCATGCGGACGCCGGCGGCGGCCTCGCAGGCCGCCTGGTGCACGCCGTTGCCCACGCTCGCGTTGCACTCCGGCTCCAGCGGGAAGTCGCGGGTGATGAACTTCACCTTGCCGGGCGCCTGCTGCGCCCAGCGGGCCTTGATCGGTCCGTACAGTTCGAACGTCTGCCGGCACGGCGGGCACTGGTAATCGTTGAATTTCACGATCACGACGCTGGCGCCCTCGGCGTCGGCCGGCACGATCATCCGCGGCTGCTGGTCGAAGGAAGCCCGGATCTGGGCCTTCTGATCGTCGGTCAACGGCGGATCCTGGGCGACCTGCTGGGCCACGGCGGCGGCGCGGGCGGCGGGCGTCGCCGCGGCCGGGTCGGCCGGGAAGAACGCCGCGGACACCGCGGTGGCGCCAATCACCACGACGGCGACCGCGAGGGCGACGGGCGTCGCGACGAGGCTGCGAACGTCGCGGGAGAGCCGGTCAGGGACATCGATCATGGGAATGGACGCAGCGGCGCCAGCGATGAAGAACAACCCGATCACGGCCGCATAGGTGGCCAGGCACAACAGACACAGCGTGCCGAGGACGAAGACCGTCGCCCAGGCCAGGTAGAGGACGAACCCGAGGCCTGCGATCGAGGCGATCAGCAGGTAGCTGGCCAGCGCCTCGAGCCGGCGGCCGAGCACCATCAACGCCAGGAGCGCCCCGAAGTACCCCGCGCCCAGGACCGACACCGGCGCGCCGAGCAACCGCCCGTACTCGCTCTGGTACGCCTGCGTGCAGCTGAACGTCGCGTTGACGTCGCAGAAGCTCGCGTAATTGGGTGTGACGGCCAGCTGATAGTGAACCCAGGCCGCCACGACCGAGGCGACCAGACCGACCAGCACGAAGAAGAGGGCAGCAGACCAGGCGCGCGGCGTCATCGGAGCACCGACAATCCTAGAGCCCGAGCGCAGGCCGCGCAAGGGCGGGCACGCGCTGGCACAGTCTGCGGCCCGCGATCATGTTGCACTTTGACTTCCCCTGCCGACGGTGCCATCGTCGTCGCTCTCCGGCAGCTGGCATGCCCCCTGCTCTGGAATCGAGAGTGGGGAGGAACACATGGAACACAGGCCCGATCTCGCGGCGACGTTGCAGAATCTGGACACTCGACTCGCAAATGTCGAACGGATTCTGCCAACCCTGGCGACCAAGGACGACCTTCGTGGGATGCACACGGCCGGCGACCCGAAGGGCTTCGCGACAAGGGAGGATCTCCAGGCGTTCGCCATGAAGGATGACCTCCAGGCGTTCGCTACGAAGGATGACCTCAAAGCGTTTGCGACGAAGGACGACCTCAAGGCGTTCGCGACGAAGGACGACCTCAAAGGGTTCGCGACGAAGGAGGATCTCGCAGAGGGCCTCGAGCGGGAGTCGAAGTCGCTGAGGGAGTTCATCCTCGAGAACATGAAGTGGCTACGCGAAGAGATGGCTGAGGACCGCCGACGGTTCGAGGCTCAAGCCCGGGCCGACCGCCGTGCCGCCCGCGAGGAACTGCTCGTCCTGGTCGAAGGCGAGCGTGACCGGTGGCAGGCGCTGCTCGACAGGCAGGGCAGCGTGATCGAGCAACTGGGCCGCGTGGACGTCGAGTCGAGGGCCCGTGACCGCGCGCTGGACAAGCGCGTCTCGCGCCTCGAGCAACCGTGACTGAGCTGTGCGGCCACTACTCGCCGCGGTAGGGAGAAACCGTTCCCGCTTCGACGAAGGGCTCGCCCGGAGGTACGCCGCTCGTGTCCTGCCAGATCGTGCTGCCCTGAGTGATGGCCAGTCCGAGAGTGCCTGTGTCGATCGAGAGCGGCTCGGCAGTGAAGTAGAAGCCCGATTGCGTCGGCGTGCCCGTGCAATCGGCAGGCGCGGCAACGGCGCTGACAGACGGCCCCAGCGTGAACCGATACCCGCTCTTCGGCGTGACGTCGAGGTCGGCCGACCCGAACCGTTCGGTGACCAGGGCGGTCAACGACATCGTGTAGTAGCCGTTGCCGCACGTCGACGAGAACGAAGACTGCGCGGTGTTGAGGGCGCGCAGCGAGCCGATGGCGGACGCCTGATTCGCGGCAGCCTTGGCGGCCATCAGGAAGGGAGCCGTGAGTGCAGCCAGCACACCAATCAGCATGACCACGATGAGCAGTTCGATGAGTGTGAAGCCGCGGTTCGATGTCACGTGCATATCCTCCGGTTGAGTTCACTGCAAGTTCGTCGCCAACACACACACACCGAGAGGTGCGCCGGAGGGATGTTCCAATACGACAAAGGCCCCGGGATGCTCCCGGGGCCTTTGTCGTTGCGACGAGTAGGAATCGCTTACTGGATCGGACCGACGTCGCCTGCCACCGCGAACGGTTCTGCAGGGGCCGCTGAGCCGTCGGCATCCTGCCAGACCGTACCGCCCTGGTTGGTCGCGAAGGCGCGCACCCCAGTGGAGTCCGGCGTCACCGGCACCGCCGTCGCGTAGTACGCGGTCTGCGAGGCCGTGCCGTTGCAGTCAAGCGGACCGGCACCAACGCCGGCGCCCGGAGCCATCGTCACCGTGTAGCCGCTCTTGACCACCGGAGCCACACCCGTCAGGTCCTGCGAGAGGAAGGGCTGCGTGCCGGCGCCGCAGGCGATGCCGAGCGTGGGCAAGTCGAGCGCGTAGCCGCCACCCGCCGCCGACGCCGAGTAAGTTGCCTGGGCGCTGTTGACCGAGCGCATCGAGCCGATGGCCGAGGCCTCGTTGCCCGACATGCGGGCGCGGAGCAGGCCCGGGATGGCGATGGCGGCGATGATGCCGATGA
>CBIHOS010000311.1:0-3758 GCA_966211945.1 uncultured bacterium
CGTTGTGCGAGAACGCGCGCCGCGCCTCGACACCGCTGCGACGCAGGCGGTCCAGCGTCGGCGTCACCGGCTTGCCGTCGAGCGTCAATCCCAGAGCGTCGAACCGAAATGTCTCGAGAATGACGAAGACCACGTCGGGGCGTCGGACGAAAGTGACGGGACCAAAGGTCTGGTCGCGATACTCCGCTCCCGCCGGCAGATCGCCGCCGAGCCCATTCTCGTCGATGCCATTTCCCGGGATCTCCAGCGCGTAAGGATGGACCGCCGGATTGAGCGGTGCCGGATCCGCGGGGTTGGACAGCAAGCCATATCCGTCGCGGTCGAGGTCCGTGACCCATTGCGTCACGCTTCCAAGGACGCGACCGGCGGGCTTGTACCGGAGGGCACGGTCGATGCCTGGATCTGCCAGGCGCCCCGCCGCGCCGGCCGTTATCGCCACGAACAGAGCTACGACGAGTGCGACGAACGTCGTGCGGCGGGCGCCTGGGTCCTGGCGCATGGGGCTCGGGAACCAGCGGTCCAGCCACAAGCTGCCGCCGAGTACCGCCAGGCCGCCCAGGCTGAGGAATCCGAGCCAGTGCAAGGCAGGATTGACGCTGAAGTGGAGGATCTCCCGAATGTCTCCGCCGACGAGATCGACGAGCACCTTCACGTTTGCCAGATCGCCCACGTAGCGCTGCAACTCGTACACCGCGACGTCAGCCGCCGCTGCCACGCCAAGCGCCACGGAGATCGCCAGGAAAACTCTGGCGACGGCGTTCATCCAGACGAGGCGGCTCAGCCAGAGGACTGCCGCAATGATTGGGGCGAGTACGGCGACGTCACTCAACACGCTCAAGAGCGTGAAGTACGCCAGTCGTGCCCCTGCGATCTGAAACTCGGACAGGTAGCCGCCGGAAAATACCCCCAGCTTCCGGTCCAGCAGATAGGCGTCGACCATGCTGACGGGGAGCGCACACAGCAACGCGAGCACGAAGACTTCGGCACGCCACGTCGCCGGCTGCCGGAGGCGGGCCGGCCAACTGAGGCCCCGGGACGCCACGTGCATCACGATCGACCGTCGCCCGCCATCTGCAACTGCTTCACGGCCGATAGAAGTAGTTGTGCTGCGAGTGGCGATGGCTGGCCATCACGCACCACATCGCCGTAGGCGAACACCAACGTCAGCGGACGGCGGCCAGTCCAGAGCGCCGTAATCGACGACGACAGTTGCGTGACGTACGGATTGCCGATCCAGTCATCGCCGTAGATCAGGGCGTACACTGCCGACTCGCCGTCTGTCGCGTTCTCCAGCACGTACACCGGACGGCCGTCGACAACGGCACTGCGGAGCGCATCGAAGCTGCGGCCGCGCAGGACACCGAGCTCAGGATGGTGATACAGCTTCTTCAGGTCGAACCCACGCGCGACAAACAGCGAGACCTCGCCGGGACCGGGCACGTCGTACGTGCGCTCGGCCCATGAATCGGCGCCGTACGTGCTCGTCATCCAGCCGCCGGTCCGGGCCTTCGGCGTGCCCGTGACACCGTCGACCGCGACTGGCAGGGATGCATCGGTGATCTTGTCGACTGCCGGCGTGCGGCCGACGTAGCCGTGCTGCACCGTCGGCAACAGCGCGACCGCCAACGCGACAAGGAGCGGCATGGCGAACCGACGGCTGATCACGCCGCCGGCTCCTCGATCGGACGGGCCGGCCCGCCGATCCAGAAGATCACCGGCAGCGCGATCAGGAACGTGACGATACCCGAGAGTTCGTGCAGCGACGTCGCGAGGACATCGGTCCCCTGCCAATACACCAGCACCACGAGCAGCGCCACGCGCACGACGTTCACCACGATGGCAATCGGCGCGAAGAGAATCCCCACCAACGCCCGGCGCACGTTCGACGCACTCAGGTACATCGTGAGCAGCGCGACGGCGCCCGCAGCGTAGAGCGTCGAGAAGCCGCTGCACGCATCGGCCACCAGCAGGCTGGCGTTCGGCGTGTGCAGCGTCGTCTCGACCCGCATGACCGGAATGCCCAGCATCGGGACGAGCACTTCGCAGGCATGGGCCGCGATCTGGCGCAGCACGAGATGGAGCCGCTCCGTGACGGCGAGCGGAATCGGCAGCATGAGCGCCACGAACAGGAGCGGAAACGCAATCCGCCGCGTGCGTGCGGCGCCCAGAAACAGCAGTGACAATCCCGGCAGGAGCAGGACGAACGACACGGCTGAGAGCAGCTGCGTCTGCATCCCCTGGTCGAGGATGTGGAGCAGCAACGCCGGGACGACGAAGAACCACCCCGCCGCGCTCGACGCCGGCCCCAGTCGCCAGGTCGGCTTCAACTCCTGCCACATCAGCCAGCACGCAACCGGCAGGACCAGCGCGCCGTGCGCGTTGTGCCAGATGCTCATGGTCCACCGGTCGACGAGCCAGGCCGCAGTTGGTCCATACACGAGCGCCAGGAGCACGACGATGCCGGCGACCAGCGCCGGCGAGGCGGCCCGTTCCACGACGCGGCCCCCACCCTGGACGGCAAGGCCGGCCGCGGTGGCGGGCGCGCTGATGACGACCTCTGACGCGGGCTGCGACGCCATGACTTATTGGGCTTGCGCCTGGGCGAGCAGGGTGCGGGCCTCGCCCGCCTCGGCGAAGTCCGCCTGCAACTTCAGCGCGGTCTGCAGCGCGTCGCGGGCCTTCGTCTTGTTGCCGCTCAGGAGGTAGGCCTGCCCGAGCCGGAAATGATACGTGGCGTTGCGCGGATCCTTCTCGACGGCCTTGAGCATCGGCGCGATCGCCTGCGCCGGAATGTTCTTCTTCAGGTATACGTAACCGAGCGTGTCGTTCACTTCCGGCTGGTCGGGCAGGACCTGCCGTGCGGCCTGGGCATACTGCAGCGCCTGATCGAGGTTGCCGCCGCTCGTCGCCTGCAGCCACGCGAGATTGTTCGACGCGACGGCGGCCTTCGGGTTGATCTCGATGGTGCGGCGATACTGGTCCATCGCCTCGTCGTTCTTGCCCTGCTGCTGGAGGATCATCCCGATCAGGGTCTGTGCGCCCAATGACTGCGGGTTGCGCTTCACGACGTTCTCGAACTCCGACCGGGCCTGATCGAGCTTGTTCTGCGTGAAATAGACCTGGCCGAGCATCCCGTAGGCGTCCATCGCCGCCGGGTTGATCTCGATCGCCTTCTTCAGCGAAGCCTCCGCCGCCGGCATGTCCCGGCGCGCCACGGCGACGCGCGCCTGCTCCACCCGGTACCGCGCATCGGTGGGGTGCTTGTCCACCAGCGCCGACACCCGCTGCCAGGCCGCATCGACCTTCTTCTCGGCGAGTTCGAGACGCACGAGCCCCTGCTGCGCTTCCCATGCGTCGGGATTCAGCGTGAGCGTCGTTTCCCAGGCGGCGCGGGCCTTCGCGAGGTCGCCGCGCACCGCGTAGTACGTGCCGAGCTGCGCCTGCACCGGCCACGCCCGCGGGTACTGCTTCTCGAGCGCCGACATCTCGACGCCCGCTTCCTGCACCTGTCCCTGCGCCAGCTGCGTGCGGGCGCGAATGAGGCGGGCCATCGGGTTACCGGGTGCGGCGGTCAACGCGTCCTGCGCCATCGTGGCACTCTGCTTGACCTGCCCCTTCGCCAGATACAGGTTCGCCAGCTGCAGCTGCGCCGCCGAGGCGCGCGGATTCAGGCGAAGCACCTCGGTGAATGCGGCAATCGCCTGATCGACCTCTCGCTTGGCGGCGTGCGCCGAGCCAAGTGCGAACTGGGCCGCCAC
>CBIHOS010000312.1:0-3696 GCA_966211945.1 uncultured bacterium
GGGCGTCCGAGATTGACGGACCGCTCGGCGAGTGGTCCCTACCGATCCTAATCGCGGCGTTTCGCCAGCAACTGGTCGACGACGACGATGACGACGACCACGAGGCCGACAATGAGGCGATCGTAGAAGGTGGCGCCGGGAATCTGCGGCAGAGCGTTGCGCAGCACGCCGAAGATCAGCGTGCCGAGGACGGCGCCGACCACCGACCCGCGCCCGCCGGTCAGGCTCGCGCCGCCGACCACCGCCGAGGCGATGATGTCGAGCTCGTAGCCGTTGGCGAGATCGGCCTTGCCCTGTCCCTGGCCGAGCACCAGGATGACGCCCGAGAGCGCCGCGAGCACGCCGGAGACCATGTAGACCATGGTCTTGATGCGGCCGACGTTGATGCCCGTGTAGCGCGCCGCGGTCTCGTTGCCGCCGACGGCGAAGACGGCGCGGCCGGCCTGGACGTGCCGCATGAACACGTGGAAGACGACCGTGAGCCCCACCATGACGACCGGCGCCATCCAGTCGAGCGGGATGCCGAGCGGCGCCCAGCCCGGCGGGATGCGGGCCGAGACGTCGAAGAAGCGCCCTTCGGTGACGATGTAGGCCAGCCCGCGCGTGATGCCCATCACGCCCAGCGTCGCGATGAACGGCGGCAGCCGGACGAGGACGACGAGCACGGCGCTGACCGCGCCGGCGAGGGCGCCAACCCCCAGCCCGGCCACGATCGAGGCCGGCAGCGACCAGCCCGCCTCGAGGTACTGGTGTCCGAGGATGACGGTCGTGAGCGCGATGACGGCGCCGGGCGCGAGGTCGACGCCGCCCGAGATGATCACCATCGACGCGCCAATCGCGGCGATGCCGTAGATGGCCGAGTACTTCAGGATCAGCAGGCCGTTCTCGGCGTTGAAGAACGGGTGGCGCCCGCCGCCCTCCGGCCACAGGTACCAGGCGAAGAAGGCGATCTCGGCGACGAGGATGAAGAGCGTGCTCAGCTCGCGCGTCTTGAGGAACGACGTCATGCCGCGGGGCTCTCCTCGGCACGGGTCGCCAGCTGCATCACGTCCTCCTCGGTCGCGCCGCGCGAGAGTTCACCCTGCACGCGGCCCTGCTTGAGGACGACGATGCGATCGGCGAGGGCCAGTAGTTCCGGAAGGTCGCTCGAGACGACGAGACAGGCCATGCCGCGGGCGGCTTCCTCTCGGATCAGATGGTGGATGTCGTGCTTGGCGCCGACGTCCACGCCCTTGGTGGGCTCGTCGAGCATGAGCACCTTCGGCGCCGTCAGCAGCCACTTGGCGAGCACGACCTTCTGCTGGTTGCCGCCGCTCAGGCTGTCGGGCGGCACGTCGATCGACGCGGCCTTGATGCCCCAGCGCTTCAGCAACGCCTCGCACTCGGCGCGCTCGCGGCCGACCCGTCGACGCCAGTTCGTACTGGCCGCCTGACGGGCAAGCACGAGGTTCTCGGCGATCGGCAGGTTGAAGAACAGGCCCTGCGACTGCCGCATCTCCGGCTGCAGCACGACGCCGCGGCGGATGGCGTCGGTCGGCGACGCCGCGACGAACGGTTCGTCGTCCACGCGCACCGTACCGCTCTGGGCAGGATAGAGGCCGAACACGGTCTCGACGACCTCCGTGCGGCCGGCGCCGATGAGGCCGAAGAGGCCGACGATCTCGCCTTCGCGCACGTGCAGATCGACGTTGCGGAAGTACGGCGCCCGCGTCAGGCCGCGCAGCTCGAGGCGGACCCTCTCGCCGACCCGGCCGACGCCGTGGCCGGTCTCGAGATCGCGCCCGACCATCGCCCTGACGATGTCCTGCGGCGACTTGCCTTCGATCGGCCACGTGCCGACGTGCTGGCCGTCGCGCAGCACCGAGACCGTGCGGCACAGCCGGAACACTTCCGGCAGCCGGTGGGACACATAGATCAGCGTGACGCCGCGGCCGCGCATCTGTTCGAGCACCGCGAACAGATGATCCACCTCGGCATCGGTCAGCGACGTCGTCGGCTCGTCGAGGATGAGCACGTCGCAGCGGAACGCGAGGGCGCGCGCGACCTGCAGCAGCTGTTGCTGGGCGGCGCTGAGCAGCGAGACCGGCCTCGTCGGATCGACGTCCAGGTGCAGGTGCTGGAGCAGCGCGGCGGCCCGTTCCTGCATGGCGCGCCGGTCCACGAACCAGCCACGGCGGACCTCGTGGCCCGCGAAGATGTTCTCGGCGACGTCGAGGTTGGGGAAGAGCAGCGTTTCCTGGTGCACCAGGCCGATGCCGTGGGCGAGCGCGGCGCGCGGATCGGCGAGGTCCACCGGCTGGCCGTTGCGCAGCAGCCGGCCGCCGTCGGGCCGGACGATGCCAGCCGCCACCTTCATCAGCGTGCTCTTGCCGGCGCCGTTCTCGCCCATGAGGGCGTGGGCGTCGCCAGCCGCCACCGACAGAGTGACGTCCCGCAGCGCCCTGACACCGCCGTAGGCCTTGCTGACGTGCTCGAACCCCAGCGCGGTCATGAGTCCGCGCATCTTATCAGTAGCGTCGGCCTACTGACCCTTCTCGAGCTTGTTCCATTCGGCGAGGTACGCATCGACGTTGTCGCGGTTCACCACGTCCACGCCGGAGTCGATGATCTTCACGGTCGGCATCTTCCCGGCCTTGATCTCGGACAGCAGCCGCACCGCCTCGCTGCCCCAGCCGAAGTACTTCTGCCCGACCAGTGTGTGCACCTTGCCGGCCTTGAGGAGTTCGGGCGCCGGCGGGATGGTGTCGAAGCTGAAGACGCGGGTGCGGGCACTGTCCACCGGCTCGAGCGCGTTGCGCGTCATGATCGGCCAGCCGCCGACCGAAATCCACGCGTCCAGGTCGGGATAGCGGTTGGTGGCCGTCGCGATGACCTCACCGGCGCGGACGATGTCCTCCTTCACGTCGTAGGTCTCGACGATGGTGATGCCTGGCGTCTGCGAGAGCACGTCGTTGACGCCGTCGAGGCGGCGCTGGAGGTTGTAGGCGCCGAGGCTCGTCATGAGCGCGACCTTGCCCTTGCCGCCGAGCGCGGTGACCGCCTCGGTGGCCAGCCGCTGGCCGGCCTTGAAGTCGTCGACGCCGTAGTACGCCATGCGCTGCGACTTGGGCGCGTCGGCGTCCCAGGTGATGACCGGGATGCCGGCGGCGATTGCCTTGTCGATCACGGGCGCGAGGAAGTCGCCGTTGGTGCAGGAGATGGCGATGCCGTCGACGCGCTGCGAGATGAACGACTCGAGGATCTCGCGCTGGCGGAGTTGGTCGGCCGACTCGGGCGCACGCCAGATCACCTCGATGTTGCCGATCTCGCGGGCCTTGCGCTCGGCACCGATCCGCGCGTAGTTGAAGACCGGGATGTCGAGCGCCTTGGGGATGACGGCGAACCGCAGCGTACGCGGCGCCGCGGGATCGGTCGTGGAACCACCGCCACCACAGGCGGCCGCGAACAGGCCGAGGCAGAGCAGGGAGACGAGTCGTCGCATGGGCAGTCCTGAGCCGGCGTCCGCGGACACGACACGACCATACGTCGCATGGCACCTCGGGCGTTGGCGTGGCCGGATTGTACCCTCCTTCGCTTCGCCGTTCGTACGGACTTTCGTGGCCGCCGGACTTTGTCGGATGGTCCGTGATGCCGGTCGGCCGGACCAGGTCCGGCCGCTACACCTGACAGGCGCGTTCGGGGAACGCGCCCTACCAA
>CBIHOS010000313.1:0-3684 GCA_966211945.1 uncultured bacterium
GGGGCGTTGGCCTGGCCGCGACGGCGCGAGCGGGCGACGGGGCCGGCAGCGGCCGGCCGCGGCCGAGTGCCGCGAGTACCTCGGCGAGCGGCGTGAGGTGCCCGAGATGAATCCACCGCAGCAGCGCCATCTCGAGGTGGTGGCGCGGCTGCGTGGCGAAGCGCACGTCCTGCTCCGCCTTGGCGAGCACATCGAAGGCGCGCAGCAGATCCTCGCGCGAGAACCTGGCTGCGAGCGCTGCGAGGCGATCGGCATCGCCGGACAGTTCCTGATCCTGGAGGCGGGCGGGATCCACGCTCACGACCATCAGGTCGCGCACGAGCGCGGTCAGGTCGCGGATGACCAGTTTCAGATCCTGGCCGGACTCGACCAGCCGGCCGACCGCGTCGAAGATGTCGGCGGCACGGGCGTCGGCGACGATCTCGACGATGTCCATGAGCACGTCGCGGCCGATGAGGCCGAGCACCGACGCGACGTCGGCCACGCCGATCCGATCGCCGGCAAACGCGATCACCTGATCGAAGGCGCTGAGCGCGTCGCGCATGCTGCCCTCGGCGGCCCGGGCCAGGAGCAGCAACGCTTCGGGCTCGGCGTCGATCTTCTCGGCCTGCGCGATCCGCGACAACTGCTCGGCGACCGTGCGGGCGCCGATCGTGCGCAGCTCGAACTCCTGCGACCGCGACCGGATCGTCTCCGGAATCTTGTGCAGCTCGGTCGTCGCCATCATGAAGACGACGTGCGGCGGCGGCTCCTCGATCGACTTCAGCAATGCGTTGAACGAGCTGTTCGACAGCATGTGCACTTCGTCGATGATGTAGATCTTGTAGCGGTCGCGGGCCGGCGCGATGCCGAGGCTCTCGATGATCACCTCGCGCACGTTGTCGACGCCGGTATGGGTCGCCGCGTCGAGCTCGATCACGTCGATGTCGCGGCCTTCGGCGATCTCGACGCAGGCGTCACAGGTGCCGCACGGGTCGGCCGTCGGTCCCTGGTCGCAGTTGAGGGCACGGGCGAGGATGCGCGCCGTCGTCGTCTTGCCGACGCCGCGGGCGCCCGAGAAGATGAACGACTGCGCGATGCGCCGACGCTCGATGGCGTTGCGCAGCGTCTGGGTGACCCCGACCTGCCCAACCACATCGTCGAAGCGCTGGGGGCGCCACTTGCGGGCGAGGACCTGGTAGGGGCGAGACACGGGTGTGGAGATGCGCTCCGTAGCGCGTCGATCGTCATGTCGACGCAAGGTGGGCCGGGATCGATCCCACCGCGACCCGGAGGCCCCATACACACGGCAGGATCCCCTTAGCGCTGCTACCTTCCGGTCCTGACGCGGTTCGAGGTCTGGCGTTGCACAGGCTCCGGATCGCGGTGCGAGCGACCTCGGCCGGTGGCCGCCCGAGGCGGCCGAACCCTCAGTGTAGTCTGCCCCTCTCCCACGGGCAAACCCCGACCGAGATGGGTCGCCCGACGCACGTGTCCGCTAACCAGGCTGGCGGCCCGGCATCGCGAGCAGATCGTAGAGTTCGGGCCGGCGGAAGCGGTACGTGTACTCGAAGGCGGCACGGGCCTCGAGCTGCGCGGCCCGCGTCAGGTCGGCCACCGCCATGCCGTCGTTGCCACCCGGCGCGGCGATCGCGCGGCCGGCCGGATCCACCACGAGCGCCCCGCCGCCGAAGCGCTGCGACACGCCGGCGAACGTCAGGTCGCCGATCACGTTGCACGCAACGCCGAAGACGCCGTTCTCCGCGCAGCGCGCCTGGACGACGGGCGCGGCCCACGCGCGCCAGCCGTCGGCATCCACCGGCGGCGGGTCGGCCGCGAACGGGAACAGCACAATCTCGGCGCCCTGCACGGCGAGCAGCCGCGTCGACTCGGGCAGGAACGCGTCGAAACAGATCGTCACGCCGATGCGGCCGAGCGGCGTCTCGACCACCGGGGGCACGCCGCCGCCGTTGTAGAAGGGCTGCTCGAACATCGGCACATGCATCTTCCGCCAGGCGCCGAGCAGGCCGTCTGGACCGACGAGCACGTGCGTGTTGTGCAGCTGTGCGCCGGCGTCCTCGAGCAGTCCACCCGCTACGAGGAGGCGATGCGATTGCGCGATCCGCTGCAGGCCCTGCACGGCCGGGCCATCGAGCGGCTCGGCGATGCGGCGAGCGGCGGCCAGGGCCTCACGCAACCAGACCGCGTGATCGCCGATCGGGTGATTGGGGATGAAACCGGTGAGACTGAGTTCGGGCGCCAGCAACAGCTGCACGCCGGCAGCCGCTGCACGGCCGGCCCGCTCGTCCAGCCGCGCGAGATTGTCGTCGCGCTCGCCGGGGCGGGCCTCGAAGGGAACGGCGGCAACGCGCACGGAGTCGAGCATCGGGCGGGACCGTTGGAAGGGCCCGTGCCGCTCACCGGTGGAGCGGGCACGAGGCTGGGACACGCGTAAACGTCGCCGAACGTATCAGGCGGCGCTCCAGGCGGCGGCCGTCTCCTCGGCGAAGATCCGCAGGCTGCGCGGTGGCCGCCCGAGCAGCGTCGTCAGGCGATCGACTGCTTCCGGCGTGGCGCGCAGCCCGTGCTGCTGGAAGTACGCGTACATGTGCCTGAAGTCGAACACCATGTAGTCGGGCAGCATCGTCAGCGCCACCTTCTCCCAGGCGTCGAGATCGTCGCCGCCGTAGGTGATCGGCTTGCCCAGGGCGTCGCTCCAGATGCCCGCGCAGTCGGGCCCGGTCAGGATGTCGGGGCCGACCACGTCGTAGCACTGTCCCGCGTGCCCCGGCGTGGTGAAGGCGGCCGCAGCGGCCTCGCCGATGTCGCGGACGTCGACGCGCGACGTGCCGACGCTGCCGAGCGGCTGCGGGTAGACGCCATACTGCAGCATCGCGTCCTTGAACAGGTAGTCGTTCTGGAAGAAGTTGTCGGGCCGCAGCACGGTATACGGAATGCCCGACGCCGCCAGGCCGGCCTCGGCGCCGACCTTGGCGCCGAAGTGCGGGAGGTACGCGGCCTTGTCGGCATGGTGGACCGAGAGGTAGACCACGTGGCTCACGCCGCTGCCGCGCATCGCGGTGAGAGGCAGCAGCGCTTCGTGCGACTCGGTCGGGCCGACGACGTTGACGAGGAACACGCCGTCCACGCCGGTGAACACGCGCCGGACCGTCTCGACGTCGGTGAGATTGCCCTGCACCAGCGCGACGCGGGCCGGCAGCTTCGCCTTCGCGGGATTGCGCGTCAGCACGCTGACGTCGACACCCCGCGCCAGCAAGGCTTCGACGACGTGTGAGCCGACCAGACCCGTGCCGCCCGTGACGAGAATGTGCATAGGGCCAGCATCTTCGCATGAGGGCAGTGCGGCAGCACAGGATGTCGTTCAGCGCCGCGCGAACCGCGAGTCGTCGTGTCGCCCGGGATCGTCGCGCACCCGCGCATGGGGCGGCTGCCCCAGCGCGGCCCCGACGCGCGACGACCAGCGACGCAGGACGCACGGCGCCAGCAACGAGCCGCAGGGTGCCGTGTGTGATGGGATTCGGGCTCGGGCGATCCGGGCACAGCGGCGGAACGGCCGGCGACAGCAAACAACTCGCGGCGCCGGCGACCGGGGTGGTGCGTGATACGGGGATTCGGGTTGGGGGGATTCGGGTGGCTGAGTCCGCGCGAAGCGAGGGTGAGCAACAAGAGAAACCACTCGACCCG
>CBIHOS010000314.1:0-3637 GCA_966211945.1 uncultured bacterium
CCGCTGCTGACGATGCGTGGCGGGCGCATCACGCACCGCGATGGCCTCTGAGGCTGGACGGGCCCTGGCCGGCGGCGCCCTCACGCTGCTCCTCGCACTCGGCGTGCTGACGTGGCAGACCGTCCGGATTCCGCCTCACGCGCCCCATCGCGTGGTGGCCGAACTGCGGCTCGCGCAGGCCGCCGCGGTGATGCTGGCGTTCTCGGCGGCGTTTGTCGCCGGCCTGTCGGCCTCGGCAGCGGGGCCGGTCGCGGCGCTGGACATGGCGGCCGCCGTCCTCTGTTGCGGCCTGGCCCTGATGACGCTGGTGCGCGACGCCCGCGCCGCCCTGGGATGGCTCGCCTGCGCCTTCGTGTGCCGCGCCATCCTCGACCTGGCGCACGTCATCGGCTGGCTGCCGACGGCTGCGCCGCCGATCATCCTCGGCGTGAGCGCCGCCGCCAGCCTGATCGCCGCCGGCCTCGTCGCTCTCCCCCTGGGCCGGACGACGCGGGCCTAGGCGGATCCGCATTCGCCGCCGACCCGGCGCTTTTCGATCGTCGGCAATGACGGGCCGGCCGTTGTCGTTCACACTAGGAACCGGCCGCGCGTGGCGGCCCCACCCTCCGGAGGAGTGCACCCGATGTCGTCGTCTGTCAGTCGCCGCCGTTTCCTGCAGGAACTCGCCGTCGCGTCCGCGGCCGTGCCGCTCGCGAGCCACGTGACGCGCGCACAGGCGGCGCGCAAGGTCCGCCACGCGAGCTTCGGCGCCTCGGGCATGGCCTTCTCCGATATCCGCAGCTTCACGTCGCATCCGGCCTTCGAGCTGGTGGCGGTGGCCGACGCCGACCTGGCGCGCACCGAGCAGGTGAAGAAGCTCCACCCCAACGCCCGCATCTACCAGGACTGGCGCGAACTGCTGCGCAAGGAAGCCGACAACCTCGACTCGGTCAACGTGTCGACGCCCGACCACATGCACGCGCCGATCGCGATGGCCGCGATGGCCGCCGGCAAGCACGTCTACATCCAGAAGCCGATGGCCGCCACCGTGCGCGAGTCGCGCCTGCTCGCCGCCACCGCCCGCGAGAAGAACCTGGTGACCCAGATGGGCATCCAGATCTCCTCGCACCCCACCCAGCTGGCCACCGAGGCGCTGATCCGCAATGGCGTGATCGGCAAGGTCCGCGAGGTGCACACGTTCTGCGACAAGACCTGGGGCGACATGAACCCGATTCCCTCGGGATCGGACCCGGTGCCGCCGTCGCTCGACTGGGACCTGTGGCTCGGCGTGAGCAGCAAGCGCCCCTACAAGACCGACGTGTACCACCCGGGCAACTGGCGCAAGCGCGTCGGCTTCGGCACCGGCACGCTCGGCGACATGGGCTGCCACATCTTCAGCACGCCGATCCGCGGCGTGAACCTGTACCTGCCGCAGTCGATCACCTCGTATGGGCCCGGCGCAGTGCACGGCAACTGGCCGATCGACGCCAGGATCAAGTTCGTGTTCCCGGGCACGCCGCTCACCGCCGCCGACACGCTCGACTTCTGGTGGTACGACGGCGCCACGCGGCCGCCGCAGGCGGTCGTCGACGCGGTCGGCGGCAAGGTGCCGAGTTCGGGCGCGGCCATCCTCGGCACCGACGGCGCGGTCCTGCTGCCGCACGTCGGCGCGCCGACGCTCTACCCGTCGGAGAAGTTCGCCAAGACGGTCATCCCGACGATCGAGCCGCGCAACCACTACCACGAGTTCCTCGATGCGGTGCTGAAGGGA
Source organism: uncultured bacterium (assembly GCA_966211945.1). Classification (GTDB taxonomy): domain Bacteria; phylum Acidobacteriota; class Vicinamibacteria; order Vicinamibacterales; family Vicinamibacteraceae; genus Luteitalea. Next base: position 1,751 of record CBIHOS010000314.1, read on the forward strand.
CCCGGCACGCGCTGCTCTGCCAACTTCGACTACGCGTCGCTCGTGACCGAGGCGGTGCTGCTCGGCAGCGTCGCGGAGCACTTCCCCAACGAGACGCTGGCCTACGACGCCGCGGCCATGCGCGTGACCAATCACCGCGACCCCAACCGCTGGCTGCAGCGGACGTACCGCAAGCCGTACGTACTGACCCGCATGTAAGAGAGTCCGGCACGCTCCTTGACCCTGTCGTGCAGCGGCGCGGACAATGGCCGCGCCCTGACGACCACGCCGCCCGGCAATGCCGCCGGCGGCGCCAGGGGCGAAAGAGACCCCGTGCGACGCATCGTTCCCGTCCTCGGTCTTGCGCTCGTAGCCGGGCTCGGCCTGGCCCTGTCGGCCCAGGAGCCGTCGTTCACCCGCCGCCCCCGCGCCGATCTCGCGGCGCGCCTCCGCATGGCGGCGCGCCTCGGCACCGATCACCTGCCTGGACGCGTGCTCGTCAAGTTCCGCGACGGCCTGCCGACCGCGGCGCAGACGTCGGCGGTCACCCGTGCGCTGGGCGGCACGGCCGCGCAGCTGCGTTCTGGCGATCGCTACACCGACTTCACGTACGTCGAGGTGCCGGTCGACACCGACGTCCGGGCGGCGGCAGCGGCGCTGGCTGCGCGTCCCGAGATCGCCTATGCCGAACCGGACACCTTCCACCACCTGAACCTCACGCCGACCGATCCTGCCTACACGCGGCAGTGGCACATGCGCGCGATCAATCTCGAGCGCGCCTGGGACATCAACGACGGCGGCCGCGACGTGATCGTCGCGGTGATCGACTCCGGCCTGGCGATGGCCAACGACGTGCTGCAGTTCCCGCGCTTCTTCGGCGGGCGCCTGCAGATCATCGACGTGCCGTTCGCACGCAGCACCGACATCGTCTCGGACGGGCGGCTCGTCGCCCCGTACGACTTCGTCTACGAGGACGAGATCCCGTACGACATGGACGGCCACGGCACGCACGTGACCGGTTCGCTCGCGCAGCTGGCCAACAACGACGAGAGCGGCGTCGGGGTCGCCTTCAACGCGCGCCTGATGCCGCTCAAGGTGTGTCTCGGCGAATGGGAGATCCTCTTCCTGCTCGCGGAGGACGGCGTGTCCACCGTGCCGCCCAACCTGCAGGGCGGCGTGTGCTTCACGTCCGAGGAATCGCGCGCCGTCCGCTACGCCGTCGACAACGGCGCACGGATCCTCAACATGAGCATCGGCGGGAGCACGCCGGCCCAGGCGACGCAGGCGGCCCTGCAGTACGCCGTGTCGCGCGGCGCCTTCGTGGCGATGTCGGCCGGCAACGAGTTCGACGACGGCAATCCCGTGGCCTACCCGGCCTCGTACGCCCGCGACTTGAATGGCGCCATGGCGGTCGGCGCCGTCGGCCAGGATCTCGACCACGCCTATTACTCGAACACCGGCGACTACGTGGAGATCGCGGCGCCTGGCGGCAACTCGCGACAGGGAGGATCGGCCGGTCTCGTGTGGCAGCAGACGTACCGGTTCGACGGAATCGCCACCAACCAGCGCGCCCCGCGCTTCGATCTGCTGACAGACGACGGGTTCCAGGGCACGTCGATGGCGTCGCCGCACGTCGCCGGCCTGGCGGCGCTGCTCTACGCGCAGGGCGTCCGCAACCCGGCCGCCATCGAATCGGCGATCCGGCAGTTCGCCCAGGACCGCGGCACTTCGGGGCGCGACAACGAGTACGGCTACGGCCTGATCGACGCGCGCGCGACCCTGCGCGGCCTGGGACTGGCCCGATGACGCCGCGCGCCGCGGCGTGGATCGTGGGTGTGATGCTCGTCGGCGTCGCAGCCGGCACGGCCGGTGCGCAGGATCCAGTGACGCCCCCGCCGGGCGACGAGG
>CBIHOS010000315.1:0-3600 GCA_966211945.1 uncultured bacterium
CGCCCCGAGCGGCCCAGAACTCGCGCCGGCCGACCAGGCCGGCGTCCACGTAACGGACACGCCGGCGCCGCGCCCGACACGCCCGGCAGGGCGCCTCGGGGAGGCGCCGCTACCTTCGCGCCCCGAGGCTCACGAGGTTCGCAACGATCCGGTAGGCACCGGGGACGCCGTCGGGCAATTGGCGGAACCACGAGTACGCCGAATACACGTAATGCCCCTGCCCCAGCTTCGCGTACACGAGGCCGCCCTTCTGTTCGGTGTCCCACGGATCGTGGCTCTCGAGCAGCGGCGTGTACTGCGCATCGAACGTCTGGAAGCCGTAGGCGTTGCGCTCCTGCCGCCAGTTCCGGAAGTCGTCCTGCGTGATCCGGTTGGGCGTCGTGAACACCGGATGCGCCGGAGCGAGGATCGTCACCGGCGCGTCCTCGTCGGTCACGCGCGAGCCGATCTCGGCCGGAAACGGCATCAGCTTCTTCTGCGAGTACACCTCGTGCTGCTCCTGCACGATCATGGTGCCGCCCTTGCGCACCCAGTCGAGCAGGCGATCGTGGTTGGCCACGAAGTCGGGCCGCACCTCCGACGCGCGGACCCCGACCATGATCGTGCCGAACTTCGACAGGTCGCCCGACGCGACGTCGGCTGGCGTGAGCAGCGTGACCGGCACGCCGAGCCGGCGCAAGCCGTCGGGCACCTCGTCGCCGGTGCCCATGATGTAGCCGACGCTCACCGGCGCGACCTGCACGTCGACGAGCCGCAGGTCGAACGTGGCGGGCTCGTACAGCCGGTGCGTCTGGATGTGCGGATGCGCAATCGTCCGCAGCGATACGGTGTAGGGCTCTCGCCCGGACATCGTCGCCAGCGCGGTGAAGACATACGTGCCCGCGCCGACGCCTGACGGCGGCGTCACCGTGAAGGCCGCGGTCGCACTCTGCCCGGCCTGCGCCACCGTGAACGGCGCGCTGGCGGGGACTGACGTCCATCCCGCCGGCAGCTGCAGCGCGACTTCTCCCTCGAGCGCCGACGGCGACAGACTCTCCACGCGCACGGTCACCTGCCGCGGCTGCCGCCCCTCGTCCAGCGCAACGACGTCCATGCCGGGCGTGACGTGCACCGACAGCGCCGGCACGACCTCGAAGGGCCGGCGGAGTTCGCCGCGCACCGGATCGATGATGCGGAACTGCACCGGCACGGCCACGTCCACCGTCACGCCGCCGAACGACAGCGTCGTGTGGCCCGTCGCCACGGGCGGACCGAACGGCACGTGGGCCGGACCGCCGTCCTTCCACACGAACACGTCACCGCGTACTTCCGCGTCGCTCGGCGTGCGACCCGGCGGCGGCGGCTCGAGCCAGTACGGCTGCGAGACCGCGGCATCGGCGGCGGCGGTGACGGCAAAGGAGGAGTGCTGCGTCGGCTGCTCGCGAATGAACCGCGCCATGAAGCCGCGGCCGCTGAACTGCGGCGCTTCGGCGAGCGGCGCCTGCGTCCAGCCGGCCGGCAGGATCAGCGTCGGCGCGGCAACTGTCACCGCGACGCCGTCCGGCACGAAAACCCGCACGCCAATGCTCGCCTGACCACCCGGCACGATCGTCTCCGCCGTCGCCAGCGCCTCGACGTGCACACCCGAGGCGTGCAGCAGCGCGGCCTCGTAGTCGGCGATCTCGTGTTCGAGAAGGAACGCAGCCTCTGCCTTCGCCTCGGCAGGAACCGCCATCGTCGGCATGGCACCGCGCGCCGCACGTGCTGCCCGCAGCCCCTTGGCGAGTGTCGGCAGGATGCGCGAGGGCTGCCGCACGTCCAGCTGGTCGAGCGCCTCGCGTGCCGCTGCGTCCATCTCGGCCAGCTGCGCCGACAGCGCCCCCGGCGGCAGACCGGCAAGCGCCGCCAGTCCCGGGATCGACGTGTCGATGCCGTCGAACACCGAGTGCTCCTTCTCGACCTTCGGCACCGTGCTCTCCACGAGGCGCAGGCCCGACGACTGCGGACCGTGCAGCAGCGCGCCGCCCATCTCCTGCGTCTTGTGCTGCGACCGCCCTTCCGCCGCGATCTGGAAATAGGTGCGGCCGAGCGCCGGGTCGAAGACGCCGGTCGGTACGGTCAGCGTCGGCGGGTTCGGCTGGTTCGGGCCGAATCGCATGCCGACGTAGAACTTCTTCACCCGCCACGGACGGAGGCCCGCCTTCCGCTGCTCGGGGAATTGCGTGGGATCGGCCGCGGCCTCGACCGCCAGGGGCGACAGCGCACCCGCGAGCTGGTGGTTGCCGTGTCCATCGGCGCTCGTGCCACTGAACCGGGATGCGACCACGAGCGGCCGGTACATCCGCAGCACGCGCACCATGTCGGCGAGCGGCACGTCGCGGCCACCCCACTTGCGCTCGGTCTCGGGCATGTTGACCGTGTAGCCGAAGTCGACGACGCGCGTGAAGAACTGCTCGCCGCCGTCCAGGGCACGCGCCTGCAGCAGTTCCTCCGTGCGGATCACGCCGAGCGCTTCGTAGAACTCGGGACCGAGCACGTTCTGCCCGCCTTCGCCGCGGTTGAGCGCCAGGTACGCCACCCGCGCGTGATCGCCGCGGGCCAGCCGCGCGATCAGCGCGCTGTCCTCATCGTCGGGATGGGCGCCCGTGTGGATGGCGCTGGCCGTGGTCGTCAGCCGCTGGAGCTTCTGGAGGAGGCCGGCGGCGCCCTCGCTGTAGGTTGGCCGCACCTGGGCGCGGACCGTCACGAGACAGAGAACGGTCACCACCACGCCGGCCACGCCGAATCGAACTCGCATGGCGCGAATTCTACTGAAAGCTCGCCGGCCGCGCCGTCTCTATCACCTGTGGCGCTGGCGGAAGTCCTTGACGGCGCGCAGCACGATGTCCTGCTCGATCAGGAAGGCATCGTGGCCATGTGGCGACGACAGCCAGAACAGCTCGCCGTTCGGGAGGCCGTCGGCCAGCGCCTGCATCTCGCAGGGGTGATACAGGATGTCGCTGTCGATGCCGACGACGAGCGCCGGCGTGCGGACCGAGGCCAGCGCGGCCTGGACGCCGCCGCGGCCGCGCCCGACGTCCTGTGAATCGAGGACGTGCGAGAGGGTCACATAGGTGCGGGCGTCGAAGCGATCGACGAGCTTCTCGCCATGACGATGCAGCCAGCTCGTGACCGACGGCTGCGTCGGGTCCTGCCGGCCGGCCGCAAAGCGGATGTCGAAGGATCGGGCGCTGCGATACGACACCATCGCCATCATGCGGGCGGTGGCCAGCCCGCGCGCGGCGCGGCCGTGCGGCCACTCCGAGTCGGCGAAGATGGCCTGGCGCTGCGCCTCGCACAACGCCACTGCCCACGGCGCGTGCACGGCCGGCGCGGCGAGCACGGCAATCGCGTCGACCATCTCCGGATACAGCAGCGCCCATTCGAGCGCCTGCATGCCGCCCATCGATCCGCCGATGACCAGCCGCAGCCGGCGCACGCCGAGCGCCGCGAGCAGCTGCCGCTGCACGTGCACGACATCGCGGATCGTCACGGCCGGATCCTCGGGCCGAGCGCCGAAAGCTGCATCCCACTGGGGTGCCCCCGGCCCGGTCGTGCCGTAGCAACTGCCCAGCACGTTGC
>CBIHOS010000316.1:0-3547 GCA_966211945.1 uncultured bacterium
CCCACCCGGAGGTTGGCGCTGCTGCCGCACCGGTTCCTGATCCGGCGGTCACGCCGCGTCGGCGGCGGCGCGCCTCCCGCGTCGCCACCAATCCCGATGTCGTGGCCGAGGCGGCGCCGGATGCCGCACCCGTGACGGTCGAACGCGAAGAGGCGCGCATCCTGCCGCGCCGTCGCGCCCGCGTCCAGGTACCGGCCGAGCCGCCGGCGCCGGTCCTGCCGCCGATGCCACGGCTCGTGAAGGCCACGGCGAGCTGAATCGGCGGCGCACCAGGCGCCGCCCGTTCATTCCGCCCGCAGGGCAACGACCGGATCGATCCGCGTCGCGCGACGGGCCGGTAAGTAACTCGCCAGCAGGACCACCACCGCCAGCAGCCCAGCTGCCACGACGATCGTCCCCGCGTCGTGCGCATCGAGGCCGTAGAGCAGTTGATCGAGCACACGCGTGGCCGGCCACACACCGGCCGCGCCGACCACGAGGCCCACGATCAGCACCCGGGCCACTTCCTTCATCACGAGCCGCAGCACCGAGCCGCGCGGCGCACCAATCGCCATGCGGATGCCGAACTCCGCCTGCCGCGCCGTGACCAGATAACTCAGCGCGCCGTACAGGCCGACCATCGCGAGCCCCAGCCCGGTCAGGCCGAAGAGGCCGGCCAGCGTGGCGATCAATCGCTCGCGCGCGAGGTTGTCGGCGACGCGTTGCTCGATCGTCGTCGCCTTCAGCGACAGGTCCCGTCGCACCTCGGCAGCCGCCTGACGAATCGCCGGCACGACCGTCGCCGCCGGCAGCGTCGTCCGCAGCACGAACTCCTCGGCGGCTTCGTCCTCCGGCATCTGCGTCACCGGGATGAATGCCGTGGCGGGCACCGGCTGGCGCACCGACTCGTAACTCGTGTCGCGCACGATGCCGATGACTTCGGTCGTGTCCGTGCCGTTACCGCGGCGGAACCGCCCCCCCAGCGCCTGACCGCCCGGGAAGAACCGGCGGGCCAGCGTCTCGTTGACAATCGCCACCCGTGGCGACGATGACGAGTCGGACAGGTTGAAGTCGCGCCCGCGCAGCAGCGGCTGCCGGAGGGTGGCGAAGTAGCCGGGCGAGACGAAGTTCAGATGGGCCGGCCCGGCCTCGCCTGGAGGTGCGCCCGGACGATCGGCCTGCACTCGCGTGACCCAGTTGGTGTCACCGATCGGCGTCGTGTAGGCCTGAGCCACGGACGTCACGCCGGGCACCGCCGCGAGACGACGGGCGATCTCCGCGTAGACCACCGGCTTCTGCTCGACCGTCAGGTTGGTGAGGTCGCTGGCGTACCAGGGCTGTTGGGCGCTGACCACGAGGACGTCGCGCCGGTCGAACCCGAGGTCCAGTTGCGACAGGTTGACGAACGTGCGCAGGAGGAGCCCACCCGCCACGAGCAGCATCAGCGACAGCGCGACCTGGCCGGCAACGATCCACGTGCCGGCGCGGGCGCCGGCCCGCAGTTCGCTGGCGCCGAGGCGCGTCTTCATCGCGTCGATCAACGCGGCCCGCGCCGATCGTAACGCCGGCGCGAGACCGATGACCAGCGTGGTGGCCAGCGTGACGACAGCTGTGACGGCGAGCACGCGCAGGTCGAGCGGATGATCGAGATGGACGGGATTGCCGGCGGTGGACAGCCCTCGCACGATGAGCGCGCTCAACCATCGGGCGACGACCAGGCCGCACAGCGCGCCGAGCAGGCAGATCGCCGCCGACTCGGTGAGCATCTGGCGGACGAGCCGGCCGCGCGACGCGCCGAGGGCGGCGCGAATCGCCACTTCCCTGTCGCGGGTCGCCGCCCGCGCCGCCATCAGGCCGGCGATGTTGGCCGCCGCGATCACGAGCACGACGACGACGATGGCCATGAGGGACTGCAGCGGCGTGAGAAAGGCGCGTCGGAAGCTGGCGGCCCCGATCGGTCCCGGCACGGCCACGATGCGGCGCTCGAGGTAGTCGCCGTCCCGGTCATCCTGATCGCCGCCGAGCGAGGCGCGCAGGATCGCCGGCGACAGGATGGCGAGTCGCGCGGTGGCGTGCTCGACCGAGCTGCCAGCTGGCAGCCGCCCGGCGATCGCCAGCCACTGTCGCCCGCGGCTCTCGATGTTTCGCTTGTCGAGCAAGGCCGCCGCGCAGAGCGGGATCGCCACATCGAAGCGGGTCCCGAGCGTGACGCCGGTGAACACCGGAGCCGCGACGCCGATGACGGAGAAGGCGAAGCGGCTCAGGTGGACGCTGTCACCGACCGCCGCCTGCGACCGCGCGGACTGGCGCGCCCAGAACGCATCGCTCAGCACGGCGACCGGAGGACAGCCCCGCTGATCGTCGGTGGGCGCGATGAGACGGCCGGCCGCCGGCGTCACGCCGAGCGTCTCGAAGAAGTCACCACTGACCATCAGGACCTGCACGGGCCCCGCGGCGGGACCCTCGGTCAGGTGCAGCGGCCGAGGCCCCATCCACGCGAACGTGCGGGTGAGGACGTCCTGCTCGTCGCGGACCGCTTCCCACAACGCGAACGAGAAGCCGCTCTCGGGCTCGTTGCCGGGCTCCTGATATCGCACTTCGACGAGTTCGTGCGGTCGAAGCACCGGCAAGGGCCGCAAGATCACGGCGTTGAGCACGCTGAAGATCGCGGTGGTGGCGCCGATCCCGACGGCCAGCGTCGCGACTGCTGCGGCCGCAAAGCCCCTGGCGCGCCACAATGTCCGCCAGGCGTAGCGCAAGTCGTTGCGCCACTCGTCGAGCAGGCGCAGGCCGAGGCTCTGGCGCGCCTGTTCCTTGAACTTGTCCAGGGCCCCGAACTCGAGCCGCGCCAGGCGCATCGCCTCGGCGGCGTCCAGGCCGCGGCTGGCCACCAGGGCGTCGGCGCGCTGCTGGATGTGGAACGCCAGTTCGTCGGCCATCTCCTGCTCGAACGTCGATCGACGCAGGGCGTGCCGCAAGAACCCACGCAGGCGAGCGAGCGCGCCCATCACGCCTCCTCCGCGAGCAGCGCCGTGTTCATCGCGGCGGCGGCGCGATGCCAGCGGTCGGTCTCGGCCCCGAGTCGCTTGCGCCCGGCCGCGGTGAGCCGGTAGTACTTCGCGCGCCGGTTGTTGTCGGAGGTGCCCCACTCGGTGTCGAGGAGTCCCTGATGCTCCAGCCGGTACAACGCCGGATACAGGGCGCCCTGTTCGACGGCGAGGGCGCCGGCGCTGATCTGCTGGATGCGCAGCAGCACGCCGTAGCCGTGCTGCGCGCCGAGCGACACCGCCTTCAGGATCAACAGGTCGAGCGTGCCTGGCAGCAACGCTGCGTGCGCCATGTGTCTCTCCTATGCAACTTAGGAGTGAGCCTAGCGCCACTCTCCTAAGCTGTCAAGGAGAAGGTAGGCCTTCGGCAACCGCCGGGGACAGGACATCGGGAGGTCAGGAGGCAGGAGGCAGGGCGTTCCCCGCTTGTCCCGCCGTAGCGGCGCGAACGCGGAAGCGGCCCTTCAACACGGCAGCGGCCGATCAGGCCGACGTCCATTACGCCACGGCGTCAGGGCGCC
>CBIHOS010000317.1:0-3535 GCA_966211945.1 uncultured bacterium
GTGACGCGCCGGACGTTTCTCGACGCCGTGGCGGGCATTCCGGCGGCGGCGACGCTGAGCCGCGAGTGGCGGGCGGCGCAGCCGGCACCCACCGGTCCGGCGGGTGTCGGGATGCCGGCGGATCTCGCCCGGTCCACCGCGCCGAGCGCCGCGGACCTCGGCTCGAACTTCGACACCGTGCGCCGACTCGACGCAGGCACCGCGTACCCGGGCTCGTTCCTCTCGGGGCGATTCCCGAGCGTCGATGCGTTCACCGCGGCCGGGCGTGCGTCGATTCTCGAGGCGTACGGCTACCGTCCGGCACCGGTGCCGCCCGCGGCCGAAGTCGTCGACCGCTACGAAGGCGCCGACTACATCCGCGAGAAGGTCGTGTTCTCCACGACACCGCTGTTCCGCGTGCCGGCCTACGTCTTCATCCCGAAGGGCCTGCGCGGCCGCGCGCCGGCGATCGTGGACCTGCACTCGCACGGCGGCATGTTCCTCTTCGGCAAGGAGAAGGTGATCGACTTCGGGAGGAACCACCCGGCGATGACGGTCTACCACGCCGGCAATTACGAGGGGCGTCCGACGGCGACCGCCCTCGTGCGTCGCGGCTACGTCGTCATCAGCATCGACGCGTTCATGTTCGGCGAGCGGCGCGTGCTGATGGACGCCGACCTCGGAAGCGGCTGGGATCGCGCCGCCTACGACGCCGACACCGTCACCCGGCTGAACCAGGTGTGCCGATCGAAGGAGTCGACGCTGGCCAAGTCGCTGACCGTCCTCGGCATCAGCTGGCCGGGACTTGTCGCGTGGGACGACATGCGCACGGTCGACTACCTCGTGAGCCGGCCAGATGTCGATCCGGCCCGGGTCGGCTGCGTCGGCGTCTCCTTCGGTGGCTGGCGGTCCCTCTTCCTCAGCGCGCTCGACCCGCGCATCGCCGCCGGCTGCATCGTCGGCTTCATGTCGACGATCCGATCGATGCTGCAGCGGCACGTCGACACGCACTCGTGGGTGCACTTCGTGCCGGGCCTGCATCGCCATTTCGACCTGCCCGACGTCGCGAGCCTGAACGCGCCGCGGCCGCTGATGGTGCTGCAGTGCTCGCGCGACGCGCTGTTTCCGCTGGACGGCATGAAAGCGGCGGTCCAGACGATCGGAGACGTCTACGCGAAGGCGGGCATCGCCGATCGCTTCACGAGCCGCTTCCACGACGTGCCGCACGAGTTCAACGTGCGGATGCAGGACGAGGCGTTCGGGTGGTTCGACGCGCACCTCCGGCCGCGCGGATGAGCGTGGTGCCGGTCGGCGCGGGTATGCTCGCCGCATGATCCAGCCCCTGCTGCGCGTCGCCACCGCGGTGCTGATCGCCGGCGCGTGCATCGCGACGGCCGCGGCTCGACGGGAATCCGTTGTCGTCTGGGCGACCCACGACGGCACCAAGGTGCTCCGCGGCGATCTGGCCCATCCGGATCGGTCGCGCAACGCCGTCTGGGACGGCACGCGCGTGCGCCTGCTCTCGGCGCGCGACGAGACGGTGGCCTTCCAGGTCATCGTCGAGGCCGAGGCTGGCGTGTCGTCGCTGGACGCAACGATGTCGCCCCTCGTGTCGAAGGCCGGCGTGACGCTCGAGGCGAGTCGCGAGACCTTCGCGCAGCACTACCTGCACGTGACGCAGCGGACGCGCGCCACGTGGGTGTTTCGCCCCGGCACGCCGGCGGCGCCGACCACGCCGCTCGGATGGACGCCTGTGGCCCTGGTGCCATCGACCGCGCCGCGCGGTCGTGCGACGTCGATCGCGCCGCGACAGAATCAGGGGTTCTGGATCGAGCTGCACGTCGCCCGATCTGCGGCGGCCGGACTCTACAGCGGCGCAGTGGAGGTGCGCACCGACGGACGTATCACGCGCATCCCCGTGGACGTCGAGGTGATCGACGTCACGCTGCCCGAGGCGGCGACGCTGCCGGCCATCGTGTACTACGAGCGGTCGCAGACGGACCTGTACCACGGCCGCAACATGGACCGGGCGTACCACCAGTTCGCGCACCGGCACCGGGTCGAGTTCACGCATGCGTACGACGACACGACGGTCGCGGCGTCGCGCGCGCGCTTCGACGGATCGGCGTTCACGAAGGCGGAGGGCTACGAGGGCCCGGCGGCGGCGGTCGGCAACCGCATCATCCCGCGCACGTTCTATGGTCCGGGCCGCGACTTCGATACCGATCAGGCCGCGCGCGAGGCGCTGACGCGCTGGCGTGGGTCGTTGAAGGACCTCTCGCCATTGCTGACGTTCGTCTACCTCCCGGACGAACCGACGCGCCCGCAATTCGCGCGTGTCCAGGAGATCGGCACACGGGTGCGCCGCCTCGCGCGCGAGCTGGGCTCCCCGGTGAAGACGTTCGTCACGCACGGCTACGCGCCTGAACTCGCCGACGCCGTGGACATCTGGGCGGCGGTGCCGGCGCACTACGACGCGGCCCGCGCCATCGAGCAACGCAAGGCCGGCAAGCAGATGTGGTTCTACAACGGCGGTCGTCCGCAGATGGGAGCCATCATCGTCGACGCGCCCGCCACCGATCCGCGCGTGGTGGGGTGGGCGGCGTTCAGGCACGGCGTCGACGGCTACTTCTACTGGCACGCCAATCACTGGCGGCACAACAGCCAGAAGAAGATCGGTGATCGCCGGCAGAACGTCTGGGTCGAGCCGATCACGTTCGACAACCGCGCCGAGGACAAGCCCGACAACGGCGTCATCAACGGCGACGGCGTGCTGGTCCTTCCCGGCGAAGACGTCCTGCATCCCGATCAGGATCGCGGCGTTCGCGGACCGATCGGCACGATTCAGTTCGCGAACCTGCGGCGCGGCCTGCAGGATCACATGCTGCTGACGATGGCGCGGCAGAAGGGCCTGCACGCGGACGTCCAGGCGGCGCTCGACGCGGTCGTGCCACGCGTGCTCTCGGACGCCGGCGATCGCGTCGGCTTCTCGGAAGACGGCAACGAATGGGAGCGTGCGCGGCAGTCGCTGCTGCGGGCCCTGGCGCGATCACGCTGAAGGCGCGATCGCGACGACGATCTCCTCAAACGACCACGACGTCGACGCCGCGCTCGCGGAGGCGCGCCAGCGTTGCCGCGTCGGCGGCATCGTCGGTGATCACGCGATGGACGCTCGCGAGCGGCGCGATCACCGACAGGCTGCGGCGCATGAACTTGCTCGCATCGGCCACCAGGGTCACGTGGCGGGAGACGCGAATCATCAGCGCGTTCAGTCGTGCCTCGAGCACGTCCGGCGTGGAGAGGCCCGCGTCGATGTCGATGGCGTCGACGCCCAGGAACAGGTGATCGGCGTTGAGGCGGCCGAGGTGCTCTTCGGCCGGCGGGCCGACGGTGGACTGCGAGACGTGACGGAGCAGGCCGCCGAGCACGACGACCCGGACGTGCGGCAGGCGCGTCATCTCGGCGCCGACGTTGAGCGCCGACGTGACGACGGTGAGCGACTGCAGGTCCTGGTAGCGGATGTGCCTGGCGACTTGGGCCGCCGTGCTGCCCGAGT
>CBIHOS010000318.1:0-3455 GCA_966211945.1 uncultured bacterium
TGGTACGCCCGGCAGGGCTCGAACCTGCGACCCCCGGCTTAGAAGGCCGGTGCTCTATCCAGCTGAGCTACGGGCGCACACAGCGCGATTATCGCCCAACCGAATACCGAGCGGTTCACACGCTCGGCTCCTGATGCCGCCCACGCCACGTGTCCGTCGCGCACCAGGCACCGGGACCCGGAGCCGAACCGAGTCGCCCGCGCCATTGTTCACGCCGGCACGGCGGGACGGATGCGAGCCACCGTCTCCCACGGGTCGGCGACCTCCACGGCATCGCCGATCGGCGCCGACGCGTGCCCCGTCGCGGTCAGGCGCGCGACGATGGCCTCGACGTCGCTCGGGGTCGGCACTTCCATCGTCCAGGACAGCAGCCGCGCCTCGTCGGCGCGGGGCGCCGTCGCCGACCGGCCGGCCCACACGTTGGCGCCGACGTGATGGTGATAGCCGCCGGCTCCCAGAAACAGCGCGCCCGGGTACCGCCAGGTCGTGCGGTCGAAGCCGATCGTGTCGCCGTAGTACACGCCGGCCGCCGCGACGTCGCCGACGTGCAGGTGCACGTGCCCCATCCTCGTGCCCTGTGGCATGCCGTCCCATGCCGCGTCACCGGCGTCTCGGATCAGGGCCTGCACGTCCACGGGATCGGTTGCGAGCATCAGTTCTCGACCGAGGCGCTGCCACGTGTCGCGCGGGCGGTCGGCATACACCTCGATGCCGAGCCCGTCCGGGTCCGTGAGATAGAACGCCTCGCTGACCAGATGATCGCCAGCGCCCACGCGGACACCGAGATCCGAGACATGCCGGACGAACCGGCCGAGCGCGGGACGATCCGGGAGGAGGATCGCGAAGTGGAACAGCCCCCAGTGCGGACGGCTGTCCGCACGTCGTGCGCCCGGCGTCTCGACCAGCTCCACGAGCGGCGCATCGTCGCCATGCGCCGCGAGCCGCACCGCGTCGTCGACGGCTGGCAGGCCACGCAGGCCGAGCACCCGCTCGTAGTAGTCCCGCGATCGGGCGGCATCGGCGACGGCGAGCCGCACGGCGCCGAGGCGCGTCGCATCGGGCAGCGCCGCGCCGGCGGGCCGCTGGCCGTAGCTGCCGGGCGTGGCGGGCTGCGCGCCTGCCGCTTCGCCGAAGAGGTCACCGGTCGAGACTGCCATGACGCGATCGTACCGCGCGTGACAACGCAGGGAGGAGGCGCGCGCGGGGAACGCGTCCGATCGTTGCGGAGCGGACGAGGGGCCGAACAGGGAGGGCCGGCCCTACCGTCCGGGCGTGAGGAAGGCTGCGCAGTGGGCGCGAAGGTGCGGGAAGAACTCGGCGAAGTCGCCGGCGATCGCTGCGTAGTGCTGCTCCAGTTCCTCGGCCGCCGTGCCGATGCCGGCCGCCACCGGCGTCCGCTGGGCCATGCCGCGCAGGGCGCGGGCGATGCCCGACACCTGCGCGTAGCCTTCCAGCCAGCGTCCCCGTGACATCGCATGCACGAGAGGATGGACGTTGCTGGGCAGCCGCGCGAGGTTGGCGTGCAGCGTGTCGTACACCTCGGCCGCGAACGTCTCGAGTGTGCCCTCACCGTAGGTCGCCCATTCGCGGGCCAGCACGTGATCGAAGTAGACGTCGACGATCACGCCCGACAGCCGTCCGTAGCGCCCGGTGATGCGCTGCTTGCTGCGCCGCACCACCGGATGCGTGTCCGAGAACGAATCGATGGTGCGGTGCAGGCGGATGCCGTCGCGGATCCGCTCGGTCGTGCCGGCATGGACGTACCGCTCGACGCGACCCTTGACGATGTCGCCGAGCAGGTTGCCGAGGAGCAGGTCATGGTCGTCGCCCGACAGGAGGAAGTGCGCGAGGAAGTTCATGGGCGGCCGGCGGCCATTTCCGTCGGGCCCCACCGTGCCAGGCGGCACGTCACGCCCGCCGCGGCCGGCTCAGGAGATGCTGGCGCGGCTCGGCGTGAACGAGGGGGGATCGCTCGCGGGGAACGACTCCTCGGACGCCTCGTCGATGTACGCGTTGCGGTCCTCCTGCACCTCGGGTTTCAGCCAGCCGCGCATCGTCTGCACGTCGTCGTGGCCCAGCAGCGCGCGGGTGATGAGGATGCCGACGCCGATGCCAACGAGGCTCATGCCGAGCCATGTCAGCTTCTGTCGCGGGTCGTGGACCGGGTCGAGCCCGGGGCGATCGCCGAGCCAGGCGCCGCTGTGCGGGGCATCTTCGGACAACCCTTCACCGAACGCGTCGACGGGATAGCCCTTGCCGCCGCGTTCTCGTCTCCACAGCTTCGGTTCGAACATCGCGCGGCCTCCCTCGCCGGATGAATCGGTCCGTGCCTCTCTTTCCGCATCGTCTCACAGTTGGCGTCTTGGCCATTCGCACCTTGTCGAGGTGGTGCGCGGGCGCGATACACTCGCGCCGTGAACAGGCGACGCTTCTTCGTGTCGGCCGGCGCCGCAGCCGTGTCCGCGGCCGGTCTCACCGCCGCACGAGCGACCTGGGCGCGGCAGCCGCGGACCGCCGACGTGATCGTGCGCGGCGGCCTCGTCCACGACGGATCGGCGGCGGCACCGACGCAGGCGGACGTGGCGATGTCGGCGGGACGAATCGTCGCGGTCGGCGACGTGACCGGGTGGTCGGCGGCGCGGACGATCGACGCCGCCGGCAAGGTCGTGGCGCCCGGCTTCATCGACACCCACTCGCACGCGGCCGAGAGCCTGGTGCGGCGCGGCCTGCACTCGGCCGAGGCGCTGCTCGCGCAGGGCGTCACGACCATCGTCGTGAACCCCGATGGCGGCGGCCCGGTGGATCTCGACGTACAGCGGTCGCGCTGGCGCACGCTCGGCATCGGCGTCAACGTGGCATCGCTCCTGGGACACGGGTCGGTGCGTGGCCGCGTGATCGGCGGAGAGGCGCGGCCCCCATCGACGATCGAGCGCGAGCGCATGCACGGCCTGGTCCGCACGGCGATGCAGGCCGGCGCGTTCGGGCTGTCGAGCGGCCTGTTCTACACGCCGGGCGCGTACGCGACGAGCGAGGAAGTCACCGACCTGATGCGGGTGGCGGCCGAGACGCTCGGGCCTGGCGCCGTGCACACCAGTCACATCCGCGACGAGGGCACGTACTCGGTCGGCGTGCTGGCGGCCGTCGACGAGATCATCGCGATTGCTGAAGGATCGCGCACGACCGGCATCGTCACCCACATGAAGGCGCTCGGTCCCGACGCGTGGGGCAAGACGCGCGAGTGCGCCACGCACATCGAGGATGCGCGCCGACGCGGCGTGGCGATCTGGGCGGACCAGTACCCGTACGAGGCGTCGGGCACGAGCCTGTTCGCGGCTCTCGTGCCGCGCGCCGCCCAGGCCGGCGGCCGCGGAGCGGTCGCGGCCCGCCTCGCCGACCCCGCGGCCCGCCCGGCCCGTCTCACCCAGATCCGCGAGAACCTCCGCCGCCGCGGCGGC
>CBIHOS010000319.1:0-3447 GCA_966211945.1 uncultured bacterium
ACGGCAGGAGCGCGATCGCTTCGATTTCGACCCGGACGTCGCGCGGCAGGCGCGACACCTGGACCGTCGAGCGGGCCGGAGCAGGGTCGGCGAACGCGGTCGCGTAGACCTCGTTCATCGCCGTGAAGTCGGCGAGGTCGATCAGGAAGACGGTGGTCTTGACCACGGCGTCCATCGAGACGCCGGCCGCGTCGAGGACGCCGCTGATGTTGTCGAGCACCCGGCGCGTCTGCGCACGGACGTCTCCCGTCACGACCTCGCCGGAGTGCGGGTCGAGCGGGATCTGCCCCGAGAGGAACAGGAAGTGACCGGCCCGGATCGCCTGGGAGTACGGGCCGATGGCCTGCGGGGCGTCTGGCGTGGAGACCGACGCACGCGTGGCCACGTTCAGGCGGCCTTGGTGATTTTGCCCGAGCGGATGCAGCGCGTGCAGACCTTCAGGCGCTTGGCGGCGCCGTTGACCAACGCCCGCACCGTCTGCAGGTTCGGATTGAACCGGCGCGACGACACGTTGTGGGCGTGGCTGATGTTGTTGCCGAACGTGGGACCCTTGCCGCAGACTTCGCAACGATTTGCCATGACTCAGTGCTGATGCGCGGCCTCGGCCCGTCTCGATGAACGGGGCGCTCGGAGGAGAGCCCACCCGGGCGCGCGAACCACCTACGATACCACGGACCGCCGCTGGAACATCCTGTTCATAGCCGCCCGACGCGCGCACCGCCCGTCGGGGCCGCTACGTGTGGATGACGTGGCCGGTGGCGCCATCGGCGAGCTGCGGTTGGAGCACGCGCTCGAGAAACTCGAAGAAACCGTCGACCGCCGCGTCGGGCGCTGCCCGGCGATACGCCTTCATCACGTCTTCCACTCGGCGCAACGCGGTCGAGATGGCGGCATCCAGCCGCGGGACACCGGCCCGGGTCGGCTCGTCCAGCGCCTCGCGAAGGTCCCGCGCCAGCCGTGCCGCCACCGGGCCGTCGGGTACGTGTTCGTACAGCACGCCGCGGGACGATGTCTCGGCCGTCGCGGCGAGCGCGACCACGGCCGCCTGCAGATCGGCGTCCAGCGGCCGGGGCACGGCAGACCGGCGCGCCGCCACGGCTGCCTGGAGGCAGGTGACGAGGACGCCGTATTCCGTGTCGTTCAGGCCGTGCAGCAGGGGCATGACTGTCGCGCTGTCCCGCTCCTGCTGCCGCTGCTGGGCCGCGTGCGGGTGCTGTCTGGCCGCCTGCAGCCAGCCGCAGTCTGCCGGGCAGCGGATCTCCACCAGCCGTTTGGTGCCGCAGCACGTCGCGCAGATCACGTGCCCCAGCGCGGGACAGGACCGCCGTGCCTTGCCGCCGCCGCACATCGGGCATGCCGCCATGACGCGACACTCGCACAGCGGATTCCGCTCGTCAATGACGCCCGGTTGTCACACTCGGGAGACCTCGGCTGGTGTACAGGCCCAAAAATACGACTCAGCCACGATGGAACGCGACTTGCTCAGGTGCGGGCAGGAGGCTCGAGACATGGCCGTGATCGCGCGTGCGTCTCTCGTCGAGTACTTCAAGGACCAGGTCGAAGGTGCCCTCGCGCAGCAGCGCGTCGACGCCGGCGACGCCACTGCGCACTACATGGTCCAACTCCTCGCCGGCACGCTGCGCAACGACACCACGGCCGCGGTCCCGGCGCTTCTCGATGGCCGCCCGCTCGCACTGCGCCTGGCCGCCGCGCTCGACGATGGGTGCCCGGATCAGAGTCGGGCGCTGCGCGACGTGGCCGACGCGGCGCTGCTCCTCGGCGGTTACTTCGCGCGGCGGGCCGGTCGCCAGGCGATGCCGGTCGAGTACTACAGGAATGTGGGCGGTTTTGCCTATCGCGCGCTCGGACAGGTGCCGCAGGCGCTGGCGCCCATCTATCTGGAACTCGCCGGGCGCTTCACGCAGTTTGCCGAGGTCCTGCGCGACGTGGGGCAGCGGGCCGACCTGGAAACGCCGGCCGGCGTGCTCCGGGCGGTGGACGCCTGGCAGCGGTCCCCGGATCACCGGCTGGGCCGCCTTCTGGTCGAACGCGGAGTCGTCCTGCATCGAGGACGAGTCAGGCTGCAGTAATGACCGACACCTGCACCCGACTGGCCGGCGCGCCGTCCAGTCCGGCAGGTTGTACAGTGGCGAACCATTCTCTCGTGTCAGGCGTCTAACTCGCAGTACGGCCGAGAGACGCGAACGCCGGCGAGGTCGGCCGCGTCAGGGCAAGTGGCTCGATGTGAGCCACTTGCGGTTCGGCGAGCCTGGAGGGTTCCGCACCAGCGACCCTTCGGTCACCCCGCCAGTCAGCAGTCCGCGAGGTCTCGATCTGGTGCCCGGATGTTCCGGCGCCGCAGACCGCGTGTCGGCCATTCGCTCCAGGCGTGGCACGCGGCGTGCTTACTCGATCGGCACTCGAGACGAACGTGGAAAGGAGCGTGGACACACATCATGAAGGCTCATAAGAAGTCCACCCGGACCATCAATACAGATCGTTACGCCGAACTCCGCCGCATTCTTGAAGACCGCCGCGGTGAACTGAGCCGCGACCTCCGTCGCCAGATGCACGACGTCCGGGCGATCGGCCCTGCCGACACCGCCCAGGGAGTCGTGGACGCGGAGGAGGCTTCGGTGTCCGACATCCAGGAAGACATCGAAATCGCGTTGATGCAGATGAAGTCGGAGACCCTCAACCGGGTCAACGAGGCGCTCGGGCGCCTCGAGGCCGGCAGCTACGGCTTCTGCTACGAGTGCGGTGACGAGATCACCGAGCCGCGGCTCCGGGCCCTGCCCTTCGCGCTGCGCTGCAAGGACTGCGAGGAGGAACGCGAGCAGGCCGAAGCGCGCGAGAAGTTCGTGGCCCGTCGCGGCACCGCGTCCGCCATCATCGACATGACCAGCTGAGCGCCACCCGCGCTCCGCCATCCCTTCGACGGCCGCGCCGGGCATTCCGGCGCGGCCGTTGTCATCTGGCGCGCCAGCACTCGAGCAGCTGGATCGCCGCCACGGTCTTCATGTCCTGGAGTTCTCCCGCCGCCACGAGCGCCCGCAATTCGGCGATCGTGAACGTTCGCGGCTCGAGGTCTTCGTCCTCGTCCTGGGCCGCGGCATGGGAAGGCGTGTGCAACCCGGTGAGCACGTAGAAGTGCATCACTTCAGTGGTGTACCCGGGCGAGGGGTAGAGCGACGCGATCCGCTCGGCGTGCGTCGCGGCCTGGCCAATCTCCTCGTGGCACTCGCGCAACGCCGCCGCGTCGGCGCCTTCGCCGGGGTCGAGGCTGCCGGCCGGCAATTCCCACACATGCTGGCCGATCGCATGACGGTACTGCCGCACCAGGATCACGGAGTCCGGATCGGGCATCGGCATCAGCACGACCGAGCCGCGATGCCGGACGACGTCGAGCGTCGTCTCGACCCCATGCGGCAGCCGGACGCGATCGCG
>CBIHOS010000320.1:0-3441 GCA_966211945.1 uncultured bacterium
ACGATGCTGTGTTCGAACGCCGGCAGGTACATGCGTTCGACGTACTCCTTCAGCATGCGGCGCGTGCAGAAGCGCGGCGCAACGGTGCGGATCGACTGCTTCACCATCTGCACCCAGCGCACCGGCAAGTCGTGCTCGTCACGATCGTAGAAGGTCGGCACGATCTCGGTTTCGAGCAGGCGATAGAGCGCCTCGGCATCGGCGGCATCCTGCGCGCCGAGGTCGCCGTGGTCCACACCCGGGTCGATGAGCCAGCCATTGGCGCCCTCGTAGCCCTCCGGCCACCAGCCGTCGCCGATGCTGACGTTGAGCACGCCGTTGGCGGCGGCCTTCATGCCGCTGGTGCCGCTGGCCTCGAGCGGCTTGCGCGGGTTGTTCAGCCACACGTCGCAGCCCTGGACCAGGTAGTGCGCGACGTGCAGGTCGTAGTCCTCGACGAACGCGATGCGGCCGCCGAAGCGCGGGTCGAGGGCCCGCCGGTAGATGCCCTGCAGGGCGTGCTTGCCGCTCTCGTCGGCCGGGTGCGCCTTGCCGGCGAAGACGATCTGCACCGGCCGCTTCGGATCGTTGAGCAGGCGCGCGAGCCGATCGGGGTCCGAGAAGATCAGGTCGGGCCGCTTGTAGGCGGTCATGCGGCGGGCAAAGCCGATGGTCAGCGCCTGCTGGCCGAGCAGCGTGCCGCCGGCCAGGACGCGGGCCGGGGCGACGTTGTCGCGCACCCATCGCTCGCGGATGCGCTCGCGCACGAAGTGGTACATGTACGAGCGCATCTTCTCGCGCGTGTCCCACAGCACGCGATCGGGGATGTCGAGCACCGCGTCCCAGAGCGCCGTGTCGTCGTGGCGGGCGCGCCAGTCGGCCGGCAGGTGGGCGTCCAGCGTGCGGCCCAATTCGAGTGACAGCCAGTTGGTCAGGTGCACGCCGTTGGTGACGGCCTTGACCGGCTGCTCCTGCGCCGGCAGTTCCTCGATCAGCGGCGCCCACATCTCGCGGGTGACCTCGCCGTGCAGCTGGCTGACGGCGTTGACGCCGGCGGCGCTGCGCATCGCGAGCGCCGTCATGTTGAACAGCGTGCCGCTGCCGTTGTCGTAGCGGCCGAGGGCGAGGAAGTCCTCGCGGTGCGCGCCCAGGCCGCCCCAGCATCCGGCCAGGTGCGTCTCCACCATGTGGAACGGGAAGGCGTCGTGGCCGGCCGGCACCGGCGTGTGGGTCGTGAACACCGTGCTGCGGCGCACTTCGTCGTGCGCGTCGGCAAACGAGTAGCCCTGTTCGAGCAGCTCGCGGATGCGCTGCAGCACGACGAAGGCCGCGTGGCCTTCGTTCAGGTGCCAGACCGCGGGGTCGTAGCCGAGCGCGCGCAGCACGCGAACGCCGCCGATCCCCAGGATGATTTCCTGCTGGACGCGCGTCTCGCGATCGCCGCCGTACAGGCGGGCCGAGAGCTCGCGGTCCCACGGCGCGTTCTCCGGCAGGTTCGTGTCCATCAGGTAGAGCGACACGCCCCCGAGCTTGACCTGCCAGACCGACACGAGCACGGTGCGGCTGCCGAGCGGCACCGCGATGACCAGTTCCTGGCCGTCGGCGCCGCGGGCGCGCGTCGTCGCCGCATTCTCCCAGTTGATCTGCTCGTAGATCTCCTCCTGCCAGCCGTCGGCCGTGACGCTCTGGTGGAAGTAGCCCTGCGGGTACATGAAGCCGACGCCGACAAACGGCAGCCCGAGGTCCGACGCTTCCTTGCAGTGGTCGCCCGCGAGCACGCCGAGACCGCCGGCATAGATCGGCAGGGACTGGTGCAGCGCGAACTCCGCCGAGAAGTAGGCGATCGGCCGCTGCCGCCCGAACGAGGTGCGCTCGGCCCACCACGTGGCCTCGCCGGCCCGCGCCGCCTGCAGTTGGCGCAAGGCTTCGTCGTAGATCGCCAGGAACGCCGGATCGGCGGCGACCTCGGCGTAGCGCTCCGGGCTCACCAGCCGCAGCATCCGTACCGGGTTGTGGGCAGTCAGCCGCCAGACCTTGTAATCGAGCTTGCGGAAGACCTCGCGCGCGTCTCGGTGCCACACCCACCAGAGGTCGGTGGCGAGATCGTGGAGGCCGGCGATGCGGTCGGGGAGGACGGAGGGTTCGGACATGTTGGGCTTCACTCGTACGGAACGCTTTCGCACATCGGCCGTCCGAGGCACCGCCATGAACCGAACCGTCGGCGCCAGTGGCACGGGGATGTGCGAGGAGGGCCACGGCGGCGCACCAGCCAGGCCTCGTAGGCCAGCTATCGTACACTCTGGCGCATGCCATCCCGACTGAATCGACGCGACTTCGTCCGCGCCGGCGCTGCCGCGGCTGGCGCGGGGCTGGCAGGGCCCGCGCCCGCGTTCGGCGCCCCGGCGATTCTGCAGGGCGGGCCGCGGCCGATCGTCATCGCGTCGGCGAACGGGAACCGCTACACCCACGACGGCAAGGAGACGTGCGTCGCCCGCGCCTTCCGCCTGATGACCGGCGGGACCGACGTGCTCGAGGCCCTCGTCGCCGGCGTCAACATCGTCGAACTGGATCCCAGGGACACGAGTGTGGGGTATGGCGGCCTGCCGAACGCCGAGGGCGTGGTCCAGCTCGATTCCTGCTGCATGCACGGCCCGAAGAAGCGGGCCGGCGGGGTCGCCGCGCTCGAAGGCGTGCGGACGCCGTCCAAGGTGGCCCACGCGGTCATGCAGCAGACAGATCACCACCTGCTCGTCGGCGCCGGGGCACAGCGTTTCGCCCGGCAACTGGGATTCGAGGTCGAGGACGACCTCAACACCGAGACCTCCCGCCGGCTGTGGCTCGAGTGGAAGCGCCGGCTCGACCCGGAACACTTCCTCGATCCCGAGAAGCGGGCCCAGGCCGGGTTCGATGCCGGCTGGTCGATGGTCCGCGACGGCTTGATCGATCGCGATCACTACTTCGGCACGATCAACTGCGACGGTCTCAACGCCAAGGGCGAGATTTGCGGCGTGACGACCACCAGCGGCCTGGCGTGGAAGATCCCCGGCCGGGTCGGCGACTCGCCGATTCTCGGGGCCGGGCTCTATGTCGATGGCGAGGTCGGGGCGGCCGGTTCCACCGGGCGCGGCGAGGCCAACCTGTACGGCCTGTGCTCGTACCTCATCGTCGAGCAGCTGCGGCAGGGCAAGTCGCCCAAGGACGCCGGCATGGAGGCGCTGCGGCGGGTGCGCGCCAACACCATCGAGAAGCGGCTGCTCCACGAAGGCAAGCCGAAGTTCGGGCTGAACTTCTACGTGCTGAACAAGGCCGGCGAGGTCGCTGGCGTGTCGATGTACGAGAGCGACTACGCCGTCTGCACCGAGAACGGTCCGGAGATTCGCAAGACCGAGCCGCTCATCCCTGGCAAGGCGCCGGAGTAGTGGGACTGAAGAACGCCGAACGCCGAACGCCGAACGCCGAACG
>CBIHOS010000321.1:0-3418 GCA_966211945.1 uncultured bacterium
CCCGCTCCCCCCCCCTCCCCCCGTGGGGGGGGGGCGCGTTAAATGGGGCGCCGGCGGGGGGGGCGGGGGTGTTTTGGGGGCCGGCGCGGGGAGCGCCCCCTACCGGTGCCCCTGCCGGTGTCAACGCCGGATGAGGCGCCGACCCACCTGCGACCCGCCCGCAGCGCGCCCGACCGTACGGCGCCCCATCTGTTCGTGGAGGGGGGCGCCAACGGCCCGACGCTGCGGCCGGTGAGGAATGGTCGCCGGACCGTCACCCGGTCGCTCGCGCCGTAAGTGGTGCTCCCGGAAGGCGTTGCGGCGAATTCGGGCACGTGCCTGTATGTTGCGTATGCACGCGATAGGGCGCACAATATCTGGTGTAAATTCCCGTTGACAACCCCTGGCGACGGGAGCATAGTGGCTTTCCGAAGCGCGTAGTCCGCTCCTGCCCGAGAGCACCCAGCCACTCGGAGCGACGGGCCCCTGAGTCAACACGAGCGAGGGCACGCCGCCGGACGGATCACGCCTCCTGACGGACCGATACGTACGCGCCCGAGTGCCGATTTCGGCACGACCTGCTGCTCGCGGGCTGGCGGCGTCTCGGCCGGCGAGGTGCGTGTCGTGCTTTCGGGAACGGATTGAGACTTAGAGCTTGTCGTGCGCCGACCCGGGGCGGGTTCGTGCCGACATGGGAGGAAGGAATGCAGCGAGGGTCTGCGCAGTCGGTCGAGACCGTGATCGGTTCGTCGGCTGCGACCGCTGAAGTCGTTGTCTCGGCGCCCGGTCTGGAGTTCGCCAGGACGTTCACGCAAGACGGAGTCGACCCGTTCGACGCCGTGGAATGGGAAACCCGCTCGGCCGTCATCGGCAACGAGAAGGGCAACGTCGTGTTCGAGCAGCGCGACGTGGACATCCCGAAGTTCTGGTCGCAGCAGGCGACCAACATCGTCGTCTCGAAGTACTTCCGCGGGACCATCGGCACGGCCGAGCGCGAGCGCTCGGTGCGGCAGCTGATCGGCCGCGTCGTCGACACGATCACGGGCTGGGCCCGCACGCAGAAGTACTTCGCGAGCGAAGACGACCTGCAGGCGTTCAGCGACGACCTCAAGCACCTCCTCGTGTTCCAGAAGGCGGCCTTCAACAGCCCCGTCTGGTTCAACTGCGGCATCGAGCCCCATCCGCAGTGCTCGGCGTGCTTCATCAACGCCGTCCAGGACACGATGGAGTCGATCCTCACGCTCGCCAAGACCGAGGGGATGCTCTTCAAGTACGGATCCGGAACCGGTTCGAACCTGTCGGCCATCCGGTCGTCGCGCGAGCTGCTCGCCGGCGGCGGCACCGCCTCGGGGCCGGTGTCGTTCATGAAGGGCTTCGACGCGTTTGCCGGCGTCATCAAGTCGGGCGGCAAGACCCGCCGCGCCGCCAAGATGGTGATCCTCAACGCCGGCCATCCCGACATCGTCGACTTCATCAACTGCAAGGTCGAGGAAGAGAAGAAGGCCTGGGCGCTGATCGACGCCGGCTACGACGGCTCGTTCACCGGCCCGGCCTACGCGTCGGTGTTCTTCCAGAACAGCAACAACAGCGTGCGCGTGACCGACGACTTCATGCGCGCGGTGCTCGACGACCGCGACTGGACGACCCACGCGGTGCGCGACGGCGCGCCGATGGACATCCTCAAGGCGCGCAACCTGATGCACCAGATCGCCGAGGCGACGCACATCTGCGGCGACCCGGGGATGCAGTTCGACACGACGGTCAACGACTGGCACACCTGCCCGAACACGGCCCGCATCAACGCGAGCAATCCGTGCTCGGAGTACATGTTCCTCGACGACTCGGCGTGCAACCTGGCGTCGATCAACCTGATGAAGTTCGTCGACGAGCACGGCACCTTCGACGTCGACGGCTTCCGGGCCGCCTGCCGCGTGCTGATCACCGCACAGGAGATCATCGTCGACAACGCCAGCTACCCGACCAAGGCGATCGAGCGCAACAGCCTCGCCTACCGGCCGCTCGGCCTCGGCTACGCCAACCTCGGCGCCCTGCTGATGTCGCGCGGCCTGCCGTACGACAGCGACGCCGGCCGCGACATGGCGGCGGCGATCACCGCGGTGATGACCGGCGAGGCCTACGCCCAGTCGGCCCGCGTCGCGCGTGACCACGGCGGCCCGTTCGAGGGCTACGAGAAGAACCGCGAGCCGTTCCTGCGCGTGATGAAGAAGCACCGCGCGGCGCTCAAGGACATCGACCGGACCAACGTGCCCAAGGATCTCTACGAAGGCGCGCGGGCGGCCTGGGACGATGCGATCGAGATCGGTGAGCAGGCGGGCTTCCGCAACGCGCAGGCGACCGTGCTGGCGCCGACCGGCACCATCGGCTTCATGATGGACTGCGACACGACCGGCGTCGAACCGGACATCGCGCTCGTCAAGTACAAGAAGCTGGTCGGCGGCGGCCTGATGAAGATCGTCAACGGCACCGTGCCGATGGCGCTCGAGAAGCTCGGGTACTCGGCGCAGCAGATCAAGGAGATCGTCGCCTACATCGACGAGCACGAGACGATCGAGGGGGCGCCGCACCTCGAGGTCGAGCACCTGCCGGTCTTCGATTGTGCCTTCAAGGCGCTCAAGGGCGACCGCTCGATCCACTACATGGGCCACATCAAGATGATGGGCGCCGTGCAGCCGTTCATCTCGGGCGCGATCAGCAAGACGGTCAACGTCCCCAAGGACGCCACCGTCGACGAGATCCAGGAGGCCTACATCCAGTCCTGGCGTCTCGGCGCCAAGGCGGTCTCGATCTACCGCGACGGCAGCAAGCGGACCCAGCCGCTGAACACGTCGAAGGACAAGCAGGCGGCCGAGGTCGCGGCCGCCGCGGCCGTGCCGCAGCCGGTGCGCCGCAAGCTGCCAGACGAACGGCCGTCGATCACCCACCGCTTCGACATCGCCGGCCACGAGGGCTACATCACCGTCGGCATGTTCGACGACGGGCAGCCGGGTGAGATCTTCCTCGTGATGGCCAAGGAAGGCTCGACGATTTCGGGCTTTGCCGACGCCTTCGCGCAGGCGATTTCTTACGCGTTGCAGTACGGCGTGCCGCTGCAGGTGCTGGTGGACAAGTTCAGCCACGCGCGCTTCGAGCCGTCGGGGATGACGCGCAACCCCGAGGTCCGTTTCGCGAAGTCGATCGTCGACTACGTGTTCCGCTGGATGGCGACCAAGTTCCTGTCGCCGGAAGCTCGGTTCCGGGCCGGGGTCAACATGCCGGATCCGACGCTCGCGTCGGTCGAGGCACCCGCCGAGGCCGCCGTCGCCGCCACCGTCGCCGCGGCAGCGTCTGCCGCTCCGGTCGCGCGCCCCCCGGGGGCCCACGTCCGCACCAATCGGCCCCCCCCCGGCCCGCCGCCCGGCCACACCGGCGCCGCGAGCAA
>CBIHOS010000322.1:0-3368 GCA_966211945.1 uncultured bacterium
ACCCGATACCCGATACCCGATACCCGATACCCGATACCCGATACCCGATACCCGGTACCCGGCACCCGGTACCCGGTACCCGGATTACCCTGTGACATGTCCAGCTGCCTCTTCTGCCGAATCGCG
The DNA here is from genome assembly GCA_966211945.1 of uncultured bacterium. Classification (GTDB taxonomy): domain Bacteria; phylum Acidobacteriota; class Vicinamibacteria; order Vicinamibacterales; family Vicinamibacteraceae; genus Luteitalea. Next base: position 127 of record CBIHOS010000322.1, read on the forward strand.
GCGTCGGAGATCCCGGCCAAGGTCATCTACCAGGATGCCGACCTTGTCGTGTTCGAGGACATCAACCCGCAGGCGCCGCTGCACTGCCTGATCGTGCCGCGCCGCCACGTCGCGACGCTGAACGACCTGACGCCGGACGATGCGGACCTCGTGGGCGTGATGCACTACAGGGCCGCGCAGATCGCGAAGGAACGCGGCTACGCCGACCGGGGCTACCGGACGGTGCTCAACTGCAACGCAGACGCCGGCCAGACCGTCTTCCACATCCACTTGCACCTGTTGGCCGGGCGGGGGCTTGGCTGGCCGCCTGGGTGAGTCGGGCGGCGAACCGGGCCCTCCCCGTAATGCGGAATGCGTGAATGCGCAATGTCGAAGGCGGGACTTACGCGTGTTGCTGTCGAGCGATGAGCGTCCGTTCGATGCCCTGCAAATCCGACAGGATCTCGATCACCTGCAGGCCGGCGGTGGTAGCAGCCTCGGCCATCGTGTCGGCCTGGCCGTAGCCGAACTCCATCGCGAGCCAGCCGCCTGGCGCGAGCTTCGCGACCGCTTCGTGCAGCAGGCGACGCGGCAGGTCGAGCCCATCGGGACCGCCGAACAGCGCGACGTGCGGTTCGTGGTCGCGGACGTCGGGCAGCATGCCCGGCGCATCGCGCCGCGCCACGTATGGCGGGTTGGACACGATGACGTCCAGCGGACCGCTGGCCGGCGCCAGCAGGTCGCCGGCGACGAACGTGACGCGGTCGCCCACACCGAGGGCGTCGGCGTTGGCGCGGGCGACGACGAGCGCCTCCGGCGAGATGTCGGTGCCGAGCACGTGCCACGCCGGCCGCTCGGCGGCGAGCGTCACCGCCATCGCGCCGCTGCCGGTGCCCACGTCGACGATTCGCGGCGCCGGTCCGACCGGCACCGTCCGCAGCACCCACTCGACGATCAGTTCCGTTTCCGGCCGGGGCACGAGCACGGCCGGCGAGACCGCGAAGTCGCGCCCGTAGAACTCGCGGCGCCCGACGATGTAGGCGACCGGCTCGCGCGCGACGCGGCGGGCGATGGCAGAGCCGTACGCGTCGAGGAACGCCGGCGACGCAGGCATGTCGGCGCGCGTGATCCACGTCGAACGGTCCCAGCCCAGGACGTGGCGGGCCAGCACCTCGGCGTCGAGGCCGGCCGACCTCTCGCCGACGCCGGCGGCACGCAGGCGGTCGCGGGCCTCGAGGCTCACCGCACGAATCGTCATCGGCGGGCCGCCGTCAGGCCGTCCACCGCTTCGGTGCGGCTGGCATCCCTCAGCAGCTCGGATCTGTAGAACGTCGTCACCTGGTCGATGAGGTCGTGCAGGTCGCCGTCCATCGCGGCCGACAGCTGGTGCGTCGTGTAGTTCACGCGGTGGTCCGTGATTCGGCTCTGCGGGAAGTTGTACGTGCGGATCTTCTCGGATCGCTCGCCGGTGCCGACCTGGCTCTTGCGATCCTTGGCGATGGCGTCCTGCTGCTTGCGCAGTTCCATCTCGTAGAGGCGCGAGCGCAGCACCTTCATCGCCTTCGCGCGGTTCTTGATCTGCGACTTCTCGTCCTGCTGCGATACGACCACGCCGGTGGGGATGTGGGTGATGCGCACCGCCGAGTACGTGGTGTTGACCGACTGGCCGCCGGGCCCGCTCGAGCAGAACGTGTCGACGCGCAGGTCCTTGTCGTTGATCTGGATGTCGACGTCCTCGGCCTCGGGCAGCACGGCGACGGTGGCCGTCGACGTGTGGATGCGGCCGCTCGCCTCGGTTGCCGGCACGCGCTGGACGCGGTGCACGCCGCTCTCGTACTTGAGATGGCTGTACACCTGCTTGCCTTCGATCGTCGCGATGCCTTCCTTCATGCCGCCGGCATCGGCGTCGCTGGTCGACATCACCTCGAACTTCCAGCCCTGACGCTCGGCGTAGCGCGCGTACATCCGGAACAGTTCGGCGGCAAACAGCGCCGCCTCTTCGCCGCCCGTCCCGGCCCGCACCTCGAGCACGACGTTCTTGGCGTCGTTGGGATCCTTCGGGATCAGCAGGAACTTGACGTGCTCGAGCAGCGTCGCGTGCTGCGGCTCGAGTTCGGCGAGTTCCTCCCTGGCCAGGGCGGCCATGTCGGCGTCGGCGCCCGACACCAGCTCCCGCGCCTGCGCGAGCTGCTCTTCGAGTGACTTGAGGGATCGATAGGCGTCCACCAGCTCCTGCAACTCCGACAGGGTCTTGGTGTGCGCCTTGTACGCCTGCGCATCGGACTGCACCGCCGGGTCGGCGATGAGTCCCATCAGGTAGTTGTATTGCGCCTCGACGGACGCGAGCTTGTCCAACATGTCAGCCTACGGGCCTGCGGCCTACAGCCTGCGCGAACGTGGCAGGTAGGCTGCAGGCTGCAGGCTGCAGGCTACCCGTGGCGGTACTCACCCGCCCGACACCGGAGGAAGGAAGGCAATCTCGTCGCCCTCCTGCACGGTGGTGTGCATGCGGGAGTACTGCGCGTTGACCGCACACGAGAGGCTCGGCGCGTAGGGTGCCAGCGCCGGCCACTCGACGGCCAGCGCCTCCCAGACGTCGCGCACGGTCGTCGCGCCGCCGATCTCCCTCGTCAGTTCGTCCGCGCCGGCAATCTCGCGCAGCCTGGCGAACAACCGCACCGTCACCGGCATGCGCGCCTCCATGCCTCCGCCAGCGGCTCCTCGTCGTCGGGATGGACGGTCGCACCCTCGACCCACGACGCACCGTCGCGCAACACCTCGCGCTTCCACACCGGGGCAATCTGTTTGACGCGCTCGATCGCGAACCGGGATGCCGCGTACGCCTCGGCCCGGTGAGCGCTGGCCGCCACGATGGCGATCGAGGGCTCGCCGACCGCGAGCGTACCGATGCGGTGGTGGAGGCACAGCACCGTTCCCGGCACCCGCGCCGCGGCTTCCGACGCGATGCGCTCGAAGGCGGCCACGGCCAGCGGCTCGTAGGCCTCGTAGGTGAGCGCCTCGACGTCCTGCCCCTGGTGGCGCCCCCGGACCGTGCCGACGAACACGATCACCGCCCCCGGTCCCTCGACATCGTCACGCGCGGCCTGCGCGGCGTGCCGTGTCTGTGCCAACGCAAGCAAGCCCGGGACGTCGAGCGGTTCTGCGGTAATCGCGAAGGGCAGCAACATCTCAGTATAAGACCGGGTATCGGGTACCGGGTACCGGGTACGATTCGTAGCCGCCCGACTTGTCGGGCGGTGACA
>CBIHOS010000323.1:0-3334 GCA_966211945.1 uncultured bacterium
TCGCGCAGCGCGACGTACAACAGCAGCGGCGTCGCGACGGCGAGCCCGCCGGCGACGAGCCACACGACCAGTCTCGTGGCCGTGACGGCGCCGCCGCCGTCGGTCGCGCCGATCGACGCGATGGCGGCGCTCAACACCTGCACCGCCGGCTGCACGGCGAGCGCGTCCTGCAGATACCAGGCGATGAGCCCCGACACCGAGGCCAGCAGTCCGACCAGGCACGCCGCGGTCAGGCCGGCGACGACGGTGATCGGGCGAGTCGCACGCGCGGCATCCTCGTGCCGGGCGCGCAGCGTCGCCTTCCACCAGACCAGGCCTGCCGAAGGCACCTGCACCTGGGCCAGCGTCTCGGCGCGATCCTCGTGCAGCACCGACACCAGGCCGTGCACTTCCCGGCACGACGGGCACCCGGCCAGGTGCGCGCGCAGTGCCGGAGCCGCACCCGCATCAGGGCCGGCCAGCGCCAGCGCCACCACGGCGTCTTCGTACGAACACGTGCCCGTCACGATCGACCTCCCGCCTGGCTCGGCGTCCGCGGCAACAACGCCGCGAGCCGCTGACGGGCGCGGAACAGCAGCGTCTTGACGCTGTTGGCCCGCACGCCGAGCGACGCCGCGATCTCCTTGTGCGACGAGCCCTCCGCGTACGCCAGCCACAGCAGCTGCTGGTCCCGCTCGCGCAACTGCGCCATCGCGCGCCGCACGTCGGCCCGATCGCCGGCCGCCTGCGTGTCGTCGTGGGCCGCCGGCATCGCACTGGCGGCCTCGTCGAACGTCACGGTCGGCGGACGCACGCGGCGCCGCCGATCGCGAACGAGGTTGGTGGCAATCCGGTAGAGCGTGTTGCGCTCGTGCAGCTCGCCGTCGTAGGTGGCCGGTGTCCGCAGGAAGCGGTAGTAGGTCTCCTGCAGCAGGTCGTCGGACGCATGGGTGTCGCGCGTCAGGCGGTACAGGTAGACCCACAGCGCCCGCGACGTCCGGTCGTAGAGCAGACGGAACTCGTCTTCGCGGAGCACGAATGGCTCGTCACAGGCGGTCGCGTGAAGCGCAAGGGCGTCCAGGCGCGTCTCGCTCATCTCACACCTGCGGGAGGTCGTGCATCGCGCCGTTGCCGCCCGACCTGAGCAGACCCAGGTGCCGCGACAGCATGTACGAGAGACCGGCCGAGACGAGGAACCCGGCGCCGACGGCGGTGAGCAGCACACCGAGCACCCACAGCGGCTGGCCGGCGTCGGCAATCACGCTCCGGCTGACGTACTGGAGCGCCACGCCCGCCAGCAGCGCGACCACACCGACCTGGATGGACCAGAGGATGCGATTGAGGGGAGCCGAGAGCGGCGCCGCCTTGCCGTCCAGGGCGATCGGCGCAGACTCGAGGAACCGGCGTCCGGCCGGCGATTCCATGTAGGCGCGCAGGTCGTCGCTCGACGTCATCCGGTCCAGCACCTTGCTGTGCGTCTCGACCTGCACCTTCGACACGCGCTGCCACCGGCGATGATCCAGCGCGGTGCGGATCAGCCATGCGGCCGACAGGGCGAACAGCAGCAGGACGACGCCGACCGAGATCATCGACATCATCTCGCGGTACATCCAGACGCCGTCCGGTTCGCGCTCGGAACGATGCCATTCGCCAACGAAGTATGACGGCGATCGCACGATTTCGGGATGGGCTGCCAGGAAATTCGTGATGCGCGGATAGGGCGCCAGGTACTCGGCGTTGGCGAGCAGGGCCGGATCGCGCTGGAACACCTCGCGCAGGGCCGGTGGATGCTCGCCGAGCAGCTCGTTGAACTGGTCACGTGTGTCGTTGGCGCTCTGGACGGTCGCGGGAAGGGCAACGGGCTGCGCCTGGGCGCCGGGGGCCTGCGCCACGGCCGCCGAGGGCGTCTGGGTCAGCGCGGCGGCCGCTGCGCGCTGGGCACACACCGGTGAGGGCGCGGCCGCCAGGCAGACCAGGCCGAAGGCCATGCGCAGGACGTGGGGCCGCGATGCGGCCAGCAAAGTCGTCGTCATGCCCAGGTAATACGCAGACCTGGGCCGTTGGTTGACAGGCCTGTCCGTCGCTACGAACGGCTCACCTTGTGGCGTCGGCGAGCGGCACGCGGGCATCCGACTTGCAGCCGTCCAAGGGCATGGGAGGCAGAGTCATGTCGAGATACGCACGATATCTGACCGCCGCCGTCGCGCTCACGATGAGCGGCACGCTCACACCCCCGGCGCACGCCACCACACAGGAGCCGAGCCGGCTGTCCGACGATCAGGTCGAGCGGCTTCTCGAGCGCATCGAGACGGCGGCGGACAAGTTCCGCGGCTCGCTCGACGACGCGCTCGACAAGAGCCGCGTCGACGACTCACGGCTCGAGAACGACCTGAACCGCTACGTGCGGGCATTCGAGAACGCCACCGACCGTCTCGAGAAGCGCTTCGACGATGACAAGTCGTCGGCCGAGGACGTGCGCGAGGTGATGACCCGGGCGGCGTCCATCAACGGCATGATGGGCCGCTTCGCGCTCACCGATCGGGCGCAGAGCGACTGGCGCCTGCTGCGCAACGATCTGAACGAGCTGGCGCGGGCCTATGGCGTCACCTGGGAGTGGCGCGTCGTGGCGATCTCGCCGCAACAGTAGTGGGTCGCGCGGTCAACGCAGCGCATCGACGATGCGGCGGCGCATCGCGGCGTCCGGCAGGACGCCCGTGCCCGCCGCCGCGTTGTCGCGCATGTGTTCGTCGCGGCTCGTTCCCGGTATCGCGCACGTGACCGCCGGATGCGCGACGACGAACTTGAGGAGCACTTGGGCCCATGTCCGGCAGCCGATCTCGCCAGCCCACGCCGGCAGCGGCCTCGACGCCACGCGCGTGAGCAGCCCGCCGCCGCCGAACGGCAGGTTCACGAGCACGGCCACGCCGCGATCCGCCGCGAGCGGCAACAGCCGCTGCTCGGCTGCGCGGTTGTCCACCGCGTAGTTCAGTTGCACGCTGTCCACGCGCTCACTTCGCAATACCGCCTCCAACTCGTCGTGCGCATCGTCGCGATAGTGCGTGATGCCGAGATGCTGGATGCGGCCCTCACGCTTCCAGCCGCGCAGCGTGTCGAGGTGCGTGCGCCAGTCGACGAGGTTGTGGACCTGCATCAGCTCGATACGTGTGTCCCGCAGCTTCCGCATCGAGGCGTCCATCTGGGCGATGCCCTCCGCCCGGCCCTCCGTCCAGACCTTCGTCGCCACGAAGGCGCGCTCGTGATAGCCGCCGGCGGCCAGCAGGTCGCCAGCCACCTCCTCCGACGACCCATACATGGGCGAACTGTCGATGACCCGGCCGCCTGCCTCGAACAGGGC
>CBIHOS010000324.1:0-3301 GCA_966211945.1 uncultured bacterium
CGACGAGGGCGAGCTCGAGGAGTCGGGCGAGCGCTTCACGGCGACGCTTGACGACATCCTGCCCTGAGCCCGTTAAACGCGGAAAGCCCACCCGTGGGTGGACTCTCGGCCATCAGAAGATCAGGCGGCTTTCGCGGGAAGGGGACGTTCAGTTGAAGGTCTCGCCCTCAGGTTGCCCTCGCTGTCTGACCCCTCCAGAGTAGCGCGCCGCGACCCGCGCGGATCAGCTCGGTGGAATGCCCTGCGCCGGCCGGAAGCGGTCGGCGCGACGATGGTTGGGGCCGCCCCCCGCGCGGCCGTGGTCGGGCGCGTCCCTCTCACCGCGCCCTACCTGTTTTCGTCGGTTCCTGCTATTCCTGTTCATCAGATGACAACGTCGTCAGGAGAGTGTGCCAACGACGCCGCCGCAGGCGCGGCGTGCGTGCTGCCGCCGACGGACCCGGCCGAGGCCATCACCGTCTTCGTCCATCTGGACGGGGTGACACGCAAGGTCGAGGCCGTCGACCCGGCCTGGCTTGCCGCCGGCTCCGGCGCGATCGTCTGGACCGACCTCGGCAACGCCGATCGCGACGCGACCCGCCGCGTACTGGCCGACACGTTCCACTTCCACGAGCTGTCGATCGAGGACGCGGTCAGCGAGTCGCACCACCCGAAGGTCGAGCCCTACGACGGCTACCTGTACCTGATCCTGCACGGCATCGACTTCAACGCGACGCAGCAGGGCGGCTTCTCGACCCACGACATCGACTTCTTCATCGGTCCCAACTACCTGGTGACGGTTCACGACGGCACGTCGCGCTCGATCGCGTCGGTGCAGGGCATCTGTCCGCGCAACGGCTTCGTGCTCGGCAGCGGGCCGATGACGCTCGTCCACCGCATCGTCGACACGATGGTCGACAACTACCGGCCCGAGGTGAACCAACTCGAGGAGCGCCTCGATGCGGTCGAGGACGCGGTGTTCACGGCCAACAACGAGGCCGTCGTCCGGCAGATCCTGGCGCTCAAGCGCGATGTCGGCTCGTTGCGGCGCGTCGTCACGCCGCAGCGCGACGTGGTGGGGCGGCTGGCGCGCCGGGAGTTCGCGACGATCGACGAGGCGCTCAGCTACAAGTTCCGCGACGTACACGACCACCTGGTCAGGCTCGCCGACGAGGCCAGCACGTTCCACGATCGCATCACCGGCGTGCTCGATGCCCACCTGTCGTTCGTCTCCAACAAGATGAACGAGGTGATGAAGGTGCTGACGCTGATTGCCACGATCTTCATGCCGCTGACCGTGCTCACGGGACTCTACGGGATGAACGTGCGGCTGCCGTACATGCCTGGCGGCGATACGGCGCAGTTCTGGGAGATCGTCGTGATGATGCTGGTGATCAGCGGCGGCATGATCTGGGTCTTCCGCAAGCGGGGCTGGGTCTGAGGTGAAGGTCGCCATCCTGCCGCCGGCCCTCGCCAACCAGATCGCCGCGGGCGAGGTCGTCGAACGGCCCGCCTCGGTCGTCAAGGAACTCGTCGAGAACGCGCTCGACGCCGGATCGCGCCGCATCGCCGTCGCCATCGAGCAGGGCGGTCGCGCCCGCATCCGCGTCGAGGACGATGGGGAGGGAATGAGCGCGGCTGACGCGCGGCTGGCGGTGCAGCGGCACGCGACGAGCAAGATTCGCGTCGCCGCCGATCTCGATGCCATCCGGACACTCGGCTTCCGCGGCGAAGCGCTGCCGAGCATCGCGTCGGTGTCGCATTTCACGCTGCGGACGCGCGCGCGCGGTGCGCTGACCGGCGTCGAGGTGCGCATCGACGGTGGCGAGCCGGCCGGCATCGTCGACATCGGCGCCCCGGAGGGCACGACCATCGACGTCCGCGACCTGTTCTACAACCTGCCGGCGCGGCGCAAGTTCCTCAAGGCCGAATCGGCGGAGTCGGCGCAGGTGTCGCGCGTGTTGACGCAGCTGGCGCTGGGCGCGCCGACGGTCGGCTTCTCGCTGACCAGCGGCGGCCGTTCGTTGCTCCAGTGTCCGCCTGCGAGCGACATCGGCGAGCGCTTCTACCAGATCTACCAGGCCAGGCCGGACCTCGTCGAAGTGCGCCGCGAAGGCGGCGGCGTGCGGTTGCACGGCTACATCGCGCCGCTCGCCGAACAGGGACCGCGCCGCGGGCCGCAGAACATCTACGTGAACGGCCGCATCGTGCGCGACAAGACGATCGCGCATGCGATCCAGGCGGCGTACGCGGTGGCGACGGTCAAGGAGCGCAGCCCGGAGGTCCACCTCTTCATCGAGCTGCCGCCCGAACGCGTCGACGTGAACGTGCATCCGACAAAGGCCGAAGTGCGGTTCCTGGAACAGGGCCTGATCCACGAAGTGCTGCGGCGCGCGCTTGCCGACGCGCTCGGCGCCGGGCCGGTGCCGCAATTGCGACTGCAGGCACCGATCGCCCCTGCCGCCCTGCCGGCGATGCCGCTGCTGCCAGGCGTGCTGCGCCCGGACCCGACGTTCCGTCAGGACCCGTGGCGGGTCGTGCCGCCAGCCGGCCACGACCAGGCTCGACACCGCGCAGCCGTCGATGGCCTGAGCGGGTGGGAGCACGACGCCTCGCGCGCGGCCGCCGCGGTCGGTGGAGGACAGGTCGGAGAGCAGCCGGTGCCTGCGCGGGCCGACGGACGCGTCGACGATGCGTTCACGGCGGCGATTGTCGGCCTGGACGCGGCAGCCAGTGCGCTTCCGGCGCGTACGGTGAACGGCGACGGGCCGCGCCCGATGAAGCCGCTGGGCCAGTTCCGCCACACCTACATCCTGGCGGTCGATCAGGACGGGATCGCGATCGTCGACCAGCACGTCGCGCACGAGCGCGTGCTGTACGAGCGCATCTACGAGCGTCTCACGACCGGCCGGCTCACGAGCCAGGGCATCCTCACGCCGCTCGTGTTCGAGATGGACGCCTCGCAGATGGCGGCGCTCGAGGCCCACCGCGAGGATCTCGCGCGTCTGGGCTTCGAGGTCGAGCCGTTCGGCGGCAAGTCGGTGCGGGTGTCGGCGATGCCGGCACTCCTCACGCTGGCGGACGTGGAGCCGGCGCTTCGTGCGCTCGGCCAGGATCTCGACGGCTTCGATCGCGGCGGTCGCGTCGACGATGTGTTGAAGCACATCGCAGCGACCATGGCGTGCCATGCCGCAGTGAAGGCCAACGATCCACTGCCGCTCGAGAAGATGCAGTTCATCCTCGACGAACTGCACGCCACCGCGTACTCCACGGTGTGCCCGCACGGCCGCCCGGTGATGCTGCGGCTGACCAGGCGCGAGAT
>CBIHOS010000325.1:0-2979 GCA_966211945.1 uncultured bacterium
GCGGCCCTACCTTCGGGTGGTGGGTGGGTGGTGCCGTGGTCGCGTCGGTCGACGCGACGGGGTGGAACACGTGCCTCGCGTAGTGCCGACGAGGCGACCGATGACCAAATGACGCCGTTCACTGACGGCGGGGTGGACGACGCGTCGGCGCGCCGTCGCGTCAGTGGTAGACGACGCGGGACGTCTCGGCCGGTGCCGGTTCGTCCAGTTCGTCGATCCACAGGGCGCCGCCCTGCTGGCTGGCGACGAGCAGCCCCAGCGAAATCGCGGAAAAGCGGTCGGAGAAGCGCTGTTCGAGCACGCGGCGGTCGGCGTGATCGACGACGACCCACTGGCCGCCCTCCGGCCGGACCGCGACATCGGCAAAGTTCAGAGATCGTGACATGTCCATCCTCAGGAGCACGACGCGTGCCATGTGTCCGGAGCGCGGTACGTCACCACGTCCGGGCATGAGTGCGGCCGGCCCGAGCACACTTTGACGCCGGCCGGCCCGCGCGGTTCCATCGGCTGTTGCCACGACGAATGCCAGCCGGCTCGCGCGGATGGCAACAACCGCCACGCGGCGGATCTCCGACAGGCGCGTTCCGCCTTTGCCCAGGCTTCGGCGGACAAGTCGGGGGAACGCGCCCCGCCTCACGTTAGCCTGTAGCCTGCAGCCTGCGTGAGGCTGCCGACCTTCCGATGACCCGCTTTCCGACCCGCGTGTGGGCGACCATCCGGCGCCATGGCCTGCTCGTCGAGGGCGATCGGGTGTTGATCGCGGCATCCGGCGGCGCCGACTCCACGGCCCTCGCGCACGTGCTGGCGGCGCTCGCCGGCCGCGCCCGCATCCGGCTGGCGGGGATCGTCCACGTCCACCACGGCCTCCGCGGCGAGGCCGCCGACGAGGACGCGCGGGCCTGCGAGGCGCTGGCGGCGACGCTCGGCCTGCCGTTCGACCTCGTGCCCGTGGACGTGGCCGCCGAGGCCGCCCGCAGACGATGGTCGGTGGAGCGAACCGGACACGCGCTCAGGCACGCGGCCTTCAGGCTCGTGGCGCGGCGGCGGCTCGCGACGCGGATCGCGCTCGGGCATACGCTCGACGATCAGGCGGAGACGGTCCTGTTGCGGCTGATGCGCGGTGCCGGCACGCGCGGGCTCTCCGGCATCTGGCCGATGCACGGCCTCGTGATCAGGCCGCTCATCGAGATCGACAGGAGCGCCGTGGAACAATACCTGGCTGAACGGGGTCTCAGTTGGAGAGAGGACGCCTCCAACCGCGACGTCTCGATCCCGCGCAACGCCGTGCGCCACCTCATACTGCCGGCGTTGACCCAGGTAGCAGGCGAGGGCCTGCCCGAACGGCTGGCCCGCCAGGCAGATGCCTGGAGAGACGATGAACGCTGGATCGCTGCCTGTGTGGCGGTCGAACTGCCGTCGCTCCTGATGCCCGAAGCCGACGGCGGCTGGGTGCTCGACCTGCGGCGCCTCCACGAGGTGCCGCCCATGCTGCAGCGGCGGGTCCGGATGGCGGCGCTGGAGCAGATGCTGCCGCGCGGCGCGGTGAGTCTGGCGCTGGTCGCGCTGCTCGCCAGGCTCGAGCAGCTGCCCGAGGGACGCACGGCACGGCTGCGGAGCCTGGAAGTACGGCGGATCGGGTCCACGCTCCGCCTGGCGAACTCGACCGGTGCGGTCGAGGCCATCGACGAGCCGGCGCCGGCTCCGACGGTCTTGCCCGTGCCGGGCAGTGTGGAGGTGGCGGCGCACGGGCTGGTCGTCGATGCGTCAGTCCTCCGACGCGAGGAATGGCAGGCCGACGCTCGGCCGGCGCGGGAGGGCGCGGTCATGGTCGCCCTCGACGCAGCCGCGATCGGCTCGTCGGTCATCGTCCGCACGCGTCGTCCGGGCGACCGGATGCGGCCGGCGGGCGTGCAGGGCAGTCAGAAGATTCAGGACCTGATGGTGAATCGCAAGGTCCCGCGCGATGAGCGCGACAGCGTTCCCGTCATCACAACTGCAGCTGGACGGATTGCGTGGGTGGTTGGCCTCGCAGTCGGCGAGGAATTTGCAATCCAGCCACATACGATCGCCGTGCTACTCTTGAAAATCACGCGGCCAGGAGGAAATTGTTGAACTCGACGCTCAGGAGCCTGCTGTTCTGGATGGTGCTCGTCATCGTCGGGGTGTTGATCTGGAATTTCTCAGCGAACTTCCAGGCCCGCGAGGAAGTCATCCCGTTCAGCACGTTCGTCCAGCAGCTGGACACCAACAAGGTCGACAAGGTCACCATCACCGGGCAGGAGATCGTCGCCACCTACCGTGACGGCGAGAACGCGCGCACCTACGCGCCCAGCCAGTACGAAGGCCTCGGCAACAAGCTCGTGGCCAACAAGGTTGAGGTCACCGCCAAGGAGCCGACCGGCAGCCCGTGGGGGTTGTTCCTCTACACGTGGGCGCCGATCCTCCTGATGATCGGCTTCTGGATCTTCTTCATGCGGCAGATGCAGAGCGGGGGCAACAAGGCCCTGTCGTTCGGCAAGAGCCGCGCGAAGCTGTCGTCCGGGTCCCAGAAGAAGGTTACGTTCAAGGACGTGGCCGGCGTGGACGAGGCCAAGGAAGAGCTTCAAGAGATCATCGACTTCCTGAAGGAGCCGCAGAAGTTCCAGAAGCTCGGCGGCCGCATTCCCAAGGGCGTGCTGCTGATCGGCCAGCCGGGCACGGGCAAGACACTGCTCGCCCGCGCGGTGGCCGGCGAGGCCAACGTCCCCTTCTTCTCGATTTCCGGGTCGGACTTCGTCGAGATGTTCGTCGGCGTCGGCGCCAGCCGGGTTCGCGACCTGTTCGAACAGGGCAAGAAGAACGCGCCCTGCATCATCTTCATCGACGAGATCGACGCGGTGGGCCGTCATCGTGGCGCCGGCCTCGGCGGCGGTCACGACGAGCGTGAGCAGACGCTCAACCAGCTGCTCGTCGAGATGGACGGCTTCGAGAGCAACGAGG
>CBIHOS010000326.1:0-2332 GCA_966211945.1 uncultured bacterium
CGCTCGGTGTGCCGGCGGCGGCGCTGCTCGCGCTCGCGGCCGCCAGCGCGCCGTTGTTCGCGTGGCAGGCAGGGTCGCCGCTGGGCGGCGGACCGCTGTCGCTGCTCACCGCCATGTTGCTGTGGGCCACGACGTGCCGGACCGACAGTCGCTTCGCCGCACGGGTCTCGTCGTCGCCCCGGAAGCGGTGGCTCGTCGTCGCGTTCATGGTCGTCGCCGTGGCGCTCGCACTCGGGCTCGGCGACGGGCGTGAGGCAGTTGCGCGCATTCGCGGCGAGCTGGGCCCAATCGGCCTGCTCCTCGCGCTCGTCTCGCTGTCGGGCGTGATCGACGACGACAGCGCGCGCCGGCGGCGGATGTGGATGGGCGCGGCGGTCATCTTCGGAGTGGCGGCACCGTTGCCGCCTCACCTGCACGCGGCAGTCGTCCTGCCATGGACGTGGGGGATCGCCGGGGACGGTCTGGCCCGACTCGTACGCTGGCGTGGACGCGGTGCCGGCCGCTGGGCGATGGCGGGTCTCGTCGTATGGATCGCCCTCCATGCCGGGCGCGTGCCGTGGGGCCAGCAGCGCCAGCACGCGGCGCTGGTCCGCACCTGGGCCGACGGCGTGACGGCGCTCGTCGATGCCGGCCATCCGCTCGTCGAGGATCGCAGCACCAGCGGGCGGCTGGTGGCGGCGCTGATTCGGGCCAACGCTGGTCGTCCGGCCGGACCGCGCCTCATGTCCCCGCTCGACGCCTATGCCGCGGCCGGGCGCGGGCGCTCCCCGATCGTCGTCGACGCCTCGGTGCGCGATCGCCTGCAGTGGAGCGGCCTCGGCCTCGATGCCGTGGACCCGAACGATGGCGGCGTGCCGTTGACGCGACTGCTCGACGCGCTGCCGCGCGGAACCATCGTGCTCGCCGCGATCTCCCGCGACGCGGCGGCGACGTTGACGCCAGTCGACTGGCAGGCGCTCGGCGGCATCGGGCTGCGGTCGCCCGACGCGGGCCTGGCGCGCGGCCACCTCGGCGCCGGCGTGACGCGGGCCCGCGTCGAGGGACTGGAGGCCGCCGGCACCGACGCGCTGCGGCTGTCCGTGCAGCCCGGCGATCCGATCGGCCGGACCGGGCACCGTTCGCCGATCGACGCGCGACTCGAGGCCGACGGCACACAGGTGCGTCTGTTCTTACGCGATCGACCGATCCTCGATCAGCCGGGACTGGTCCTCGCGTTCTTCACGACGCGCGGCGACCTGCTCGGCTGGCGCGGCGGACGGACGGCGGCGCACCTGGATGGACCGCCGCTCGGCGACGGTCCGGTAATCCGCCACGAGGCGGTCGCCGCGCTGCCGTGCGTCGACGTCGGCGCCACGCCGATCGCCCTGGACGCCGTCAGCGGCACCGGTACGCTGGGCCTCACCTGGCCGGGCGGCCCGGCGACGATGGATCTGCGAACACCGGGTGGACCGTTGACTGTGGCACCGCGCCTCGTCGACGTGGGCGCCGAAGAGGCCGCGACGCGGGTGACGACCGGGCCCGGCGCGGCCGCCGTCACGATCGCCAGCGACGGCCGCCCGCTGGGCGCGACGTTGCGGCAGGACGGGCCGGTTGCCGCGACCGCGACCCCGCTGGCTCGCGTGTGCGCGGCGTGGCCCCTTCCCTACCGCTTCGACCTGGACGACGGTGTGCTCGAGTTGCCGCTGCTGCCGCGATTCGAGCCGCTGTATGGCGCCGGGTGGCACGACCTCGAGGTGGGCACCGGCGGCTACTTCCGGTGGATGTCGGGTCGCGCCGCCGATTTCCGTCTGCCCCTGCGGGCCGCGCGGGCGAGCCGGGTGGTGCTCGATGCGCAGGGCGTGCGGCCGCCGCGACCCGGCGACGTCGTGCGACTGCTCGTCAACGGGCAGCCGGCCGGTGAGTTCCCCGTGTACGGCACCCGCGGGCTCTACACGTGGGAGGTGCCGGCTGCGTCGTGGCGCGCCGGCATCAACCTGCTGCGGCTCGAGACCACGGCCACGGTGCGGCCCGCCGATCTGCAGCGTGGCGGCGATCCCCGCCGGCTCGGGATGCTCGTGTACGGCTGGCGGCTCGAAGCGTCGGACAGCCTGTCGCAGCGGTAGGGCCGCCGCCGGGCGGCCGCTTGCCGTGAGGGTCGGACGCGCCGGGCGCGTCCCTACCTATCGATGCAGGACGCGTCGCCCTTGCAGCCCAGCCGCCGAAAGTATTTGGTGCGTGTCGGGAACACTCCTATAGTGGTTCGGTCCCCGCGTCAGTTGGTGTCTCCCGGCCACCGTAGCCGGACGCGGACTTTCCAGCACGAGGTAGTGAATGTTTCGAGCCGTAAGACTCG